>CAYTXJ010000020.1:0-23568 GCA_964440775.1 uncultured Desulfobacteraceae bacterium | reverse complement strand
ACATGCGGCTTCTTCCTTATAAACTTCTCCTTGCCCATATGTTACCTCCAAAAAGAATAAAAGATTAGAGATCTATATTAAATTCCCTCTTTTAATCATAATAGAGAGCTTTGCATAACCCCTTTTTACACTGGGGGTTACACCCCCTCCGGGGCGGAGACCAGACCCCCCAAAAAATTAACTTAAAATAACTCATAATTACAGCTTCTTTCTGAGAGCTTTGAAAAATTCAAAGCTCTCATAATAGTTAAGAGCCCACGACCGGACTCGAACCGGTGAACCTCATCCTTACCAAGGATGTGCTCTACCACCTGAGCTACGTGGGCCTATATCTTGGAGCGGGAAACGGGATTCGAACCCGCGACCCTCAGCTTGGAAGGCTGATGCTCTAGCCAACTGAGCTATTCCCGCCCCAAAAAGATGGTGGAGAGGGGAGGATTCGAACCTCCGAAGGCTGAGCCAACAGATTTACAGTCTGCCCCCTTTGACCACTCGGGAACCTCTCCATATATGTGGAGCCAGCGGAGGGATTTGAACCCACGACCCACTGATTACAAATCAGTTGCTCTACCACCTGAGCTACGCTGGCCCCTTTTTCAAAGAATTACAAATCTATAAAATATATCTCTTAAAATCTCAATGTCAAGAATCTTTTTTATCAAGGAGTATCTCCTTTAATCTTAATGCATTTTTAACCGCATATCCATTAAAATCATTATCAAAATATACAAAGGTCTCCTTACCCCATTCGTGGATATCTTTGGCCCACATCTGTAATTCCTCTTCTGTGTATTCAGATGCATAGAGCTTTTTGGAGCCATGAAGTCTAATGTAGACAAAATCTGCTGTTATCTCCTTATGAAAGGGGTATCTACCGGCACTATCAGCTATACACAAAGCTATCTTAAATTTATACATTATATCAAAGGCCTTATCATCAATCCAAGAAGGATTTCTCACTTCAATAGTGTATCTATAATCAGGAGGAAGTAATTGGCAGAAGTCCTCAAATAGCTCCTTATCAAATTTAAGGCTTGGGGGGAATTGAAAGAGCACAGGCCCCGCCTTTTCCCTTATCTCTTTAAGAAGCCCTAAAAACTGGCTTAGAGGCTCTCTACAGTCTTTTAATCTGCGTATATGTGTAATAACTCTATTTGCCTTTAAAGCCCATATAAATCCCTCAGGTGTTCTCTTATACCAGCCTCTAAAGGTGGTTGGTTTTGGAATCCTGTAGAATGTGGCATTTAATTCCAAAGTATCAAATTTTTTTGTATAAAATTCCAGCCACCTATTTCGTGAGATATTTTCAGGATAGAATCTTCCTTTCCAGTGAGGATAGTTCCAGCCTGAGGTTCCTATTCTATACATATGGAGAGCCTTGCATAACCCTTTTTTACACTGGGGGTTACACCCCCAGACCCCCAAAAATTAACTTTAAATAACCCATAATTACAGCTTTTTTCTGAGAGCTTTGAAAAATTCAAAGCTCTCATATGGATTCTATTTTAGATCTATAATTCCTAAATAGTTCACTACCCAACCTATCCTGTCTCTCTATTATATCCTTTAATACATTATCTTCAATAAGTGGATTTATCAGAATCGCCCTCAATACCACAATCTTCTGTGGTCTATAGGAGGTTGATTCCAGAGTGGTTCGTGATACAAATGTGAATCCGTCCCTTCTTATATCTTTATGAAGAATAGTATTTAGCTCATTTAAGACATTATTTATCTCTCTTAACTTAGATCTTGATCGCTCTTTCTTCCATCTTTGCATATTTTCCTTTAGATATTGGGGGATAAACCTATAATTTACGATAAATAGCTCTGGCATATTCAATAGCTCAAAATTTTTACTTTCATTTATAATCTCTTTAAAAGTGTGGGTATTTTCAAATGCCTTTTTAAAGATCTTACCATACCCTTCCCTTCCAAATACCTTAAGTGATACCCATGGCCTTAGGCAGGAAAATGGCCTTGAACCCTCAAGGGTGAATCTTCCCATATCCACAGAGCCAGGCCTTATTATATAATCTGCATATTGTCTTATAAGATTCATATCCTTTTCGTCTCTAAAAAGCACCATACCCATGGTCATAGGACAAAAGAGGAGCTTATGGGCATCTAAGGAGACAGAATCTGCCAATTCAATCCCCATGAGCTTACCCTTGTATTCTTCCGAGAGCAAAACCCCCCCTCCCCAACATGCATCCACATGGAAATGAGTTCCTATATCCTTTGAGATAGTGGCCAGCTCTTCCAGATTGTCTATATTGCCTGTTTCAGTGGTCCCTGCAATACCTACTATGGATATTATCTTACTCTCTTTATCCCTCTGAATCTCTTTTATCTTTCTCCTTAGTCTCTTTAAATCTATTCTGTTTTTAGGATCCACCCCAACACTTACCACATTCTTTTCTCCAATACCCAGAATATTTGCAGACTTCTTTATGGAATAGTGCCCACGTTTGGAGACAAGTATCACTCCTCTTCTATATCCATGGTGTCTCAGCCCCTCGTTGTATCCCATATACCTTATACCAGAAAAGCCTTGAGCCTTTGGAAATGCCTTCTCTCTTGCAACCAAAAAGGCAGTGAGATTGGCAATTGTCCCATCAGAAGTGATATTTCCAAAAGATACCTCTGGATTCTGTATATTTTTCCTATAAAATGTCTTATCCTTTTCATATATAAGCCTGTGGAACCATGCCAAGAGTTCCCTTTCAACAAAGCTTGAGGCCCTTGCAGTTTCAATCTTTACCTGGTTCTGATTTAAGAGAGATATTAATATATCCAGTATGATCATAAAGTTAGGTATGGGACTTATCATATGCCCAATATAGAATGGACTCCATACTTTCACAGAATTGGGAATTATCTTTTCTCTTACCTCTCCTATTACCTTATTGAGTGCACTGCCTCTTTTGGGAATCTCTATCTCATTGAAGATATGAGTCAACTCTGGAAGGGACAGAGTCCCATGAAGATTGGAATTGGGTATAAAAAATCTTTCAAGCATCCTGAATAGCTCACTTAGCCAGGCCTTTATATTCTCTTCTTTATATGCTAAATTAAAGAATTTATCAGGTTCCTTATCCATGCTTCTATCTGGCATCTTTTCCATCTTAAAACCTATTGACATAATGGGTTTTTGAAAATTAACCTTATTAAATGATAATCTAAATTAGAGTCAATATCAAAAGGTGTATATATCATGGAAAAAGAGAGGATAAGGGAAGAAATTAAAAAAAGGGTTAAAAATCTTCAAAAGCTAATGGAAAAAGAGGGCATTGATGGGGCACTTATCATTGGTAAGGTTGCTCTCTACTATCTCGCTCATACTGATCAGGACTGCCATCTATTTATCCCTACAGATGGAGATCCTATACTGACGGTCAGAAAGGACTTACGTAGAGCACAAAACGACTCCCCTTTACCAAACATTATAGAGCTGAATAGCCTCTCCGGGCTTGTTAAGATAATTTCAGATTCACTATCCATTAATGGTTCAGTAATTGGGCTTGAACTGGATATCCTTCCTGTAAATACCTATATGAGATACAGAGATATTCTGGAAGGATGCACTTTTGTAGATATATCTCCTCTAATAAGAGATATGAGAATGGTCAAATCTGAGTATGAACTAAGTCTTGTTCAAAAGGCCGCTAAATTAGGTGATGAACTCCTTGAAGAGATACCTAAGATGATAAAGGAAGTGGAAACTGAGCTTGATCTTGCCGCATTGGCTGAGGCATTCTATCGCAGAAGAGGGCATCCGGGTATTACACGTATGAGAACCTTTAATATGGAATCTATCTATGGACATATCATATCAGGATATGCTGCGGCCACCCAGGGGAATTCCCCCGGGCCAACTGCAGGATGGGGGGTAGGGCCATTCTTATCACATGGTTCCTCTTTTAAAAAGATTCAATCCCATGAACCTATCCTGGTAGATTATTCCTCAAATTTTATGGGATATATATCTGATCAGACACGCATATTTTCAATAGGTGATATTGATAAAGATCTAAGAGATATCCATCAGAAGATGATAGTGATTCAGAATGAGGTGGCAAAGAGGGGAATTCCTGGAACACCGGCCTCTGACCTATATTCCCTTGCAATTGAGATGGTAAAAGAGATGGGTCTTGAGAATGGCTTTATGGGATTCCCCAGGCCTGTTCCATTTATAGGGCATGGTGTGGGCTTGGAGCTGGATGAATGGCCTGTGATAGGCAGGAATTTTAATATCAGATTAAAAGAGGGGATGACAATTGCCTTAGAGCCTAAATTCTTCATCCCTGAAAAGGGGGTTGTAGGTGTGGAAAATACATTTGTGGTTACGGAACAGGGTATGAAGAAATTAAATCGTTTTCCCGATGATATCTTTATTATAGATCATTGAAACTCTATTCTTTGAAGAATCTCTCTCTTTCTTTTTGCATCCAGAATATGCCTACCACAGCTTCTGGCTTCCAGTGCCTGGGAAAGATCTTCTGCCTTTTTAAAAAGCCCTCTTATAAGAGGTAGGATCAATATGGAATATGCCCTTAATATCTTAAATGGATCTTTTGTATTCATCTCCAGCCCCCTTAATAAAGCAACCTCTCTTATGGATTGAAACTCTTCAAATAGGAGAGGAAAGAATCTCAATCCCATTCCAATCATAAAGGAGAGCTCTTTTACAGGGATTTTAAATACCTGAAATGGACTGATAAGCCATTCAACTGAAAATATCATATCTGAAAGTCTCGTACTCATAATAAAGAGTGTGGATATGAGCACAAGGAGAAAAAATCTAAGATTTACCAAAAACCCATAATAGAGGCCTACCAGAATATCTCTATGTAAAAACAGGATATGGGCCAAAAAGAGCGCAATAAATAGGGGAAATAGATACTTAAATGATATGAGTGTCCTTTTAAGACTAACTTTGAGATGCAAAAGGCAGATAGTTATAAGAAGGCATATTATGGATAGAACCAGAATCTGGGCCCTGAGGATTAACAGATTAAGGAAGATGGTGCACATAAGCTTCACCCTGGGATCCAATCTATTTAAGAAGGATTCTTTATCTCTATGATACACTGAATTAATCATATCTTCTTAGCCTATATAGAAGTTCTTTACACAGGGTATCTAAGTCCCCTATATCTTGACTGATATTAATTCCCCCCTCTCTTAATCTTATAAGTAACCGGGCAATCAGGGGGGCCTCCATACCTATCTCTTCTAAGTATTGTTCCATCTGAAATAGATCCTTTCTCTTGCCATATCTGTCTATTTTTCCATTCCTCAAGACAATTATCCTATCTGCATGGTTGAGCTCTTCCAGATCATGGCTTACATGTAAGATGGTAATTCCTCTCTGTTTAAAATTCCCTAAAAGATCTATAATCTTTTTTCTTGAAGCGGGATCTAAGAAGGAGGTGGGCTCATCTAAGAGGAGATATTTGGGTCTCATTGAAATGATGCCTGCAAGTGAGGTTAGCTGCTTTTGACCTAAGGAAAGGGAGTGGATGGGTGCATGTCTCAGATACCGTATTCCCACTATCTCCAATGCATCATCTACCCTTTCTACAACCTCTTCCTTTGAAAGGCCCATATTGGCTGGGCCAAACGCCACATCTTCTATAACATCATTTCCGAATAGCTGAATCTCTGGGTTTTGAAACAGGATCTGAACCTTCTGCCTTATTCTGTATATTGCTCCGCTTTCCTTAGTATTCATACCATCTATGTATATATCGCCTTTTGATGGTAAAAGCAGACCATTTACAAGCCTCAAGAGTGTGGATTTTCCTGATCCAATAGGGCCGATAATGCCTATATACTCTCCCTCTTCTATCTGGATATCTAAATTACTTAATACAGGATCAGAATACCCTGGATATCTAAAAGATACGTCTTTGATTCTTATCATAAATCTATAACCTTACCCTATCCCTTAAATTAAGATATATAAGGCATGCAATTAAGATCTTAATGATATCACCTATAATAAATGGAATTACACCCACCAATATTGCCCTATTTAAGCTAAGCTTCGAAACTATGGACAATTGTAAGACTCCCAATATGTATATGACAACCATTCCAAGTAACATGGGAAGAACTAAGGCTATAATCCCCCTTTTTGACTTTTCAATTAAAGAACCTGTAATAAATGCAGCTAAAATAAATCCTAATAGATACCCACCAGTTGGGCCAAAGAGTGCCCCAAGCCCCCCCTTTCCACCAGCAAACACAGGAAGCCCCATAATTCCTAAAAAGATATATATGAGCTGACTAAGGGCCGCATATCTTCCACCTAAGAATGCCGCACTCAGATTCAAAAACAATGTCTGACACGTTATGGGAACCAAGGGAAATGGAATGATTATATATGCTCCAAGTGCCGTAAGAGAACCAAAGAGACCAGCATATACCATCTTTTTGGTTTCCAATTCCATTGTGGTTAAAAGATTTAAAAAAGAGAGCTATAAATTGTCAACCTAAATATTTAAGGTTTACAAATTTTCACTCTTTACAAGGAGAGATAAGCTCTTCAATAATCCTTCTGGCCTCTTTGGGATCGGCCTTTGATCCTGTGCTTTTCATAACCTGCCCCACCAAGAAATTAATGGGTCTTGGATCACCTGATATTATCTTCCTTATAATATCCCTATTCTTATTTAAGACCTCTCTTACAATCTCTACCAGGTTGGACTCTTCTAAGGGTTGAAGTTCCCTTTCTCTTATTATGGTAAAAGGATCTTTTCCGCTTTTTATCATCTCTTCAAGCACAATCTTTCCTATGGGATCGGTTATTTCACCATTGGTAAGCAGTTCAATTAATTGAGAAAATGTTCTGGGTGTAATAGGGGACATTGTAATTGTAAGAGAATTTTCCTTTAAGAGTCTGAAGAGTTCATTAATGATCCATCTACTGAGCCTCTTAATATCCTTGGAAGACTTTGCAGCCTCTTCAAAAAAGTCTGTTATCTCCCTTTCCCTGATGAGGATAGCCGCTTCATCCTTAGATATTCCATATTGATCCACAAGTCTTTTAAGCCTCTTTTGCGGAAGCTCTGGCATTTGAGATCTTATCTCTTCTATAAATTTTTCATCTATCTGAATTTCAACCAGATCAGGATCAGGGAAGTATCTGTAGTCAGGGGCATCCTCTTTTGTCCGCATGGGCACAGTTATTCGTCTCTTTTCATCAAAGAGACGTGTCTCCTGCTTTGGTATATCCCCTCTTATTATTATCTTTCTCTGTCTTTCAATCTCGTAGTTGAGAGCATCCACTATGGCCTTAAATGAAGACATATTTTTTATCTCTGTCCTGTTTCCAAACCCTTTTTCTCCTCTCTTTTTAAGAGATATATTTACATCGCACCTCATCTGCCCCTTTTCCATTATGCATCTGCTTATACCTATATGGATAAGGAGCTGTCTAAGGGTTTCAAGGTATGTCCTGGCCTCTGTAGCAGAACGTATAGGATTCCTTTCATGGTCATTTACTATCTCTAAGAGCGGCACACTTGCTCTGTTAAAATCCACCAGACTATATGTAGAGCTCTCAAAAGAATCTGTTGAATGAATGAGTTTCCCCGCATCCTCTTCAAGGTGTATTCTCTTTATACCCACTGGATATGGGCCATTTTCGGTTTCAATCTCTAAATACCCATCTTCACAGAAGGGTGTCTCATACTGGGAGATCTGATATCCTTTGGGTAGATCAGGATAAAAATAGTTCTTTCTTGCAAATCTGGATATGGGATTGATTCTACAATTCAGGGCAAGACCTGCTCTGATAGCATATTCCACTGCTTTCCTATTTACCACAGGCAATACCCCTGGATGACCGGTACAGATTGGGCATATATTTGTGTTTGGAGAGGCATCATGCATAACAGGACAGGTGCAGAATAGTTTACTTCGGGTCTCCAGCTCCACATGGGTTTCAAAACAGATTATGGTTTCAAATTCCATAATTATTCCCTTTAATCTCCCTTTCATAGGTATCTGCTACTCTTAGGAGCATCCCCTCATCAAAGGCCCTCCCTATTAGCTGAAAAGCAACTGGAAATCCTTCAATTTCTCCACATCTAATACTTACTGCAGGAAGTCCTGAAAGATTAACTGAGACAGTATATATATCCACTAAATACATCTGTATGGGATCATCCATCTTCTCTCCTATCTTAAAAGGAAGGCACGGAGATACCGGGGCAATAAGGCAATCCACCTTTTCAAAAGCCCTATCAAAGTCTTCCTTTATTAATCTCCTCACCTTAAGTGCCTTTAGATAATAGGCATCATAATATCCCGCTGATAGCACATATGTGCCAAGCATTATCCTCCTTTTGACCTCTTTTCCAAATCCTTCTGCTCTTGTCCTTTCATACATGGAAAGGATATCTGAAACATTCTCTATCGCCCTATATCCGAACTTTACCCCATCATACCTGGCAAGATTACTGCTTGCTTCAGCTGTGGCAATAAGATAATAGGTGCTTATAGCATACTTAGAGTGAGGTAGGGATATATCCACAATCTCTGCACCTAATCCTTTAAAAAGCTCTATTGCATCTTGGATCTTCTCTTCTATTCTGGAATCCAGCCCCTCCACAAAATATTCTCTTGGAATACCTATCTTTACCCCCTTTATATCTCCAGTCAAAAAGCTCACAAAATCAGGGCAATCCGTATTAAAAGAGGTGCTATCCAAAGGATCATAGCCAGAGATAATATTTAACAGCATAGCACAATCCCTTACATCCCTTGCTATTGTGCCTATCTGATCTAAGGATGATGCATAGGATATGAGGCCAAATCTGGAAACCCTTCCGTAGGTAGGCTTAAACCCTACCACACCGCAATAGGCAGAGGGTAACCTTATAGAGCCTCCGGTATCGGTGCCAAGTGCAACTATTGCCTCACCAGATGCAACTGCTGCGGCAGATCCCCCGCTTGACCCCCCTGTTACATAGTCTGTATTAAATGGATTTCTGGCAGGTCCAAAGGCGCTGTTTTCGTTGGAAGATCCCATCCCAAATTCATCCAGATTGGTCTTACCAAGGATCACACATCCTGTCCTCTTAAGCCTTTCTACTACTGTTGCATCATAAGGGGGAATATAATTTTTTAGAATCATTGAACCACATGTGGTTCTCATACCTTCAGTGCAAATGTTGTCTTTAATTGCAACAGGAATACCATTTAGTGGTGAGGGAAGATATCCGCTCTTTAATCTTCTGTCCGCCTCTTCTGCCATAGAGATGGCCCTTTGAGCGTCCACCGTGATATAGGCATTGATCTTTTTATCAAGTTCATCTATTCTTTTAAGAAGGCTAAGTGTAATCTCCTTAGAACTTACTTCTCCCCTTTTTAACATCCTGCTAAGGGTATAAGCACTCAGATTATAAAGCTCCATCCTATCCCTCTATTATCTTTGGAACCTTAAAGAGGTCGGCTTCCTTTTGGGGTGCAGAAGATAGCAATCTTTCTGCCATCTTTGACCTCTTTGGAATATCTTCCCTCCATACATTGGCTATCTTTATTACATGACTCATGGGATCTACCTCTTCAGTTGGAAGCTCTTGTAGATCTGAAAAATATTCAAGTACAGAATTTAACTCCCTTTGAAATATGGAAATCTCCTCCTCTTCAAGCTTAAGTCTGGCTAGCCTTGCAATGTGTCTGACCTCCTCCTCTGTTATCTTTTCTTCCTTTTTGTATTCTAAAGCCTTAATCCCTACAACCTGACCAATCTCCACCCCTTCTTTAATTGGGGCTATTGAAAGCTCCTGGAGCTGTTCTTTGCTAACAGATGAAGGTGCACCGCTTAAAGGACAATATGCCCTTCTGTTTTTGGGAAACGCAATTACATCCCTTATGGAATCTTTGCCAAGTAACATTGCAATCAATCTATCAAGCCCCAATGCAATACCACCGTGAGGTGGGGTTCCAAATTCAAGTGCCTTTATAAAAAAACCGAATTTTTCTTCCACCTCCCTATCATTTAGCCCTAATATCTGAAATATCTTCCTCTGAATCTCTGGATCATGCACCCTTATGCTTCCTCCTCCAATCTCTTCTCCGTTTATTACCAGATCATATGCCCTGGACCTTATGGACATCAAAGTCTCAATATTTCCATTACTTAATAATTTTTCCATATCCTTTGGCATGGTAAAGGGATGGTGCTTTGAGCTTAACTTTCCATCTTTAGATTCAAATAGTGGAAAATCGGTAATCCAGAGACATACAAATTCTTTTTCATCAACCAATTTGAGATCATCTGCTAAGATCTTTCTAAGCTCTCCCAATATATTATTTACCAATTCCCGGGTATTATCCGCTATCATCATTATTACATCCCCTTCCTCTGCGCCCATCTCCTCTATTAATGCCTGCTTTTCACCTTCAGAAAAGAACTGAACGATATTGGATTGGAGCTGCCCTTGCACTATCTTAGCCCATGTCATCCCCTTACCTCCAAGTGCGGGAACTACACTCAGGGCATAGTGATTCTGAAGTAGATTCTTACTCATCCTATCTGCCATGCCTTTTATACATATCCCCTTTAACACACCTCCATTGGATATGATATCCTTAAAGATTGCATATCTTGTATTCTTAAATATATGGGTTAGCTCTCTCATAGCCATATCATAACGAAGATCCGGCTTATCTGTTCCAAACCTATCCATTGCCTCACTATAACTCATCCTTTTAAATGGGATAGGAATCTGGTATCCGATATATTTGAATATCTCATACATAAGCCCTTCAATAAGCTCATAGATAAATTCTTCGTCTATGAAAGATGCCTCAATATCCAATTGGGTGAATTCTGGTTGTCTATTTGGTCTTAAATCTTCATCCCTAAAGCATCGCACTATCTGATAATATCTATCAATTCCACTCATCATAAGGATCTGTTTAAAGAGCTGCGGAGATTGGGGAAGTGCATAGAACCTCCCTTTATGTATCCTGCTTGGAACCAGATAGTCTCTTGCACCCTCAGGTGTGCTTTTAGTAAGAAAAGGGGTCTCCACTTCAATAAATTCGTTTCTGTCCATATATTCCCTTATCAATCTTATTATCTCATATCGCTTTATAAGCCCTTCCTGCATTGAAGGTCTTCTGAGATCAAGATATCTGTATCTTAACCTGAGCTCTTCATCCACCTTTTTAGGACTTGAGCTGATCTCCTCTCCTAAAAACATGGCCTTTTCACTAATCTTAAAGGGAAGAGGTGATGACTTGGAAAGGATCTTAAGCTTCTTTGCAAATACCTCCAATGAACCAGTTACTATATGAGGGTTTTCTGTTCCTTTACGCCTCCTCTTTACCCTACCCTTAATTTCAACCACATATTCCTCTTTAAGCGTCCTTGAAAGCTCATATGTGTCCTTATCCACTTTGGGATCAAACACCACCTGCACAATGCCCGCTCTGTCTCTTAGATGAATAAATAGCAAATTTCCATGATCCCTAACTGCATCCACCCATCCCATCAGCACCACATCCCTTTCCACATCTCTTTCATCTATATCTCCACAATATGTCCTCTTTCTCCAGCTCATCTATACTATTCCTTCCTCTCTATTTTATCTCCTATTACCCCTTCCTTTCATATATTTCAATATAAAGATAGAGTAGGCTGTATAAGGAAATTATACTGAAACCCTGAGAGGATGGAGGCAGAATAAGGTTAGAGGCAGAGGAGGTTTAAGCCACTATTAAGAAGCTTGTTCAGGTAAACTGTTAAAGAAGGTCTTGAGGCTGAGCGTGAGAAATTTTTCTTCTGTGGGTCTGATATGCAGCACAAATACCATAGAGAGTTAAAAACTAAATTCAGGAAAGCACCAGCTTAGAGAAGGCTATTCCGCACAGACGAATCTTTGCTAAGGTGCTTGAGAGCTTTGAAAAATTCAAAGCTCTCGGTGTTTGTATATGACAGCTCTTGAAGTATAGACACTCATCAGAGGATTATACAAAGAGTCAGCATAATACATCTAAACTTTTTCAATATAAAAACTACACTTATAAATCGCATCACAACTGAAAAGAAGACAGTCCAAATAACTCTTGACAAATACTGGCCCTTTTGTGCTTTTATCTTTATCCATATTTTTTAGATAGGATATAGGATGGAGCAATTTGATCTTATCATAATCGGGGCAGGAATTTCAGGGCTTTCTGTCTTAGAGGAGATAAAAGATACGGGCTTAAGGGTAGGGGTAATTGAAAGATCGCAAATTATAGGAGGAAATGCCTTAAATCTATCATGTAAGGCCACAGATAGGTGTCTTAGGTGCAATTACTGTCTTGTAATCAGTTGCCTCAAGGACCTCACCTTAAATAACAGTATAGATATATCATTGGGAACAGAAGTAAAGAGGATAAAAAGGGAAAAAGATTATTTTATCTTAAATGCAGAAAGGCAAAGTCTCGTAATTAGAGCTGATCTATGTGATGGATGTGGAAGATGCTATGAGGTGTGTCCTGGAAGGGATGATGGGGCCATCAGAAGGTCTCCCCATCCACTGGTATCCCCTCCTTTTTATATAGATACGGAAAGATGTATATGTGACAAAGAGTCAAAAGATAGGATATGTGAAAAGGAATGTGAAAAAGGTGCCATAGTCTTTTTACCAAACTCACAGAGGATTTTATTTAGGGCAAAGGCAATTTTGCTTTCAACAGGTTTTGTTCCCTTTGACCCTGAACATATCAAGAGATTTAATTTTTCAAAATGCCCCAATATGATCACACAGACAGAACTGGATCAGATGCTTAAGCTTAAAGGAGGAGTGCATAGGATAAGTGATGGAAGGGTCCCCCAAAATATGGCATTCATACAGTGTGTGGGAAGCAGAAATCCTAAGATAGATAAGGAATACTGCTCAAGGGTATGCTGTGGATATACATTGAGAAGTGTGCTTAAGATCTCCCATATCCACCCTGAAATGGAGATATCTGTCTTTTATATGGATATACAGGATCTTGGAAAGAAAGATGAGCAACTGCTGGATCAGCTTCCCCAAAGAGTGAGATATATAAGATCCATGCCAGGGGATATGTATCCTTCAGAAGGGGATAATATCCTTATAAGATACTATGATGAAAGGGAAAACAGGGTGGTCTCACACATATTTGAGATGGTATCCCTTTCAGTGGGGATGTGTGGAAGGGAAGAGAATTTCCCCCTCTTTGAGGAGTTAAATATAAGGCCTGATCAGGATGGATTCTTAGATACAGATGGGAAAGATTCTGAAGGGATATTTATCTGTGGAAGCTGTAGAGGGCCTATGGATGTATCTGAGTGTGTATTGGATGCAAAGGTTGTGGCACATGACATAAAGAGATTCTTCAATAAGGTATAAGAGGCTTAAGGTCATGGGAATAAAGGTTGCAATACTTGGTAATGGATGGTTTTCGGAGTTATGTGCTCATATTATGGTAAATCAGGCTGGATATGAGGTCGTGCTCTTAAGGGAAACCGAATCAGAGGGAATTGGCATATATTCACTATATGAGGATAGGAAAATTGATCTTTCAGCATTAGAGAAGATAGATAGTAACTTTAAGATAGAAGATATAAGGGGAAGAGCAGGAGGATTTAAGATTCAGCTAAGGGTTGACAGAAGGATAAGGCAGATAGAGGCTGATGTCATTCTTATTGCATATGAGCCAATATTAAAGAAGAATTTGGATCTTGAGTATAAAGAAAATATAATATGGCTTTCAGAGCTTAACGTAGATAAAGATGAATTTCCCAAAGCAAAAATCCAAAATGTGGGCTTTATAAGCGGAATCTCTAAAAGATCGTATCTTGTGCTTCAAAGGCTTATGATGGAAAGATGCCTTGAGCTAAGATCCTTAGGATTAAATGTGATATTAATTGTTCCCAATCTATTGGTATCTCAGAGGGGGCTGGAGAGGCTTTCTAAGAACCTAAGAGAAAAGGGAGTCCATATAATTAAGAGTGACAGGGTGAGCATTGAAGGAAGGGATGAGGCAGGAAGACTCAGATGCAGGGTATATGAAGGTGGGGTAGATGAAGAGATAGAGCTTCTATTTGATCGCATAATCTTAGAAGATCAGGCATTTCCGCCACCAGATTCTTTCAGGATTTTTCAATTGCTTAACATATCCTTTGATAATAAAAATATACACAACACTCCCTTCTTCTCTGAAAGAGATGGCATATACATATTGGGTTCGGCGGTTTCACCTATCCCCTTTGAACTTTCAAAGATGCAGATTTATGGAGTTATTTCAGAGATTGAAAAATTACGAAAAAGGCTAAAGAGATCAAAAGATACACCTGGTAATATCCCAGAATTTGAAAGGGGAAGATGTGGAAGCTGTCTTACATGCCTTAGATCATGTCCCCATAGTGCTATCTCATTTTTAAATGGTAGGCCTGAATTTGATAAGCTTTCCTGTAAGCTCTGTGGTATATGTGCTGGTGCATGCCCTATGGATGCCATACAGATTCCTGACTATGAGGATAAAAAGATAATCCAGCTTCTGGAAAGGGGGCTAAAAGAGGATGGTAAAAAGAGTGTCCTATTTTTCTGTGCCAACTCTCCTGGAGATTCCATCTCTCATATGGCTCACTTGGGTCTTACCATAAGTGAGGAAATAGTATCTATTGAGATTCCATGTGCTGGAAGATTAGATCCTGTCTATATATGGAAGAGTCTTGAGATGGGAGCAGAAAAAGTCCTTATACTACATTGCCCGAGTGATGGATGTAAATCCTATAAGGGGCCAGAGGTGGCCTATAACAGGATAGAAACCATTAAAAAGCAGCTAAAGGAGATGGGGATTGATCAAAAAAATATAGTCTTAAAGGCAATCGGGCCTTCCTTAGGAAAAGAACTCTTTGACTTTTTAAACAAAGCTTAGGTGATAGAAGAGATGGAAAGAGTTAAGGATATAAATTCTATAACGTATTGTTATTCCTGTAAAACATGTGTATCAAGCTGCCCTGTAAGCTACATTAACCCTAAGTTCAATCCGTTTGGCATAGTAAAAAGATTGGCCTTTTGGGGATCAGAAAGACTGCTTAAAGACCCTGTAATATGGCTCTGCACAGGGTGTTACATATGCCAAGAGAGATGCCCGCAGGGGATAAAGTTGGTTGAGATATTTACTGAGCTTAAAAACAGGGCATATGAAAAGGGATATTTCCCAAACTCTATTAAGGATCAACGGGATATTATCCTGAATAAAGGAAGGATATATCCACTTGATGACTTTGACAATAAAAAGAGGAAAAAGATGGGGCTTCCTGAGCTACCTACTGAAATTGATATCACAAAAAGGCTGTTTTCTTTGGAGTAGAGGGCATGGAAAGGTATCTTCTCTTTCTTGGATGCACTATTCCTGCAAGGGCAAGAAATTATGAGATCTCTACCAGAAAGGTGGCTGAACGCTTAGGGATTGAGTTTGTGGACACTGAAGAGTTTATATGTTGTGGATTCCCTTTAAGGGACTCTGATAGATTTAAGGCCTACCTCATAGGGGCATATAATCTTAGTGTGGCAAACAAGAGGGGATTGAATATATGCACACTTTGTAGTTCGTGCACATCCTTTTTATCTGAGGTTCAATACGATCTTTTAAATGACCCAGAACTCAGAGAAAGGATAAATATTGAATTGTCAAAGATTGGTCTTAAATTTGAAAGTCCCACAGAGATAAGACACTTCGTGAGGATTCTGAATGAAGATAGCTATATAAGGAGGATAAAAGAAAACATAAAAGAGGGCTTAGATTCAATATCTGTTTCCATCCATTATGGATGCCATTATCTAAGGCCATCTCATATATTTGGAAAGTTAGAAGATCTTGAATCCCCCAACACCATCCATAGGATCCTATCCTGTATAGATTGCAAAGTCTTGGATTATGAAGGGGAGAAAGACTGCTGTGGAGGCCCCATACTGCCTGTGGATGAAAAGACAGCCCTTGGACTTTCAGGTAATAAGCTTATGAACATTGAACATGCCGGAGCCGATGCAATGGTGGTGGTATGCCCATTTTGTGCTGTGATGTTTGATGGGAATCAGAAGGCCATAAGGCAGGAATATGGGCTTAAAAGAGATATTCCTGTTCTATTTCTTCCTCAGCTTATAGGGCTTTCTTTTGGCTTTTTACCAAAGGAGCTTGGATTTAACCTAAATGTGATAAAGGCAAAGGAGCTGCTTTCAAGGCTCTCTAAGTAAGCCATATCTCAGGTATATATGTCTTTCCAAAATCAATCACAATCTTGACTCTGTTTGTCTTAATATCCCAGGGGACAAAATAGGTAATAAGAGAACAATCCGCTCTTTTATAGGAAGAAATCTGGCTTTCCAATCCTCTTAGCAGTTCAATTATCTTTTTCCCTACTCCCAGTTGGCTATTTATGGAGCTAAGATATTGGTCTTTATGAAGTTCCTCAAAAGCCTCATCCCAGTGTATGGCAGGTATCTTTCTTCTAAATACATATGCGTTTCCCCTATCTCTTATAATCAATTGGGGAGGATTTATCTTAATCAGGGTATCATTTATCCTCATAGATGGTATTATATCCCTTACAGTTTCAAGGAGATGAGCCAATGAGATTACCTCATTGATCCTCTTAATGGGCAATCTTTCAGCAATATATCTTACTCCTTCAATCTCAATCTCTTTTAGTCTGGTAGGGTCAAAACCAAGCTCCAATATATCTTCGATAGTGAATTCATGCCCTTTCCTATACCCCTTATCTTTTAAAAATCTTTTAAGCATTGGCCTCATATAGTTTGAAAGAGAATCCATGTATGGGGAAGGCGACCTTTTTAGCTCTTCAGGTAATTGATGCCATAGGCTCCTATCACCCCATATAAATGTTGCATTACCTGGATCAGAGCTTACTCTGGAGCATATCTTTAATCTCTTTATGTGATCATCTATGGGCAGCTGCTCCAAGGAATCTCCTCCAGTATATCCAATAAGTTCAGAGATCTTCCTTCTAAAGGCAAGCAGTCTGGTAACAAAACGGGTAAACATAAATCTTATAAGGGGGGAGGGTCTCTTGGAGCCTATCTCCCCTTTAAAGTAAAGCAGAAGTGCATTGTAAAGATTTTTAAATTCTTCAATGGTCCTTTGAACCATCCTTTCATTATCTCTCATATCAATGGCCGGCCTCTTTCGCCTAATATGTAGAATCAGCTTTAGTATCTGCCCTCTGATATCCCTTTTCTGGAACTTGGGTGGAAGATATACCA
The DNA here is from genome assembly GCA_964440775.1 of uncultured Desulfobacteraceae bacterium. GTDB lineage: Bacteria > Desulfobacterota > DSM-4660 > Desulfatiglandales > JALVMZ01 > CAYTXJ01. The sequence continues at coordinate 6,301 of CAYTXJ010000020.1, read as the reverse complement.
TATAGTTTTCACACCCCTCAGGCACATTCTCCTCTATTATGGATTCAATGGGCTCCCATGCATGTTTTAGATATATTCCATAGGTGGGATCTTCAGGAGGAATGATATTGTCAAGTATACCTATTGCAGATCTCTCTATTAAAAATTCTCTAAAGTATCTTAGGATCTTGTGTCCAAGCCCCTTTCTTCTAAAAGGGGGGGCAACTTCCACATAGACAAGATAATAGCATGGAAGAGGCTTTTTAAGGTATATGGTATTTAGATGCCCGAGATATTCCCCTATCTCTGATCTAAGTTCAAACACCCTGAAACCATTAAGGCTTTCATGGGGTTTGAGGGGATCTATCCTGCTGCCTTTAACTGTCCTATTTATCAGATCCCATAGATTCTCATATAGCTTAGACAGCGGAGGAAGAGTTCCTGAAGAACTGATATCAGTTCCAATCAGATCTATTATAGCCAGCCTATCTAAGAGGGTTATCTCCTGAGCTCCCATATTATCATCTCCCAATAAATTAAAAAGGCGGAGTGTGTGTCCTCCGCCTTTTTTGAAATCTATAAATATTATCTACTTAACACACACTCCCTACGTCAGTCAGGGCGACCCGGCCCCTCCAAGAGGGCTAAAGTAAAAATAGAGATAATATCTATAGGGAGTGTGCATTTAAAATTCCTTATTAGATAATCTTACTATATTAAATTATCTAAATGAAGATTTTCATTTTGTCAATACCGTTTTTTTAATATTCAATAATATCATCTAAGGCAGAGAGGCTTATCACCTTCTCCATCCTGATACAGACCTTCCTTCTATTTACCCTCACTCCATACCGCTTTGAATCAATGAGATATTTCTCCTTAACCGAAGGGCTCTCTCTGCTATCATGCACATCCACATCATTTAATACGATATAATCTCTATCTATTATTTTAAGCTTTCCAATATATATAAAATTGGAATCCGTATCCACCACCACATATCTATCCTTAAAGGATTCCATATGGTGTGTCATATCATATTCCTTGCTTTTTATATAATTCTGAAAGATGCAGATATTCTTTATACCCTTCCTGAATCCACCATAGCTTTTCTCCCTCCACCTTACCTCTTATCTTCCCTGGAACTCCTACCACAAAAGATCCATCTGGAATAACCATATTCTGGGATACTAAACAGTTAGCACCTATTATACAATCATCTCCTATAATTGCTCCATGTAGAACTGTAGCATTCATTCCAATAAGAACCCTGTTACCTATACATTTGCCGTTTACCACTGCACCATGACCTATATGGACCTTCTCTCCAATTATCAAATCACCTCTGTCTCTTCCAGGCATTCCTGAATGGATTACACAGTTATCCTCTACCACCGTGTACCTACCTATTATAATCTTTCCCATATCCCCCCTAATAACTGCACCAGGCCATATGCTACAATGATCTCCTATCTCCACATCTCCAACTATATATGCTCTGTCATTGATATATGCTGATTCCGATATCTTGGGAATCTTACCATTAAAAGCCCTTATCATATCTTATCTCCTCTTATTCCCATATCTTGCGGCCTGATCAAGCCTTATTGCCTCTTTTAGGTGAAAGTCTGCCCTTTTAAATAGATGCTCTGATGGGGAATGCACCAATCTTATATGTTCCCTGTATATATCTGCTGCTCTATGGGCAAGGGATCTGAACATTGGAGCACGGGATCTTGCCTTTTCAATGAAGGCCTCAGATTCCTTAAGATATGTCTCTCTTTTTTTTGGATCCATTCTAGAGAGGATAAGATAGCAATCGGATATATCTTTATAAAATCTCCATATGTCTGCCTTCCCTACAGCCTCCTTTAAAGATGCTATCACATCTTTTAACTTCATTATGGCCCTATCCCTGTCCTTTATCCTTTTAAACTCCCTGAAGAGTGCCTTAGCTCTTAAGGAGTCAAAATAGGGATCATAGGGATAGAGGCGAGATAGGAGCATGGCTCTATTGTAAGCCTTAGAAGGATTATAATCTATCTCTTTAGATATCCTCTCACCCAGATAAGAGGGGATGGTCACAAAAAAGAGGTATAAGATACACAAAATTATTCCTAAGATACATCTTATTTTTGAAAATCGTCCTCTTAATCTCTTACCATCCTCATATGATGCAATCAGAAGGGCTGAAAGGATAAAGAAAAGGATCTCAGTGGAAGGTTCAAAGAGGCTAAAATTTACTATATTTCCTATCAAAAAACATATAACTGAACCCAATATAAAGAGTCTTATATGTGATTCTTTAAACATATCATTACTTAATAGATTAAAGATAGATACCAGGAGGAAAACGATCATATATGGAAAAAATATTATAAAAAGGTATCTCTTAATTAAAAAGACAGGGCCAAATATAGTTATAAATAATATTATTAAAAAAGAAAGAGATTCCCTATCATATGGTATATCACTTAACCGATTTAACGAATCCACATATCTCCTTAACCCCTGATATAAAATTCCCCCCATCATAAGCAGTATCCCTACACCACCCATTATTCCATATTCAGAAAATGCCTGAACTATCATATTGTGTGGTGATCTGATATCTTCAGGAGCTTCGGGAAGCTTATATCTAAGATAAAAATATCTAAAATTTCCAGGCCCTGTTCCAAAAAGCCAATTGTGTCTGAATATCCTATATGAACCCACCCAATATTGCCATCTATAGCTCAATGACTGATCCGGAAACTCCCTCTTTTTAACCCCATATAAGATAAATGAACAAACACATACACCTATTATAAGAACTGAAAGAACTAAAAATGCTCTTAGATTATCTCTTATCCAATATCTGAATACATAAATGGCAGATATGATAATAAGGGATATAAGGAGAGAAAATATGGCACCTCTACTTTTAGTCAGAAAGAGCGCGGATAAGATAGATGCACCAATTATGATATTTAATAAGGTCTTTCCGCTTATCCTCTTCTTTTTAAAAGATCCACTTAAGATAGGGATAAGGCTTAAAAAAGATATGGATGACAGATATGAACCTGCCAGATTGGAATGGAAAAAAAAGCCTCCATTATCTCCTCCCTTAAGCCGACCTTCCACCAATTTTAAAAACCTGTCATCCTCTTCCTTTCCCATCTCTTTTAGTATGTCTCTTTTATGCCTTAAAAAGTATTCATAACTCTGCTTCATCTCAAAGAGATGCTTATTCCAGACCTTAAGAGAAAAGACTGTCCCCATAGTTATGATTATGAAGATACATATTATCACCCGCTTAGGCTCTGAAAAGATGTCTTTTACTATCAAAAAGAGTATTATACCAATTAAAAGTCCTGTGCCATTATATATGGCAAGGGATCTATCTGTGGCACTTAAAGACGAAAACAATGAAGCACAGAGCAGAAGTATTATTCCTACTCTAATTGCCAGATTCAATCGGGTAATCTTCTGATTCAGATATAACCAAATTAAAAATACAACAAGAATTATGAATGAAAGAGATGTGGCAACAGAAAGATCCCCATATCCTTTGAGATTAAATCTCAGATGGAAAGAGGGACTGACCCATCTAATAGACAACATGGAAGATATTCCAAATATAGAAAGTATAGAAAACATGGATATGTTACATAATACCTGATATCTCTTACTCATATTTAAATTCCCATCATCTCTTTATACTCTTTCATTTCTCAAGACTAAATGGATAAAATGTCCAGATATCATTTAAGAGATAGGAAAGTAGTGCTGCAAGTCCAATGGCCAGGATATTGGCAAAGATATAGTTAATGGCTATTGCAAATACAATGGTAAATATGTATTGAAAGCATATGGCAACTCCACATGCAATATAGTATCTTATCATCTGTCTAAAAAATCCGCTTATTCCAGGAGCCTTACGATCTTTCCATGTCCACATTCTGTTCCAGAGATAATTATTGAATGTGGAAATCAATATGGCGATAAAGAGGGATAAAAAGAGGCGTCTGTTTTTGGGATCTATATCCCTTAATAGAAATTCCTGATTTATATATAAGACACTTAGATTTATAAGTGTACCTGAGCCTCCCACAGCTCCAAATTTAATAAACCTTGGATTAATGATTCTGTTAAGTATATTCAACCGGTGATATAGTATATTCAACTTAGATAATTACCTCTTTCCTTTTGTCTAAAATTTCCAATGCTCTCTCTAACACTCTCTCTGGATCTATGGATTTAAGACATAGATTATTCCCGTCACAGGGGCTATTTCTATGATTATAGGCGGTAAGACAGGGTGAACACGAAAAAGGGATATGGAGATGGTCACAATCTTTACCAAGACTCCCATAGAGCACAGGTGTCTCTGGCCCAAAAAGAATGATAGAATGGACAGGGGTGAGGGCAGCAAAATGGCCAGGGCCCCCATCATTTGTAATTAAGAGGGGACTAAGATTAAACAGAGTCAATAGCTCTAATATGGATCTCGTAAAACCGGTTAGATCCACACACATATCACTTTTACAATATCTTTTGATAGTATCTGCAAGGGGTCTATCTTCTCTTAGACCAATTATTCCAACTGCATATCCTCTATTAATGAGAGAGAGGGAAAGGGTGCAAAAATTTTCTATAGGCCATGCACGAATGGGAAGCAGTCCACCAGAAGGATATATTAAGACAAGATTTTTGCCAGTTAATTGAGGATATCTTTCAAGTAGACGTGCCTTTAACCGGGTCCTTTTTTCATACCCTATTTCAATCTGTGGAAGTGTATATAAACTTTTCTCTATGGGCCTTTTAACCGTTGGAATGCCATTTGAATCCATTGCATATACAAGATTAATAAACTGTTTGGATATATGATGATAGGGATTATAAAGGACCTTTCTGTTTATAATGTCTCCTCTATATAATCCCTCTTGAGTAAAGGGATGAAACCCTACCCTTATGGGAGCACCACTTAAAAATGAATATATACTACCTATTCTGGAAAAGAGCTCACAGTCAATTGCCACATCCACTCTTTCCCTTCTGAGCTTAAGTAAAAATCTTATGGAACTTATAAAAAATCTAAAAAAATTCTGGTTATCTATACTGTATACATTAGCAATGAGGCCCTTTGAAAGCATATTGATAATATCTAAGCACTCTCTGTTTCTCTTAAATACCGCAACAGAAAGGGAACTATCTGGATACCTCTCTTTGATATATCTAAACATGGGATAGGCAAGCAAAATGCTACCCATCTCCGAAAGCAAAATGATAAGGATCTTTTTATATGAAATTTTTTTATTTATCTTTTTCCTCTTAGGGATTAATGAGAGAAGCCCACATATAAAAATTCCCAATATCTTATCTATCTTACGTTGTGTTATTATTTTCATTCTTTAAACCTATGCCTTTAACATACCAATGATCCATATTGTATAAGATATGGCTATAAGAATTATCCACATAAGTTTTGACTTTATAAATCCCTTTTCCCCATAATCCTTTCTAAATGAAAATATTAGACCTATTACTCCCCCAATCCATCCCCAAAAACCTATCTCCATTACAACGCTCATAACCTCATTGGGAACCCTTCTTATCTGCCTTGGAATCAACTTATCCATATCTATCTCTGCCTTTTCTTTTTGCATCAGTAATGAAATCTCACGCTCCGCTCTTTTTATCCATTGCCTTTTAGGAGTATAAAAACTTGAAGCTGCAATAAGGCCCCTTCTGATGGTCCTATATGCGATAAGAGCCATCTTTATATCTCCCTCTTTTTTAGCCTGCTTACCAATCTTCCATAGGCTCTTTGCTGCCCTTTCCATATACGGATTAAAGGGGGCATACCAGTGTAAGGTGCGATCAAACTGATTAACCGCCTTTATTATTTCACCCTCTCTCAGGTATTCCTGGCCTTTATAGAAAGCGCTCTTTGCTCCCATATAGGCCTTTAACCATAACATGAAAATACAAATTATAAATATTGCTAAAATTATAAAAATATGTCTAAAATATCCGAATTTAAATAAATTTTTCATATTTTTTCATATATCTTTTGGATTTTAGTGCTATTATATTCCCCACTCTTTCCATTTCAACCAATAATTAGATAGGCCACATGGAGCATTAAAAATCTTTCATTTTGTGTATAATCTGGGATAAATTAAGAAGGTGTTAATACATTGCCAAACAGGAAATTCCTATAAAAAATAGGAAATCTATCGAAATTTCCTATTTGACAAATCGGTTTTAGAGATAATAAGTCCTATCCATATTAATCTTTTAGATAAAAAGCAGGTAGGAGAAACCACTAATATGCTGG
>CAYTXJ010000019.1:0-24353 GCA_964440775.1 uncultured Desulfobacteraceae bacterium | reverse complement strand
TAATTTTTTCAAAATGAAGTCCCTCCTTTAGCCTCTTGAAGATAAGATGTGCAAGATTTTCTGTAGATGGAGGCCTATCTTTAAATTCCGGCAATTCATTTAAAAATTGATGGTCAAATCTGTTGAGCACACGATTTAAGGTATCCTTAAGGATTCTAAAATCCAGAAGCATACCATCTCTATTTAGCTCTTTCCCTCTAAGGTATGCCTCCACTTTCCAGTTGTGCCCGTGTAGTCTTTCACATCGTCCAGTAAAATCCTTTAGTTGATGGGCTGCAGAAAAACTGGAGATTATCTTTATCTCATACATAAAGGTCTCCTCTAAGAAAGCCCGTCCCTCCATAGAATAGATACTTTTATTATAGAAGGACGGGCCATCTCCCTTTAGCTCTTCTTTGAGGTAATGGTATGAAATGGGGTTATCTGCTGTTTAACTCTGGTGCTTTTACACTTGGGACATCTGAATTTTCCCTTTTCATATTCTGAAATGGACAGGGCCAGGGTAAAACTCTTCCTACATTTTTCACAATGAAACTCATATACAGGCATAGTCCACCCCCCTTTGTTTTAAAATCACATATAGATAATAGGATTTTCCTAATAATTGTCAATAAATATGAGCTTACAAAATGCTGTGAATTAAAATAAGAGATATGAATGTAGATTGATCTGATGTATCTTTTCAGTTGGTTATTGAAACATTTAATATTTCCATCCTATTTTTAATGGGACTCGATAGAAAGGAGACTTTATAGATGAAATCTTATGGCATAATAGAGATAGATATGTTCTCTGAAGATGTAAACGATCCTGAGCATCCAGAGGTTCAAAAATTTAAAAGGGTATTAGAAGATGTGGCAAAAGAATATAATTGTTCCCTGATAGTATTTGAGATAGAAAAGGGAACAGTCTCCTTTTCTTTTGACAGTGAGGAACTCATGGCAGAGATAATTAAGATCATTCAAAGGGGAGAATATCAAGATACTTAAGTGTCTTTATCTGATTTCCAAAATGCCACCTCAGATGTGCCTGGATTACCCTTCTGATTTCAGATATTGCTTTATGAGTGATATCTACTTTTTTAATAAGATCAGATCCCTGTCTTTGAAGATAATACATTAAATTAATACTTTCAGGTGAAAGCATTAGCCCATGACCCTCTCTTCCTCTTTGGCATCTAAGGCACGATATTCCTCCTTTAGATGGGATAAATACCGCATTCCCTTTTCCTCTATAAATTCTATTACAGTTAATACACCTGTCTATCCTGATTCCATAACCGCCCAAGGATATGGCATTTAGAGAAAAGTATAGATAGATCTTAGAAGGCTCAGCTAAGTTTGAAAGATATCTAAGTGAGTATCTCAATAGATCAAAGACCTTTTGATCGGCCAATGAGGGAGGGGAAAATGCCTTTACTATATCTAAGAAATGAGATGCCAATACCATCTTATTATAGTCCGAATATATTCCAGGAAAATGCTCTTTAAGCCTTCCAGAGCGTATAAAACATAGCTCACTTGTGCGCTTTATATTGTATTCAAGCTCTGATACATGAAAGGTGCAAAGACAATTGACAAATCTCCTCTTACTCTTTTTTGCAGATTTTGCAATCCCATACTGAATTCCATCCTGTTTAGAAAAGAAATGGACTAAGAGATCTGCCTCTCCATAGCTCTGCGATCCAAATATTATACACTCACTCTTTGATAGCATTAAAGGGGAAAGGTCAGTAGTCTATAGCTCCATACATCTTTTTAACCTTCCTCCTATCAGGCCTTCCATCATCAAGAAGGGGTATCTCATCTACAAATTCCACATATTGGGGTTTTTTGTATCTTGCAATTCTCTGTCCCACAAACTCAATTAATTCCTTTTCACCAAGGCTCTCCCCCGGTTTTAGCTGACATACCGCCTTTATCCCCTCTTTCCATTTTGGATCTGGCACCCCAAATACCACCACCCGCTCTATTGCGGGATGCTGAAGAATTACCTTTTCCACCTCCTCTGGATAGACATTTTCTCCACCTGGCTTTATTAATTCCTTTTCCTCTTTCCTTCCTGCATAAAAGAGGAAGCCATCCTCATCAAATCTTCCCAGATCACCTGTATGATGCCATCCATCCCTAAAGGTGTATTCGTTTTCCTGTGGAAGATTCCAATATCCTTTAAAGACCATAGGCCCTTTTACCACTATCTCTCCCACCTTGCCCACAGGCACAGGCCGATCATAGTCATCCACCAATCTGACCTCTGCAAAGGGGATTTCCTTGCCTGCAGAGCCCGGCCTTTCATTATAAGGCCCAAATGTGGCTACACATGATGTCTCTGTCTGTCCATACATGCAATAGAATGTGCCGCCAGTTAAATTTTGATATTTTTCAATGGTCTGGGGTGTATCAATCCCTGCCACTGCTCTAAGAGATGAGATATCTCTTCCAATCTTTTCATGCTCTTCCAAGATGGATGCAAGAATTGGAGAGAATGTGAACATAAAGGTAACCCCTTTTTCTTCTATAAGCTGAGTGGCCTTTTGGGCATCAAATTTACTCATACTCACATTCATGCCCCCTGCCATAAATGCCGACATAGCAAGAAATAGCCCTCCTACATGAAAGAAGGGTAAGATAGATAAATGGACATCCTCTTTATTTATAGGGAAAAGATAGTCAAATTGAAGACTTGCAAAGAGCACATTCCCATGACTCAACACTGCCCCCCTGGGTCTTCCTTCTACAGCAGCAGTGTGAATGATTACATAGCTGTCGTCTGTCTTAATATCTTCAGTATCCAGATCTCCCTGATTATCCATCAAAGATTCAATGTCAGAAAATTCCCCTTTTCCAATCCTGAGATTAAAAAATCTTTCTACCGATTCAAAACCAGCTTTAATATCATCTATGGTATCTTGATATTCTTCATCCACAAAGAGGAGCTTTGGCTCACAATCTTTGATGTTAAAAGCAATCTCTTCCTTTGAAAGCCTCCAATTTATGGGAAGCACAATAGCACCTATTGCCGCCGCTGCACCATAGAGAAGAAAATATTCAAAGCAGTTTTTACCAAGTATACCTGCCCTGTCCCCCTTTTTAAGTCCAATATTTTGAAGCCCCTTTGCCAGACGATCCACCTGCATCTTATAGTCTATGAAACTTATCTCTCTATCCTCATCAACCTCATACCACGCAATCTTTTTTCCATAATTAAACGCATTTCTGTTTATCATATCATAGATGGTAAAATCGTATAGTCCCATGATCCTTCTCCCTGAGGATAATATTATCTCCCCCCTCCTCATAAAAAAGGAGGGGGGTTAGATCTCTTTTTTATCTTATAGACTTTTTATGGAAATTTTGCCTCAAATGGAACTATCTTAATCACCCCATCTGCCTTAAAGGTAGCAGCTCCTTCATGCACCTTAACAGGAACAGAGTATTCAGGCACACCCTTCCACCATCTCTCAAGTGCCTGCCATACATTCATCTTCCTGGCCTTAAGTTTGAAGCCACCGGTAACCAATAGATTCAGAAGCGCAGACCTGACTGTTATCATTGTTCCTATCCTTATATGATCAGTCTTTCCAGCAGGAATCCAATAGCTGTCCTGATTGCTCAAGGTTACCACATCAAAGTCATTATCAAAGTTAACTGTAAATTTAAATCCTTCTAATAGAACTGGATAAGGATTTGGATTATGGATGCTAAACAGAAATGTCATTGGAAGTGGAGCCCCCCTATTTCCAGGAGTTCCCTTAGTGGGCTTTACCTTCTTTGAAAAATACCAGTATCCATCATACTGGGGAACCATGAATTCCTCTAATTTAATAGTCGGGCTCTTAAAATTTGAGGCAGTGGGTTTTACCTGAATCCCAGCACATGCTGCAAATGCAAAAAAGGCAATAATTACTGCCAAGGCAATTAGTCTCCTTTTCATTCCAAACCTCCCTTTCTTTAGGTGGCATCTGATCTATTTATGTTAACCACCTCTTTCTTCTCTTATAGTGTTTTACATCTCTAAAGCTCTTTCTCCCCCCCTTGTCAGTAAGGCCAAGATAGAAGTCCTTGATATCCTCATTCTGCTTGAGCTTTTCAGAGGTATCATCCATCACTATTCTTCCGTTTTCCATCACATAGGCATAGGGAGCCACATTTAGAGCGAGCTTTGCATTCTGCTCCACTAAAAGTATTGAAATACCCTGTTCCCTGTTTAGCTGTGTAATGATATTGAAGATCTCATGTATAAGTTTAGGAGCCAGTCCCATTGAAGGTTCATCAAGAAGCACTAACTTTGGCTCTGTCATAAGGGCCCTTCCAACCACTGTCATCTGCTGCTCACCCCCACTTACGAATCCCGCTATCTCATTTCTCTTCTCTCTCAGCCTGGGAAAATAGTGATAAACAAGCTCCAGCCTCTCCTTTACTGTTCCGGTTTTTCTAAGATGTGCACCCACCTTAAGATTCTCTTCCACAGTGAGGTGCTCAAATACCCTTCTTCCCTCAATTACCTGAACTATCCCTGCACGTGCTATATCTGCAGCATTCTGATTATGTATATGCCTTCCTTCATATTCAATTGCACCGTCTGTTACCTCACCATCTTCTGTCTTCAAAAGGCCAGATATTGCCTTCAAAGTGGTGCTTTTGCCAGCACCATTTGCACCAAGCAGTGCAACAATGCCTCCTCTGGGAACATCAATGGATACCCCTTTTAGCACCAATATCACCTCGTGATACCTTACCTCAATATTCTTTATCTTTAATATGGCATCTCTGTTATTCAAAGGCCTTACCTCCAAGCTGTTAAATTAATCTACCAGCCAAGCCATTCCTTTTCCCATTTATCAGGCCAACGCTTTTTAAGATCCACTCTTTCCACTGGCTGAAATTTTCCATTCTTCCATATCTGAATCAGGCATCCGGTAGCAGGTCTATGATCAGTAGAAGTAAATGTTATTGGAGCTGCTCCAAGGCCAATATCAAAATTTCTTAATGTCTCAAAGCCCTTTACCATGATTCCATCACCAGAGAGATCTCCGGCCCTATCTGCCCTCTTAAGTGCCTCCCAGGTGATCAGGGCATCTGCCCAGGCCTGGACAGTTCTAATCAGCCTCTTCTCTAAGGGGATGCCAGGATTGTATCTCTTTGCGCAACTTACCACTATATCCATATTCTTATACTTTTGGCCAAAGAATGCACAAGGTGTAGGACCCATCGCACCTTCAGCGGCCTCTCCAGCAAGCCGGGGCAGATTTTCATCAAATCCCCAATTATCTATAATCCAATCGGCCCCAAGTCCCAATGCATAAGCATCTCTAAGGGTGGCTGCCACTGACATAGTGGTATTTCCATGCCAGCATAGATCCGGTTTAAATTTTTTGAGTGCCATTATCTGGCTCTTGGCATCCAGTGCAAAGAGGGATACGTCCTGGTCAGGACCTACCTCAAATCCCAGAAGCTTTGCCTGATCCTTGATCGCCTTAATAGGTGCGCTACAATAGGGGGAGGCAAACATATATACACATGCAAACCTGGGCCTCCTCTTTCCATAATCAGGGTGTTTGGGCCAGATCTTATCAAACCATGCTGTGATTGCTGCCCTTGCATTGGTGCTATAATCAGATGAGAAGAACAGATTGTAACGTGACTTCTTGGGATCGGTCAGGTGCGCTGAATATGAAGCGGATACATAAGGGATCTTATCCTTATTTACTGTAGGTGATAATGCCTCTGTATCACCAGTTCCCCATCCCATAATCACCTTAACGCCAAGCCTCTTTAGTAGCTTATATTTTGTAATGGCTTCAGGAATACGATACCCATAATCAAACCATATATATTTTATCTTCTTTCCATTAACTCCACCCTGCTCGTTTATCCATTTAAAGGCCTCTTCCATGCCTATTGCATAGTCTTTACCCACATCACAGGTAGCACCTGTACAATCCATAATTCCACCTATCTTTATCTGCTTTGCAAGTAATGTGGAAGGAATGGAAAGGATAAAAGCTAAACCTAAAAGAACTATTAAAAGACTCTTTAGACCTTTCATATCTCTCCCCCCTTTAAAGATTTCATGTTAAACACTTTAAGTTAATACCCAAAAGAGATCTCTTTCTGCTTCCATTTTCACCCCCCTTCTAAGAATAGATTCTTAATAAGAAAAGGGCCATAGATTAAAATAGTTCTTTATCTGCCACCATCTATAAGACAATCCATTGGGCTCATAAATAAGAAATGCGCATATGGCAAGGCCAAAGGCCATATCCTTGATAAAGGAAAAATCAACGAGAAGCTTAGGATAGTATTCTGAAAGGGGAATTACTGCCCACTGCAATAGTTCCATTACCAGTACCATAAAGAGGGATCCAAAAAATACCCCATGTATGGAACCAACCCCTCCAATCAGGATAACACCTACAAGCCAAAGAGACCAGAACCACGGAAAATGCTCCGGACTGAGGGCTGCTGTATTACTTACCCAAAATGCACCTGCAACCCCTCCCATAACCCCTGCCACAAAGAAGGCAAGCAGTTTATACCAGACAATATTTATCCCTAAGGTTTCAGCAGCGATGTCATTATCCCTTATAGCAACCCAGGCCCTTCCCACCTTAGAACGCAATAGGTTCGCCATCACAATGACCATCAAGGTGCAGAGTGTGGCCATAAGATAATATATTTCCCTCTCACTGTCTATAACTGCATGTCCTATCTTTATGGTGCCAGGGGGAAGGGAAAAGGCCTGCCCCCTTCCTCCTATCTGGCTTACATATTGAGTAAGAATGAAGTCAACAGTAATAAATTGGGCTGCCATGGTGGTTAAGATCAGATAAAATCCCTTTACCTTTGCAGATGGAAGGCCAAACAGCACACTCCAAAGCCCTGCCACAACCGCTGCAATCACAATACTTATGGGATATGCAAGCCCCCACTCTGTTATAAAAGAGGGCCAAGGAACCCTCAATATAAGCATTACACTTGTATAAGCTCCCACCGCAATAAATGCTGCATGCCCAAGGGTAATAAGTCCTGTATAACCGATAAGAAGCTGTACTCCCATGGCACCCATAGCAGTATAGCCGACCATAGTGGCAACACCTATCCAGTATTCAGGCATAAACCAGGGTATTCCGATAAATACTAAAGCAAGTAAAAGAATCATTTTAAACTTTATGAATGTGGTCTGCCACCACCCCTGATCCTTTTCATAGGTTTCATGATACTGTCCACATGGCAACCAGACCTGTGACATCAATGCCCTCCGGAAGTAATAATTTTATACCCTTTCAATCCTTTCCCATCCCCAAAGCCCATAAGGCTTAAAGAGCAGAAAAGCCGCCATAAAGGCAAAGGGCATTATCTCCTTAACCCCACCAGGGAAGTATTTATCCAGATAGGTTCCAGAGAGATTCTGAAGCACCCCTATTATTATCCCACCTACAATGGCTCCTGGAACTGAATTGAGCCCGCCTAAGACCACTGCGGGAAGCACCAAGAGGCCCAAGTATCCCACTGATATGTTTATCCCATTAATATTTCCAAGAAGTGCTCCACCTACTCCTGCACTCATAAAGGCAATGGACCATGCAGCAGCATATACAAAGCGGGCACTCACTCCTAAGGAAAGAGCAGCAGTTTCATCATCTGCCGTGGCCTGCATTGCTAAACCCCAACGGGTATATTTGAAGAAGGCCACAAAGACAATTAAAAGGACAATAGCAAGAATAAATGACCATAGATACACAGGAGAGACCTTTAAGAAGCCAATTATTATGGGTTTTATGGAAAATATGGGAGGCTCAAATACACGTGTATCGGTTCCCCAGATAAATTCCACTAATCCCTTAAAGAAAAAGGAAAGCCCCACTGTAACCATGATAACCGCAAGTATGGGCTCACCTATCAGTCTGTCCAAAAATATCCTCTCTGTAAGTATCCCAAGCGCAATACCCACAACTAAGGTGAAAATCACAGCCAAAATAAAGGGGAATCCCCACTCATAGAAAGTAAGGGTTACATATGCACCGATAAGTGTAAGCTCTCCCATTGCCAGATTAAGCACTCCTGAACACTTATATATCAAGACCCATCCCAATGCCACAAGTGCATAGATTCCTCCTACCATAATTCCAGTTACTACCGTCATCAAAAATAGTTCCATAACCCTCCCCTTAATCCTCTATTTTTTCTACCCTTAAGTCGGTCTTTATCCTCTGCTCTCTTCCATCTTCATAGGTAATGGTGATATCAAGATGCACATTATCTGTATCTCCATATAGTGCATCCACAATATCTTTATATCTCTCTTCCACAAATCTCCTTCTGAGTTTACTGGTTCGGGTAAGTTCATCATCATCTGCATCAAATACCTTAAAGAGATTTACAAACTTCTTTATCCTTGCCACATCAGGAAGATCCTTATTGGCCTCCTTTATCTGGCTCTTTACAAGATCGTACACCTCCTTTTTCTGTGATAACTCTGGATAACTGGTATAATTTATCTTTTTGTCATCAGCCCATTTACCCACTACAGAGTAATCAATACATATCACAGCACAAACATAGGGTCTCTTATCTCCAACTGCCCATGCCTCCTGGATAAAAGGACTAAATTTAAGACGGGTCTCTAAGTACTGGGGAGAAAAGAGCCTTCCATCACTAAGTGTCATCACATCCTTAGATCTGTCAAATACTACCAGATGTCCATCTTCATCAATGAAACCCTTATCCCCTGAATGGAGCCAACCATCCTCTAAGGTCTTTTTAGTGGCCTCTTCATTTTTATAATATCCCTGAAATACAGAAGGGCTTTTAGATATGATCTCTCCTTCTTCGGTTATCCTGACTTCAGTCTCAGGGATAGGCCTTCCTACAGTGTCAAATTTTACATCTCCATCCCTGTGCACAATAGATATTCCTGCTATCTCTGTCTGTCCATATATCTGCTTTAGATTGACTCCAAGAGCATGGAAGAATCTGAAATGATCAGGCCCCATTGCAGCACCTCCAGTATATGCATGACGGAGCCTTGACATACCCAGATGGTCCTTCAATTTCTTCTGTACCGTTATATAGGCTATCCAATTTAATAGCTTCCAATACCAAGGAATGGGTCTCTTTTCAAACTTCATATCTGCAATCTTATAGCCCACCTTGGTAGAAAATTCATAAAATTTTCTCTTGATCCAGGTGGAGTCAATATACTTTACCTGAACCTGTCGTGTTAGGCCTTCATAGAGCCTGGGGGGGGCAAACATCACATGAGGGCCTATCTCTCTTATATTTTCCCTTGCTGTCTCTGGCTCTTCAGGAAAGTTCAGGGTGTATCCTACCTGAAGTCCACATGATATGGACATCATCTGCTCGCCAATCCATGCAAAAGGAAGATAGGAGACAAAATCATCAGTATCATAGCAGGGATCCACTGACATCAGATTTTTACCCATATTTAACATATTCCAGTGACTAAGTAGCGCTCCCTTAGGAAGGCCAGTGGTGCCAGATGTGTAGAATAAAAGACAAATATCATCGCCATGACCTTCTTGAATCATCTTTTCAAAGAGCTCAGGCTCTTTTTTATCAAGCTCTCTTCCAAGCTCCTGGACCTTTTTTATGCTTATAAGAAATGGCTGATGATAATTTCTCATCCCTTTAGGATCATCCCAGATGATGGTCTGGAGCTTAGGGCATTCATCTTTTACCGCTAAGGCCTTGTCTACCTCCTCCTGTGTTTCACCTACAAAGAATTTGGCATCTGAATGATCCACTATATATTTCACCTCATCTATCATACAGTCCTGGAATATCCAGACCCCTGCCCCTCCTGCACATAGGGTTGCCATCTCCGCCCATAGTCCTTCCGGTCTATTATCCCCCATCATTACCACCTTATCCCCTTTCTGAAGCCCCAATGAGACCATTCCGAGACAGAGGTATTTTACATTTTCATAATAGTCTTTCCAGGTATAGGGGATCCAGACACCAAATTCCTTCTCCCTCATTGCCACCTTTTTATCCCAATACTTTTTACACCTTTTTAGAAATAACTTGGGTATGGTGAGATCTTTGGTGACCTCTATTTGTGATCCATTACCCATATCTCTACCTCCTTGTGGCATAGAGATCTTCCTCACCCAGATATGCGTTTATCACATCTGGATTCTTCTGTATCTCCTCAGGGTGGCCATCTGCAACAGGATACCCAAAATTGAGCACAAATACCCTATGGGATATATCCATAACGACTCCCATATCATGTTCCACTAAGATGCAGGTAACCTTCCACCTCTCCTCTTCATTTACATCCAGGATAAATCGGGCCATATCTTCCACCTCTTCAAGGTTAAGGCCCGCAAGGGGCTCATCCAGGATTAATAGTTCAGGATTAAGTGCCAGGGCCCTGGCCAGCTCTACCCTCTTTTGCAATCCATAGGGAAGCATATGGACAGTCTTATGGCGGATGCTCTCTATCTCTAAAAGGTCTATTATCTCTTCCTCTATGAATTTACGGGTTTCAAGCTCTTCCTGTTTTGTCTTACCAATCCATATGGAACCACTAATAATTCCAGACCTTAGATGGATATGGCTTCCAAGACGGATATTGTCCAGGACACTCATTCCCCCAAATAGCTCTATCTTTTGAAATGTCCTTGCAATCCCAAGTCTTGCTCGTTCGTATGGCTTTAGATGATCTATCTTTTCCCCTTTATAATAGATATTGCCTTTTTGAGGCTTATAAAGCCCATTAATACAGTTCATCATAACGGTCTTTCCAGCACCATTTGGTCCGATTATGGAATGGATCTCCCCTTTCCTTATCTCTAAACTCACTCCACTAAGGGCTGCAACCTTTCCAAAATACATATGAATATCTTCTAGCTTAAGTATGGTCTCTCCCTCTTTAATCTCTTTTGTTCTGAGGTCCTGGGACATGGTAAATAATGCCTCCTCTTAATATAAAATTTTTACTTATTCCACTTGTTTTTTATTGTCAATAATTTTTTTTATTTTAAATTCTTATAAATCTTACCTCAGGTAGAAATAGCTTCTTGCACTGGGAGAGAAAATACTCATCGGTCATACCTGATATGAAGTCCCTTACAATCTCTTCAGGACAATTTTCACTCAGATAGTCTTCTGACATACCCCTTAGGTACTCTTTGAATATATCTGAGTCCTCATTACCCTCTTTTAGATCTTTTAGATATCTTTCAAAAAGAAGCTCAAACATAAGCCCAATCTTTTCCTGCTGACTCTTTACCTTTTTATTAGTATATATGTATCTGTAGTTAAAGGATTTAAGTTTTCTCAGGGCCTCTGCCACTTCAGTGCTAAACGATATATATGGCCTCTCCAGGCTATTTGCTACTATATCCTCAACTAATCTATACACAATGCTCCCATTAGTATCTCCCAGAACCTTAACACATTCCTTGGGCAGATCCTCCCTTTTGATAATTCCCAACCTTATGGCATCTTCTACATCCCTTCCAATATAGCTTATGGTATCTGCCACCCTGACTACACAGCCTTCCAAGGTCATGGGCATTGTATCCAGTTCAGGATCTCTGATCTTCTGAATCATTTCTCTATCAAATCTTTTGAAATCCTTTTTTCTAAATGGATCCAGTCTCTGCATATGAATTTCACCGTTGTGGGAAAGTATCCCATCTAAGACCTGTAGGGTAAGATTCCATCCCCTTCCTTTTCTTTCAATCTTCTCTAAAAATTTTACTCCCTGGACATTGTGTAAAAATGCCCCTAAACCATATTGAATTGAGATCTCAGAGAGAAACTTCTCTCCATCATGGCCAAAGGGTGCATGACCTATATCATGCCCTAAAGATATGGCTTCAATAAGGTCTTCATTAAGTCTTAAAAGCCTTCCTATGGTGCGGGCTATCTTGGAGACTAATTGAACATGTAAGACCCTATGGGTAATGTGATCATTCTTTATAAGATAAAATACCTGGGTCTTATCAATATAACGGGAGTATGCTAAGGAATGCAGTATTCTATCAGTATCAATTGAAAAGTTCTGCCTGTGGCCCTCTTCCAATTCCTTTTCTCGTCTTCTTCTTATGGCATGTCTGCTAAGAGTGGCCCAGGGGGACAATCTATCTTCCTCTTCCCTGTTTAATTCATCCCGAAGGGCCTTTAGCCTTTCTTGAGAGCTTTTCATAACCCCTCTTTACACTGCGACCCCTGTCATTGCGAGCGAAGCGAAGCAACATGTCATTGCGAAGCTCCGAAGGAGCTGAAGCAATCTCATCCCCCTTCTACCCCCGAACCTCGAACCATTCTCAGATTGCTTCGCAATGACAGATTCCATTTACAGCTTCTTTCTGAGAGCTTTGAAGAATTCAAAGCTCTCAGCCTTTCTTTTATGGAGATCCTCTGATGATTAATATTGAAATTTCCTATCATTGTTTTAATCTTATATATTAAATGATAACTTTTCAATTAAATTTTCATCAGAGAAGTCAAATCAGGCAGTTAAAAAATTTTTCTTGAAATAATCATCTTTTTAAATTAAAAATAAAAATTTTAAATTAAATTTACGTAGTTGAGAGGAGGAGTATATGCCACTTAGTATCACGATGAAGGATCTACTTGAGGCAGGTGTTCATTTTGGGCATCAGACGAGGCGTTGGAATCCCAAGATGAAGCCATACATATTTGGTTCTCGTAATGGTATCCATATAATAGATCTTCAACAGACAATCAGGCTGCTTGCGGTTGCATATGACTTTATTGTAAAGACAGTGGCAGATGGATATTCAGTGCTATTTGTGGGAACTAAGAATCAGGCAAAGGATGCCATTGTAGAGGAAAGCGAACGCTGTGGCATGTTTTATGTGGCAAACCGATGGCTGGGGGGCACACTCACCAATTTTGAGACCATAAGAAAAAACGTTGCTACCCTTAGAGAGCTTGAAAATATGAAAAAGGATGGCTCTATAAACAGATATTCAAAAAAAGAGATAATGAAGTTTGAAAAGAAACTCAGCAAGCTTCAGAAAGACCTTGGGGGAATAAGAGACATGGATGAATTTCCAGGTGCTGTATTTATAGTGGATCCAAACAAAGAACATATAGCAGTAAGAGAGGCAAGGAAGCTTGGAATCCCCATTGTTTCTATAGCAGATACTAATTGCGATCCAGATCTTATTGACTATATCATCCCTGGAAATGATGATGCAATAAGGGCAATAAGACTGATCTGTTCAAAGATTGCAGATGCCTGTATTGAAGGTCATAGTATAGCAGAAGAGAGATTAAGAGCGGAAGAGGCAAAAGAGATTATAACTTCTGAAATGGCCCCTGAAGAGGAAAGACCTGAAGAAGAGGAAAGAGGGCCAGAGATAATAGTTATCTCCAAGAGATCTACTGAAAGTAAAGACTCTCAAGACTCTATAAAGGAGGAATAAGATTGGACATATCTACTGAACTTATCAAACAGTTAAGGGAAAAGACGGGTGTGGGAATTATGGACTGCAAAAAGGCCTTAAAAGAGACAGGTGGTGATTTAGATAAGGCCGTGGAGCTCTTAAGGAGAAAGGGGATTGCAACTGCCCAAAAGAGGGGGCATAGAGTTGCCTCAGAAGGTCAGATCCAATCCTATGTGCATGCAGGAGGGAAGATCGGGGTGCTGGTGGAAGTAAACTGTGAAACAGATTTTACGGGCAAGACCCCTGAATTCACACAATTTACAAAGGATATTGCCATGCAGATAGCTGCTACCAATCCCCTCTCTATTGACATAGAGACCCTTCCTGAAGAGGTGGCTTTAAAAGAAAAGGAGATATATATGGATCAGGCAAGGGCCTCTGGTAAACCTGAACATATTATTGAAAAGATTGTAGAGGGCAAGATGAAAAAGTTCTATAGAGAGGTGTGTCTGCTTGAGCAGCCATTTATTAAAGATCCTGATATCACCGTAAGGGAACTATTAAATGAATTAATGGCAAAGACAGGAGAAAAGATCGTAATTAAACGATTTACCCGTTATCAATTAGGTGAAGAATCTTAGGGGCCTGATCAAGAAATAATAGATATGGAAGAGAGGCCAATATATAGGAATGTGTTGATTAAGATAAGCGGTGAGGTATTAAGCGGAGATTCCTCTTATGGTATTGATCCGGCTGTATTGCAGAGGATATCAGAGGAGATATATGAGATAAACAGGATGGGTGTTAAAGTGGGAGTGGTAATTGGTGGGGGAAATATATTTAGGGGATCTGAAAGGGAGAGATATGGTATTGAAGAGGTAGTTGCGGATCAGATGGGAATGCTTGCCACTATCATTAATGCGCTGGCCCTTTGTGAGGGGATTTCAAAACTTGGAGTGGAATGCATTGTTATGAGTCCTGTTGGTATCAGGGGTATATGTGAAGATTATTCTGCAAGACATGCCATTGAATATCTAAATGGAGGCAAAGTGATTATCTTTGCAGGTGGGACCGGAAGCCCATTTTTTAGCACTGATACTGCTGCAGCACTTAGAGCCAGAGAGATAAAGGCAGAGGTCTTGCTTAAGGGGACAAAAGTTGAAGGGGTATATGATTCTGATCCTGAAAAGATCTCTGACTCCAAGATGTATGACCAAATAGCCTTCAGGGAGGTCATTGAAAAGGAATTAAAGGTTATGGATCTTACAGCAGTGATCCTTGCAAAGGCAGGTAATCTTCCTGTAATAGTATTTAACATTAAAGAGAAGGGAAATCTGAAAAAAGTAATACTTGGAATGGATATAGGAACCACTATAAGGAGTGAGGTTTAGCCATGAAAGATGAGATAATAGCTGATATGAAAGCCAGGATGGATAAGACCATGTCCAATCTCAAAAAGGAATTTATGAAGCTTAGAACAGGAAGAGCGACTCCTGCACTCCTTGAAGGCATAAAGGTAGAATGTTACGGGACAACCATGCCATTAGAGCAGGTGGCATCCATAAGTGTTCCAGAGAGCAGACTCTTGGTTATAAAGCCATGGGATAAGAATATATTGCCAGATATTGAAAAGGCGATTTTAAGGTCTGATCTTGGACTTACTCCACAAGATGATGGAAAATTAATAAGAATTGCTATCCCTGCCCTTAGCGAAGAGAGAAGAAGAGAGCTTGCAAAGATTGCAAAAAAGATGGCAGAGGGAAGCAAGATTGCCATAAGAAATATAAGAAGAGATACCAATGACTTTTTTAAAGATCTTAAGAAAAATAAAGAGATCCCTGAAGATGATATGTATAGGGCACTGGATGAAGTTCAGAAGGTAACAGATGAATATATAGAAAAGCTGGATGATGCCCTGGATGAAAAGATAAAGGAGATCATGGAATTTTAAATGGAAAAAGATCAAAATATAGATCCTTCAAGGTTGCCCCGTCATGTGGCAATTATAATGGATGGAAATGGAAGATGGGCAAAAAGACAGGGTCTTGATAGAATCCAGGGGCATCAAAGGGGTGCAGAATCTGTAAGAGATATAGTCAGGACAGCCAGGAGGATAGGCATTAAATATCTGACTCTATATGCCTTTTCCGAAGAGAACTGGAAGAGGGCCAGATATGAGATTGAGGCATTAATGATGCTTTTAAAGAGATATCTCAAAAGTGAACTTCAAGAGATGTTAGAAAATGGAATCAGATTTAATACCATAGGAAATATATATAAGCTTCCTCAAGATGTTCAGGAGCTATTAAAGAAGACAAAGGAAAAAACAAGCAAAAATACTAACATGGTCCTCACCCTTGCACTCAGCTATGGAGGGAGACAGGAGATATGTGAGGCCATGCGTCATATTGCAAAGAGGGTGGCAGCAGGTGATATAGACCCATCTGACATAGATGAAGATGTTATTTCAGGCTTTCTATATACCTCCTCATTACCCGATCCAGATCTATTGATCAGGACAAGTGGTGAGATGAGAATTAGCAATTTTCTGCTATGGCAGATAGCCTACACCGAACTCTACATTACCCCTATTATGTGGCCGGATTTTAAAAAAAAACAATTTATTGAGGCCATCTTAGAGTATCAGAGGAGAGAGAGAAGATTTGGAGGGATCTAAGATATCTTAAAAGAGTCAATGCACCTTAAGCGATGGATAACAGCCATTCTGCTTATTCCTGTCCTTATCTATATGATAGGATTTGCTCCTCAGTGGTTTCTATCCCTTTTTTTAGCTGTGGTAAGTTTAGTTGGAATCAGGGAATTCAATAGAATAACAGATATAAAAAGCACATTCTTTTTATGGTCTTTTAATGTCTCTTTGACATTGACTCTCTTTTTAGTTGTCTTAATAAGGGAGATGATCCTGTTTCCTGTTATAGTTGCCATATCCATTATGATTCCCTTTCTGTCCTGTGTATTTAATGGCTCTAAACCCACTTCAGAGGATATTAAGATATCGGCACTTATAATCTTTGCCCCCCTTTACCTGATAATACCCCTTTCCCTTATATTACTTATCCGTCTCTATCCTAAGGGATATCTATGGATATTCTTCTTTTTACTTGTAGTATTTTCAACTGATATAGGTGCCTTTTATGGCGGATATTTCTTCGGTAGACACCCTTTTTTCCCAAAGATAAGTCCAAAAAAGACATGGGAAGGTGCTATAGGAGGAATTATACTTGCACTCTTGACCTCCTTTTATTTCCTCAGGATCTTTAAGCTATATCCTTTTAATATCTATGCCCTCATTATGATATTATCTGTTTCCATAAGTTCACAGCTGGGAGACCTGATGGAATCTGCTATCAAAAGGGCGTTTGGGGTAAAGGATTCAGGAAGTATCCTGCCAGGGCACGGCGGCATACTGGATAGGATTGATGGGGTATTGTTTTCAGTCCCTATTTTTTATATATTATTTTATTTAGGTATCTTGAGGTGATTGTGATGAGATTTAAATATGACAAGGAGCGGATATTGGTTACTGGAGGAGCAGGATTTATTGGGTCTCATCTATGTGAGAGGCTTTTAAGAGACGATAACTATGTAATATGTCTTGACAACTATTTTACAGGGCAGAAGAGAAATGTCTTCCACCTGATGGATAATCCATACTTTGAACTTATAAGGCATGACCTTGTAAATCCCATATTCTTAGAGGTGGATCAGATCTATAACCTTGCCTGCCCTGCCTCTCCTGTGCATTATCAATACAACCCCGTTAAGACCATAAAGACCAATGTTATGGGATCCATAAATATGCTTGGTCTTGCAAAGAGGGTAAAGGCCAAGATACTTCAGGCCTCAACCAGTGAAGTATATGGGAATCCTTTAGAACATCCTCAAAAAGAGAGCTATTGGGGAAATGTAAATCCTATAGGCCCCCGTTCTTGCTATGATGAAGGAAAGAGATGTGCAGAGACCCTCTTTTTTGATTATTATCGGCAAAATAGTGTCCGTATAAAGGTGGTAAGGATATTCAATACCTATGGTCCAAGAATGCATCCCAATGATGGCAGGGTGGTAAGTAATTTTATCATGCAGGCACTTCAAAATCTACCCATCACCATATATGGGGATGGAACTCAGACCAGGTCATTTTGCTATGTAGATGATATCGTGGAGGGCATGATCAGGATAATGCACACACCCGATAAGGTAACAGGACCGATCAATCTTGGCAATCCCCAAGAGACCAGGATAATTGATATTGCCAATATGATAATTGAGATAACTGGGAGTGAGTCAAAGATAGAATTTCACCCCCTCCCAAAAGATGATCCAAAGAGGAGAAGGCCTGATATAGGACTTGCTAAAAAGATATTGAATTGGTCTCCTAAGATCCCACTTAAGGAGGGTATAAAAAAGACAATTGACTATTTTAAGGGACTCTTAGAGGAGTAATGAAAAATATCCTCATACTGGGTTCAACAGGATCCATTGGAAGGGATTCCATAGGTGTAATTAAGGAAAATCCTGAAAGATACAGGATTGTTGCACTCAGTGCAAATAGGAATGTTAAGCTGCTGGGTGAACAGATCAGATCCCTTAGGCCAAGATATGCCTGTATTACAGATACAGGTAGGGTTCAAAAGTTAAAAGAGGCAGTATCGGATATTTCAGGCATTGAGATCCTATCTGGAGTTGAAGGGCTTATTGATATGGTAAGCGCTGATGAGGTGGATCTGGTAATATCTGCCATAAGTGGCTCCGCTGGTCTTATTCCCACATATCACGCCGTTTTAAATGGAAAGGATATAGCCCTTGCAAATAAAGAGACTTTGGTTATGGCAGGTGATATTGTAATGAGATTGGCAAAAGAAAAGGGGGTTTCTATCATCCCAATTGACAGCGAACATAGTGCCATATTTCAGGCACTCTCTGGTCATAGTAGGGAAGATGTCAAGAAGATCATACTTACTGCCTCAGGGGGGCCATTTAGGAATATGGGTATTGATGAGATGAAGAGAGTGAGTCCTGAGCAGGCCCTTAGACACCCCAATTGGAAGATGGGGTCAAAGATAACCATTGACTCTTCTACGCTCATGAACAAGGGTCTTGAGATTATTGAGGCAAGGCACCTTTTTGGATTTAAAGGTGATCAGATTGAAGTGATAATACACCCAGAGAGTATAATACACTCTATGGTGGAGTATCTGGATGGGTCCATAATTGCCCAGATGGGTATCCCCAATATGAAGATTCCCATATCCTATGCTCTTTCCTATCCACGCCATCTAAAACTCGACTTACCTACCCTCAGGTTCGAGCAATTAAAGAGTCTTACCTTTGAGATGCCAGATTATAAAAGATTTAGATGCCTCAGTCTTGCAATGGATGCATTGGAGATGGGGAACAGTATGTGTGTGGTTTTGAATGGAGCAAATGAGATTGCAGTTGAAAGTTTTCTAAATTATAAGATAGGCTTCTTAGAGATTCCATATGTGATAGAGGCAGTTATGTCAGAGCATACGGTTAAAGAGATCAATTCTATTGATGAGGTAATAGAACTTGACAGATGGGCAAAACATAAGGCAAATGAAGTTATTAATAGGCTGAGGAGAGGATAATATGACCTTTTTTATATATTATTTCCTGCCTTTTATACTGGTTATTGGAGTGCTCATATTCTTTCACGAATTGGGGCACTTCCTTATGGCCAAATTATTTAATGTAAAGGTAGAGAAGTTCTCCTTAGGATTTGGATATAAACTTTTTGGAAAGAGGTTTGGAGAGACAGAATATCTGATATCCACTATCCCCTTAGGGGGTTATGTAAAGCTTTTGGGTGAAGAGATGGAGGAGATGAAAGATGTTCCTCAATTTGAGATTCATAGGGCATTTTATAGTCAGCATGTACTAAAGAGGATCATTATAGTGCTTGCAGGCCCCATCTTTAATATACTTTTGGGATATATCATATTCTATCTCTCTTTTTGTCTTTCTGGCCAAAATATAATGCTGCCAGAGGCAGGAAAGGTAAGGGAGGGATCACCTGCATATCGCGCAGGGCTTAAGGGGGGAGATATCATCCTTGAGATAGATGGTATGCCTATTAAAAGCTGGGAAGAGCTTAAAGAGATTGTAAAGAGAAAGGGGGAGGTAGAGTTAAGTATAAAGGTTAAAAGAGAAGAGGAGATACTTAATTTTAAAGTCACTCCTGAACTATCCAAGTCTAAGAACATATTTGGTGAGGAAATAGAGACGCCACTTATAGGAATTGTGGCTTCAGGGAGATACAAGAGCATTGATGTTGGCCCGGTTGAGGCAATTAAATTGGCATTTCTTAAGGTTGGCGAACTTGTATATCTAACTTTTTTAATTTTGGTTAAGATATTCCAGGGAGTGGTCTCTATAAAGACCTTGGGAGGTCCCATACTTATTGGACAGATGACCGGTCAGCTTGCACAGAAGAGCTTTTCATATATCTTTCCCTTTATGGCAGTAATCAGTGTAAATCTTGCCATACTGAATCTTCTTCCAATCCCCGTCTTAGATGGGGGATTGTTTATGTTCTTTATCATTGAACTTTTGTTTGGGAAACCCATTGGTATTAAAAAGAGGGAGATAGCCCAAAAGGTAGGCATGGTGATCTTAGGGCTTTTGATTGTGGTTGTTACTATTAATGATCTTTCCAGGCTGGAGATCTTCAAAATGGATGTCATAAAGAGGGTGATCCAGTATTTCAAAGGAGCATCTCCATGATCCTTTCCCTAAATACTGCTACAAATAGATGGGGACTTGCCCTAATAGACGATAGGGGGGGAATTCTGGCCGAGTTATTCCTCAGTTCAAAAAAGGGCAATTTTAGATTTCTAATGTCCTACTTACATGATTTAATGGATAGGATGGGAATAGGACCTGATGATATAAAATGTATTGCCGTTGCAATTGGACCAGGGAATTTTACAGGTCTTAAGGTGGGGCTTGCGGCTGCAAAAGGCATCTCTTTCTGCTTAGGGATTCCTGTGCTGGGAATAAGTACCTTAGAGGCAATAGCATTTCAGGCAAATCTATCAGAGGGGAAAGTCTTGGTAATATTGGAGGCAAGAAGGGATGAGATATTTGTCAGTATATATAAGATAGTAGATTACAAGATATCCTCCCAATTGATGCCTATAAGATGTATCCATCTTTTGGAGCTAAGGGAGATTGTCAAAAGAGATATGTGGGTTATAGGAAACAGCTATAAAAGATACCATGAGTATCTTTACTCACTTAGCCACCTGGGGTTTCGTCTAATACCTTCCCATCTATGGGGGCTTAGGGCATCCTCTGTGGGACTTTGTGGTATAAAAAGATATAAAAATAGAGAATCTGATAATATCAAAGATATGGTTCCATTCTATATAAATCCTCCGGATATAAGAAAGAATCCCTATCCATTAATTGAAGATTTCCAAAGATTGACAAATGAATGAATTTATGAATAAGGAAAGGATATGAGATTTCCCTTTGTAAAGGATTCTATACCATTTATATGTGTAACATCTATATCTTTTATCTTCTTTGCTTTAGCAGGTTTTGCTATCTTAAGCCTAATTTCAATTCTACTTCTCCTTTTTTTTATAATCTTTTTTAGGGATCCTGAAAGAACCACCCCCCATTTAAAAGATGCTATTATTGCACCCGCAGATGGAAAGATCATATCCATAGAAAGAGACAAGGATATTGAAGGGAAAAGATTTCAAAAAATCAGTATATTTATGTCTATATGGGATGTTCATGTAAACAGGATTCCCTTTGGGGGAATGGTAAAAGATATAGAGTATAGACCAGGAAGATTCCTCACTGCCTATAAAGATGAGGCATCTGAAAGTAATGAACAAAATATAGTTGACATAGATAGCCATAATGGCCATAGGATAAGGGTAGTTCAGGTTGCAGGAATCTTTGCAAGAAGGATTGTCTGCTGGCTTAAGAGGGGAGAGATTGTTAAGGCAGGCCAGAGATTGGGGGTTATAAGGTTTGGCTCAAGAGTTGATCTTTTTCTACCTGAACACTCAGAGATCATCAGGCAGGTAGGGGAGAAGGTGAAGGCAGGAAGGGATATAATAGGATATCTTAAATGAGAAAGAAGAGACGAATCAGGGTAAAGAGATGGTCAGAGGGAACCAAGATACCCTTGCTTCCCAATATACTGACCTCTGCAAGCCTATTTGGAGGCTTCTATTCCATCATATGTTCAATGAATGGTAAGTTTGAAGTGGCCGCCATTGCCATAATCCTTTCGGGAATCCTGGATGCTATAGATGGAAGAATAGCAAGGCTGACCAAAAAGACTTCACATTTTGGCCTTGAATACGACTCTCTATCTGATCTTGTGGCCTTTGGAGTTGCTCCTTCCATACTTATCTTTAAATACTCTCTACAGCCTCTTGGGAGGCTCGGTTGGATTGTTACATTTATCTATCTAATATGTGGAGCATTGAGGCTTGCCAGGTTTAATGTAGAAATAAGGAGCTTTAAGTCAACGGAATTCAACGGCCTACCCATACCGGTGTCTGCCACTTTCCTCTGCTCAATGGTGCTCTTTTCCAAGGGGATAGGTCTGAGGCTTGAAGAGAGGCCTTTATTAGTATTTTTCTTGGCGCTTTCCATGTCATATCTTATGGTAAGTAATGTTAAGTATCCGAGCTTTAAAGAGATCAATATAAAGAAGGCAAGGGCATTTCATGTCTTTCTCTATATTATCCTGTTCCTCATCCTGATCGCATACAAACCCAGGATAATGATATTTTCCATAGTGTTTCTTTATGTCGTATCGGGGCCTTTTAATCTAATTATATTGAAACGGGGAAGGGCATCAGATAAAAAAAGGAAGATAGATACAGAGCCCCAGACTCCAACCAATTCATGAGGATTACAGGGGGTAAAATAAAGGGAAGAAGGCTGAGTTCGTTTAAGGGAACAGGCATAAGACCCACCTCTCAGAAGATAAGAGAGGCCATATTTAATATTATAGGTAATGAGCTATCAGGCCTAAGCGTTTTGGATCTCTTTGCAGGAACAGGTATTATGGGAATTGAGGCCCTAAGCAGGGGAGCCTCTTTTGCTCTATTTATCGATTATTCACCTAAGTCCATGAGGCTTATAAGAGAAAACCTGAGAATATGTGGTCTTTCAGATAGGGCAATGATAATTAGAAAGGACCTCAGAAGAGGTCTTCCTAAGATACCCTTAGAGAGAGAGGGATTTAATCTTATTTTTATTGACCCACCGTATGAAAAGGGTTTAATATCACCACTGTTAGAGAGACTTGCAATGAAGAGACCCTTTAAAATTCCATGTGATATAGTGATCGAAGGTAAAAAGACAGAGTCTATATCCCCATTGATTCCCAATTTTAGCATATCTGCGGTTAGGATATATGGAGATACCAAGATATCCATTCTTTCATATGGAGAAGGATGATGTGTGAAAAATTAGCCATATATCCAGGCACATTTGACCCCATCACTAATGGCCATCTTAGTGTCATTAAAAGGGCATTAAAGATATTTGACAGAGTTATTGTAGCTATCTTAAAGAATCCCCAAAAACAGCCCCTATTTTCTCTTAAAGAGAGGATATATATGATCAAAGAAGCAGTAAAGGGGCTTAAGAATGTGGAGGTGGATCACTTTGATGGTCTTTTAGTTGACTATGTGGCAAGCAAAAAGACCAATATAATTATAAAGGGTCTTAGGGCCATGTCTGATTTTGAATATGAATTTCAGATGGCATTGATGAACAGAAAGCTAAACCGAGAAATACAGTCCGTATTCCTTATGACAGACTATAAATGGTTTTATATAAGTTCCACAATTATAAAGGAGGCCGCAAGGTTCGGTGGAGATATCAGAGGACTGGTTCCTCAGGTAGTTCATGAGATGTTAAGGGAAAAATTTAATACATAATAATGGATCTTTTCCTTAAGATAGATTAATATCCTATATATTGATGCCACCGTAGCTCAGCTGGTAGAGCACCTCACTCGTAATGAGGATGTCCACGGTTCGAATCCGTGCGGTGGCTCTTATTTTATGTGTGAGCGGATGGGAATTTTTGAATATTACACAGCAGATATAAAAATAAACAAAATAGAGACATTGATCTATAACTTTTAGATTGACTCATCAGGAGGTGATATCAGAAGGGAGCATGGTGCATTTTTTACAAGGAAAGGCATTGGGATTGATAATCCGGAGATCATGGTATTAACAGGGCCAAAAAGACAGATCTTAAAAGAGAGTTCCCTTAGTTTTAGATATGGAGCCCCTCTTGGGGACAATATGATGGACAGGTGCAGTTGGATTGTTAGAGTCTATAAGAAGTAAAAAGGGGCTTGATTCCATACCTCTTATATGGATATGATGGGTAGCAATTTAAGGAGGATTTAGGTTATGGAAGATATTATAGAGTATTTTCAATGCGATAAATGCAAGGGAAAGGACTTTAAAAAGATATATAACTTTTCCATGAGATTTAGAAAGGTAAATTTCTCTGATAACTTAGTCTATGACAAGATAGTAGAAGAGATATATCAGTGCACCAATTGTCTTAAGAGATTCAGCGCAAAGGATATTGAAAAGGGGCTTCAGGAGATAAAGCGAATAAGAAAGGGTCTTAGCAAGGGAGTATAGGGATGCGATATAAGAAGCGGTATGTAGGTGCAGTGGCAGGCTATCTTGTGGGCAGGATCTTTATCTGCAAATCGTTGAAAATCGGAAAGGTTCACCGGCTATTCGTCTCAGGTTCGGACCGCACATGCGAGAAATGGTAGCGGGTATGATCTTATTGAAGAAGGATGAAAACATCAGAGGGCATGTGTTTTGCAGCTTCCTGGCCCTGGTGTTGAGAAAGGAACTGGAAAGCCCCCTTGAAAGATACGGATACTGCATATCACTAAATTATTTTTTTG
>CAYTXJ010000018.1:0-24482 GCA_964440775.1 uncultured Desulfobacteraceae bacterium | reverse complement strand
GGGAGGAAATTGCAAAAAATTTAAAAATTCAAAGCTTTTAAGATTATCTTCCCCCCTTCTTTATTAATATGCAGGGAAGGCTTATTTTTCCCATCTATCCCTTTATACCAGTTAAAAAATAGGTTCTCTTCCAGGTAGATCCCTCTCTTTAAAAACAGGGGCCCCATCTCATACTGGCAGACATTGAAAAGCTTTATAGTTACAGAGATGGTATTATCCCCTAAATGGATAATATCTGAAATCCGGTATTCAGGGTTTTTAGATCTAAGCCCTTTAAGTATGCTTTCCCTTCTAAGGATTGCTCCTGCAAGTCCAGGCATGGAACCGGAAAATGCGATAGTGGAATTTTCAAAAAGAAGAGCCCTTTCAAGGGCATCTACAGGGACACCATTTAAAAATACCGTCTTTAATCTGCTTTCCACATACTCAGGGCTAAATCCATACTGATTAAGTAACAGCTCCTGTATGGATATACCCTCTTTTGTGTAGATCCTAAATCCTTTTTCAAATAATTGTCTAAGAAAACCTATTTCCATTTGCCTTCCTGATTAAGAAAAGGGTGAGAGCTTTGAAAAATTCAAAGCTCTCCTTTTTATCTATTTTTTACCAGTTAAATACCTTATCCAGCTCTTCATCCTCTACCATAAAGGTTATGTTATGGGGTGGTAATGGCTCTTTTTTGAAAAACTCTGGAAGTCTATCGTGTTCCTTGGTAAAGCCCGCCTTTGAATTAAATTCCCTTTCATTTTTAAGAATGGATTTTCCAAGCTCAGCAAAGCTATCAGCAGTCCAGTTAAGCCCATAAAAGGCATTTATCATATCAATTAGTGCCTGAAAGGTATCAGGCTGATCCATTATGGCAAATGCCACAAACAGACACATTCCTGTTGAGTCAATTGCAGCTGTAGAGATCTGTAGATTTCTGGATAGCTCCACCTGCCCTTCCGGCTTTAAGGGATCTACCTTCCCACCCACGCCCAATACATTTGTAGCCACTGCATATCCTGATGTATGATCTGCTCCCATGGTGCTTGTGGCATAAGTAACGCCGATTCCCTGAATTCCTCGTGGATCATAGGCAGGAAGTGCCTGCCCTTTTACCACTGGAACCCTTTCCACACCAAATACCTTTCCCGTAACAGCAGCCCCACTTCCCAATATCCTTCCAAGGGGTGTGCCTTTACCCACCTCTTTTATGAGCTCAATGGCTGCATTTGCATCACCAAACTTTGCAATTCCTGCCTCCATTGCAACAGCAAGGGTTGCTCCCATTTCAATGGAATCCAGACCATAGTCATCATATAGTCTGTCAAGTTGAGCAATAGTATCCAGATCATCAATACCACAGTTTGCGCCATTTGCCCACACTGTCTCATATTCGGGCTGTTTTGTGACATAGTTTCCATCCTTATCCACATATATCCCAGAGCACCTTATGATACAGCCCCTGTGGCAGCCGTGAGTGGGATTACCACCTCTTTCCTTTTCCCTTTCAACCAGAGTTTCTCCACTAATTTTGGATGTTCCCTCAAATTGCCCTTGTGAGAAGTTTCTTGTAGGAAATGCCCCTGCCTCATTTATGATATTGGCAAGCACATTTGTGCCATAGGCAGGGAGAGCCTGTCCAGTTGTGGGATTCTTCTTAAGCCCCTCAACCCATCTCTCAGTGGCCTCTTTAAATTTTTCAGGCTCCTTTGGTGATCTCATCTTACAACCGCTGTCATCAATTACAATCACCTTTACTCCCTTTGAACCCATCACTGCTCCTACTCCACCCCTTCCTGCATGTCTTGTGGGTCTCAGTTCTATATCTGTGCATGCAATTGATGCCGCTGAGAGCTTCATCTCACCTGCAGGGCCAATTGAGAAACAGGAGATCTTATCCCCATATTCCCCCTTCATCTTATCTACCAGATCATAGTTTCCAAGCATCTTCAAACTATTATCGGCTTCAATCTTTACACCATCTTTGTTTATAAAGATCTTATAGAGGGTGTCGTCTTTGGGCTTTCCTTCTAATACAATCGCCGCATATCCTAAACGGGCCAACATCTGAGAGGGTTGTCCTCCAGCATTGGACTCTTTAATGGTTCCTGTAAGAGGGCTTTTGCATCCTATGGATATCCTGCCAGACACGGCTGCAGTGGTTCCACTGAGAAGTCCAGGTGCAATAACCAGCTTGTTCTCTGCGCCGAGTGGATGGCAGTGAGGAGGAACCTCCTTTGAGATAATTGTAGAGGTAAGGCCCCTTCCTCCAAGACCCCTGTATTCACCCAAAGGTTCCTCTTTTGCCTTTGGACCACCCTCTGCTCCCATATCAATCCTCAATATTTTATCCATGGTCTCCTCCTTTTTTATTTAGAGAGTTACTATTTAATGGAAAGCTTTGAAAAATTCAAAGCTCTCATATACAATAACATAAGTGACTTTATAGAATTGACCTTGATATTATCATCTTTTCAATCTCCTTTGTCCCTTCATATATCTCAATGATCTTTGATGCCCTAAAAAATCTATCCACCCCATATTCACTTATATATCCATAACCTGCATGGATCTGAACCGCCTCATCAGATACCTTTACCGCCACATATCCTGAAAACCACTTGGCCATGGCAGTCAATTTGGGATCTGGGCTGCTACTATCTGCAATATGGGCGGCTCTGTATACCAGAGTCCTTGCAGCCTCAATAAGGGTTGCCATCTCAGCGATCTTAAACTGAATTGTCTGAAACTCTTTAAGCCTCTTTCCAAATTGTTCCCGCTTCCTTACATGTGAAATGGAATGATCCAGTGCTCCTTGAGCAATTCCCACCCCTTCTGCACCCACATGTATCCTGGTTCTGTTAAAGAATTCCATAAACTGATAAAATCCCATATTCTCCTTACCTATGAGATTTTCCAGAGGAACCTTTACATTACTAAATGTGATCTCACCTGTATCTGAGGCCCTTATACCCATCTTCCCTCTTATCTTTGTGGACTCAAACCCCTCCCTATCCCTTTCAACCAATATCACACTGTGCCTGCGATGCCTGTGTGGATTTTCAGGATCAGTGAGGCACAAGACCATAAAGAACCCTCCAACCGTTGCATTGGTAATAAATATCTTGCTTCCGTTAATAATATAATGCTTTGTATCTCTGATTGCCCTTGTGCTGATGGAGGCCACATCACTTCCAGAGTCAGGCTCTGTTATGGCTGACCCCATAACTGTTTCACCCTTAGTTACAGGCATAAGATATCTCTTCTTCTGCTCTTCAGTGCCATAGAGGACAAGCATATCAGATCCAAATGTGGCAGAAATAAGCACAGAGCCAAGCCCAGGGTCTATTTTCCAGAACTCCTCACACAGGATACATTTTTCCACATATCCATATCCCCCGCCTCCATATTCAAGGGGTATATTTATACCGATAAAGCCGAGATCTGCTGCCTTCTTTACAAGCTCCATCGGGTAGATCTCTTCCTCTTCGCACTGATGGGCTAAGGAGGGAAATTCCTTGCTTGCAAATTCAGCCGCTGCCCTCTTTATATCCTCTTGCTCCTTAGTAAAAGAAAATTCCATCCTCACTACTCCTCAAAACAGAATTTGCTAAATTCGGTATCAACAGGCTCTGGATAGTTTCCATCAAAACAGGCCAGGCACAGATCCTCTTTCTTTATATGGGTTGCACTTACTAAGCTTTCAAGGGAGAGGTATCCGAGGCTGTCCAATCTCATAAAGTCTCTTATCTCCTCTATACTATGATACGCAGCTATCAGCTCACCCTTTGTGGAAAAATCTATTCCATAATAACAGGGAAATCTATGGGGAGGGCAGCTTACCAGCATATGCACCTCCCTTACCCCGATATTTCGCAAGGCCTTAACCCTTGTCCTGGCCGTGGTTCCCCTTATTATGGAATCTTCAATTATAAGCACCCTCTTGTCCTTTAAAAGCTCCTTTACAGGATTCAGTTTAACCTTAACGCCAAAGTCCCTCATATCTTGAGAGGGTTGAATAAAGGTTCTTCCCACATAGTGGTTCCTTATAACCCCCATTTCAAATGGGATTCCAGATGCAGCTGCATACCCAATGGCTGCATAGTTTCCAGAGTCAGGAAATGGCATTACCAGATCCGTATCCACTGGATACTCTTGTGCAAGAAGCTCACCCTGTCTTTTTCTAAAAAGATACACATTCTGTCCAAAGATGGTGCTATCTGGCCTTGCAAAGTAGATGAGTTCAAAGATACAGTGTGCCTTTCTCTCTCCATGCCCTGTCTTAATGCTGTTTATACCATTTCGGTTTATGACAAGGATCTCACCTGGTTCCACATCCCTTATATATTCGGCATCCACAAGATCAAGCGCGCATGTCTCAGAAGATATCACATATCCATCTGGTAATTTACCAAGGCAGAGTGGTCGGAAGCCATAGGGATCTCTTATGGCAATAAGAGAGTCCACAGTTATAAGACCAATGGAATAGGCCCCCCTGATAAGGGACATGGTCTTTAATATGGCATCTTCCATTCCCATATTGACAGTCTTTGCTATCAGATGTAGGACAATCTCACTGTCCATAGTGGTCTGGAATATTGAACCACTCTTTTCCAGCTCTTCTCTGAGTGCCTTTGCATTTACCAGATTTCCATTATGGGCAATTGCGATATCCTGCCCTGAGTATCTTATCCTAAAGGGTTGGGAGTTAGAGATCAGAGAAGATCCAGTGGTTGAATATCTTACATGACCTAAGGCAATATGGCCTTTAAATCTGTCCATAAGTTGCTCGTTGAAGATATCTGGCACAAGCCCCATCGCCTTAAATTCATTCATCTCTTTTCCGTCAGATACCACAATACCAGCACTTTCTTCTCCACGATGTTGCAGGGCATATAGGCCAAAATAGGTAAGCTTTGCCGCATCTTCATGACCATACACACCAAAGATACCACATGACTCTTTTTTGAGATGATTATTTACTCTAACTACCATTGTCTCCCTCTCAAAAAGAGCTTTGCATAACCCCTTTCCCAAAAATTAACTTAAAATCACCCATAATTACAGCTTTTTTCTGAGAGCTTTGAATTTTTCAAAGCTCTCAAAGTTGCTCTATGATATTCCTGAAGGGTCTTTACCTGAAGCGAGTTACTCCGCATCTCCCTTATGGCAAGCGCTGTGGCATAGGCTCCTGATATGGTAGTGGAATAGGGTATGTCCAGAAGAAGAGCGGTCCTTCTTAGGGAGAATGACTCTTCAATAGCCCTCTTATCACTGGTTGTATTAATTACAAGATCAATTTCACCATTTTTCATCATATCAATCACATTTGGCCTCCCCTCCCTTACCTTTCTTACCTTCTTTACCTTTATACCATGACTTAGTAAGAACTTGGCAGTTCCCTTTGTGGCCACAATATTGAAGCCCATATCAAAAAATATAAGAGCTGTCTTAAGAAGCTCCATCTTATCCTCATCTCTTACACTTAAAAACACCGTTCCGCTTAAAGGAAGCATCTGACCCGCCTCAAGCTGTGATTTTGCAAAGGCAAGGCCAAAGGATCTGTCAATTCCCATCACCTCTCCAGTGGATTTCATCTCAGGTCCAAGTAAGGTATCGACCCCCTCAAAACGGGTAAATGGAAGAACAGACTCTTTAACTGAGATATGGCCTGGCACAATTTCCCCCGCAAACCCAAGTTCCTTAAGGCTCGCACCCATTATGACCTTAGTAGCAAGCTTTGCCAGAGGGATACCTGTTGCCTTACTTACAAAGGGAATGGTCCTGGATGCCCTTGGATTTACCTCCAATACATAGACCTGACCATCCCTTACGGCAAATTGTATGTTCATAAGACCAATTACATGTAGTTCCTTAGATATGGCCTTAGTATGTGCTATGATTCTTTCAATTATTTCTCTTTCCAGAGTTATGGGTGGAAGCACACAGGCGCTATCACCGCTATGAACACCTGCCTCCTCGATATGTTCCATAATTCCCCCAACTATGGTGATATCCCCATCAGAGATGGCATCCACATCTATCTCAATTGCATGTTCTAAGAATCTGTCAATAAGGACCGGCCTTCCAAGGGAGACCTCCACCGCGTCTCTGATATAGTGCTTAAGATCCATCTCGTCATAGACGATCTCCATGGCCCTCCCACCCAAGACAAAGGATGGCCTAACCATCACAGGATATCCGATCTTGTCTGCCACTCTTAAGGCCTCTTCTAAGGAGGTGGCAGAGCCATTAGGTGGCTGAAGAATATGAAGTTTATTTAGCAGTCTCTGAAATCTATCCCTATCCTCTGCCCTGTCGATGCTATCCGGATCTGTCCCCAGTATCTTTACTCCTGCTCTTGCAAGAGGAACTGAGATATTGAGCGGGGTCTGCCCACCAAACTGCACAATCACCCCCTCTGCCCCTTCTTGCTTCACAATATTTAGAACATCTTCACAGGTTAAGGGTTCAAAGTAGAGCTTATCAGAGGTGTCATAGTCGGTGCTGACAGTCTCTGGATTGCTATTTACCATTATGCTCTCTATCCCCATCTCTCTGAGTGCAAGTGATGCATGGACACAGCAATAATCAAATTCAATTCCTTGCCCTATCCTGTTAGGCCCGCCTCCAAGAATCACTACCTTTCTTCTGTCCGATTGCCTTATCTCATTTTCCACTTCATAAGTAGAGTAATAGTATGGTGTATATGCCTCAAATTCAGCGGCACAGGTATCCACAAGCTTATACACAGGCCTTACCCCTCTTGACTCTCTTATCCTTCTTATCCCCATCTCCTCTCTTCCAAAGATATTAGCAAGCTGAATATCTGAAAACCCGTCCTGTTTTATCCTGAAGATCTCTTCCCTGCTTAGAGAATCAAAACCATCTCCTCCCTTGGCTCTGCTCTTAAGCCGGGATTCTATTTCAAATATCTTCTTTATGTGATAGAGAAACCAGGGGTCAATTCTGGTAAGCTCATATACCCTCTCTAAGGGGAGTCCCTTTTTAAAGGCCTCCCTGATAAAGAAGAGCCTCTTTGAGTTTGGAATCACTAACCTTTCCTCTATCTCTTCAATATCATAATCTACCTCTCCTGAGGTGTCTGATCCCAGCCCGTATCTTCCAATCTCTAAGGATCTTATGGCCTTTTGAAGCGCCTCTCTGAAGTTCCTTCCTATTGCCATTGTCTCTCCTACCGATTTCATGGAGGTAGAGAGCCTGTCTTCTGCACCTGGAAACTTTTCAAATGCCCATCTGGGAATCTTTACCACACAGTAGTCAATGGTGGGTTCAAATGAGGCC
This sequence comes from uncultured Desulfobacteraceae bacterium, assembly GCA_964440775.1. GTDB lineage: Bacteria > Desulfobacterota > DSM-4660 > Desulfatiglandales > JALVMZ01 > CAYTXJ01. Next base: position 17,192 of record CAYTXJ010000018.1, on the reverse strand, counting down.
ATGGTCTCCTTTGTGATATCATTGGGTATCTCATCTAAGGTATAGCCCACTGCAAGCTTTGCGGCTATCTTTGCAATGGGAAATCCTGTGGCCTTGGATGCAAGTGCAGAACTGCGAGATACCCTTGGATTCATCTCAATTACCATCATGTCGCCTGTATCTGGATGGATTGCAAACTGGATATTGGAACCTCCGGTTTCCACCCCAATCTCCCTTATAATGGCAATAGCAGCATCTCTCATCCTCTGATATTCCCTATCAGTAAGGGTCTGAGCAGGTGCAACGGTGATGCTATCACCGGTGTGTATTCCCATGGGATCAAAATTTTCAATGGAACATATTATCACCACATTATCCTTAAAATCCCTCATCACCTCCAGCTCATATTCCTTCCAGCCTATCAGGGATTCTTCCATTATTATCTCTGAAATCATACTGGCACTGAGCCCTGCCCTTGCCATCTCTTCCATCTCTTCCCGATTATAGGCAACTCCACTTCCCTTACCACCTAAGGTAAAGCTGGGCCTTATAATTATGGGATATCCAATTGCCTTTGCAATCCTGCGTGCCTCTTTCATGCCTCTTGCTATACCATTTTTGGGAACCTTAAGCCCGATTCTCTGCATGGCATCCCTGAATCTCTCCCTGTCTTCGGCCTTTCTTATCACATCAATAGATGCTCCAATGAGTTCAACACCAAATCTTTCAATAACACCATTTTCCTCTAACTGCACAGTGATATTTAACCCTGTCTGCCCCCCTAAGGTGGGAAGCAGTGCATCAGGCCTTTCCCTTTCTATTATCTTTTCCAATATCTCCCATGTTATGGGCTCTATATATGTGCGATGTGCCATCTCTGGATCAGTCATAATGGTTGCAGGATTGCTATTTACTAATATCACCTCATACCCTTCTTCCTTAAGTGCCTTACATGCCTGGGTGCCTGAATAGTCAAATTCGCATGCCTGTCCTATAACAATGGGGCCAGAGCCGATAATAAGTATCTTTTTAAGATCTTCCCTCTTTGGCATCTATCCAGCCTTTCTGTGAAATTGATCCATCATCTCGATAAAACGGTCAAACAGATATGTGGCATCATGAGGGCCAGGGGAGGCCTCCGGATGGTATTGGACAGAAAAGAGGGGTAATCTTCTGTGCATAAGGCCTTCAAGGGTTCTATCATTTAAATTTATATGGCTCAGCACTACATCTTCATCCTTTATGGATTCCATATCCACACAAAATCCATGATTCTGGGAGGTGATCTCAACCTTACCGGTTTTAAGATCCATTACAGGCTGATTTGCCCCACGATGACCAAACTTTAGCTTAAATGTCCTGCCTCCAAGTGCAAGTCCCAAAAGCTGATGCCCCAAGCATATCCCAAATATGGGAATTCTGCCAATCACCTCCCTTATGGTTTCTATAGCATATGAGACGGCCGCAGGATCCCCCGGGCCATTGCTCAAAAACAGGCCATCGGGTTTGAGATCCAGTATTAAAGATGCCGAGACATCCGGGGGCAATACCAGTATCTCAGTGCCTCTGCTCTCAAGTAATCTTAAGATATTATACTTTACCCCATAGTCTATGGCAACTACTTTCCACTTCTTATTGCCTTTCCATGAAGATCCATTTAGCCCCCCCTCTATATCCCACATCCTCCCCTTAGACCATCTCTTGGGCCCTCTTATACAGACCTTCTTTACCAGATCCCGTCCTATCATTGATGGAGATCTCCTTGCCTTCTCCACCATGGATTCCTCATTTAGATCCAGGGTGGAAATAGCCCCTTTCATGGCACCCTGAAGCCGAATATGGCGGGTGAGAGCACGGGTATCAATCCCTTCAATTCCAGGTATACCATTCTCTTTAAGATACTCTGAAAGGGTCTTCCTTGACCTCCAATTACTGGGATAGTCCTGATATTCCCTTACAATAAATCCCTTTACCTGGATTCTGTCAGATTCTATATCTTCATCATTGATGCCATAGTTTCCAATAAGGGGATATGTCATGGTAACTATCTGATCACAATAGGAAGGATCTGTGAGTATCTCCTGATATCCTGTGATGGATGTGTTAAATACCACCTCTCCTGTGGTTTCAAAATCGCCTGTAAATGAATATCCCCAAAATAGGGTTCCGTCTTCAAGAGCAAGAATTGCCCTTTTCTTCATCGTCTCTAAATCTCCTCTTCTCCTTCCAGGATCCTCTTAGGAAGGCTCTGAAGATCCACCTTCTTTGCCTCCCTCAGTCCTGCCCTAAATGCCCTGATATTTCTTTCCACCGTGCCTTTAGGAGCTCTCTTCTCTATTGCCTTTTCAACCACCCGCTGAGGTATCTTTTTTGTAATCTGAATAAGCGCTCCAAGGGCCACCATATTGGCAGAGATTCCATTTCCTATAATCTTTGAAGATATCTTCCTAAATGGTATCTTGATGCTCCTTTCTGTAGGGACCTGATCTATAAGTTCAGGATCTACAATTAGTATTCCATCCTCCCGGAGGTCTTTGAAATAGAGATCACATGAGCTCTGATTCAGACAGATAAGTATATCAGGAGAGATGGTCTTGGGGTAGTCTATGGGTGTATCTGATATGACCACATCGGAGCGGCTTGCCCCACCCCTTGCCTCTGGCCCATAGCTCTGAGTATTTGTTACATAATACCCTTCAAGGGTGGCTGCCTCTGCAAAGATCAGGCCTGCAAGGATTATTCCCTGCCCTCCAGAGCCTGCAAATCTTACCTCAAACCTGCTATGTTCCATCACCCATCTTCCTTACCCTGTCTCTGATCTTTTCATATTCTTCAATATATACAGGCTTCTCTTTATCTGCAAGCACTCCAATGGTAAATCTTCCATCCTCCTCTTCCAATAGATCCTTTCCTGCCCTTTCAATGGGAATTGCATGATCCCTGAGCCATTTCATCATGGAGACGGGATCAGAAAGTCTGTTTCTTCTTCCAAATTGAACATGACAGTTTGATACCACCTCAACCACTGAAAATCCCTTTCTCAATATGGCGGTCTTTATCAATCTGTCTAAGAGATTTACATGATAGACAGTTCCCCTTGCAACAAAGGCTCCCCCTGCGGTGACCACCAACTCTGCAATGGAAAAGGCATGTTCAATGTGGCCAAAGGCAGAGGTGGTGGTAAATGCACCATATGGGGTGGTGGGAGAGTGCTGGCCCCCTGTCATACCATAGATGCGGTTATTGATTATAATGGCATTTAGATCCAGATTCCGTCTTGCAGCATGTATCAGATGATTGCCTCCAATGGCAGTTGCATCTCCATCTCCCATAACTACGATTACCGTAAGAGATGGATTGGCAAGCTTTATTCCAGTTGCAAAGGTAAGGGCTCTTCCATGAGTGGTATGGAGGGTATTAAAATCCACATATACAGGCATCCTGCCGCTGCATCCAATACCTGATACAAGGACAATCTCATCCTTTTTAAGCCCTATGGAGTCAATTGCGCGGATAAGGGAGCCCAGCACAATACCATTTCCACATCCAGGACACCATACATGGGGAAATTTTTTGTCGTGTCTGAGATATTTGTATATGAGCCTTGTTACCTCTTGCTTCATCACAGGCCTTCAATAAATTCTAAAAGCTCCATAGGGGTTATCATCTGACCATCTACTCTATTGTATTTTTCCACCCTGATACCCAGATCATTAATCCTCTTAACCTCTCTACTGATCTGCCCGATGTTTAGCTCTGGAACCACTATTACCTTACAATTCTTAATTGCATCAAGCACTAATCTCTTAGGGAAGGGAAAGAGTGTTATGAGCTTAACAAGTCCTGCCTTGATCCCCTTAGCCCTTGCCTCCTTCACTGTCCTCATTGATGCCCTTGCCACTGATCCATATGCGATTAGAGCGATTTCAGCATCCTCCATATAGAGAGGTTCTATCATCATGATCTCATTAAATCCCAGTGTGATCTTTCTAAAGAGCCTCCTTATAAATGCATCAATCTCATCCGGCCTCTGTGTAGGAAATCCCCTTTCATCGTGCACAAGCCCTGTTACATGAAAGCGGTATCCGCTTCCAAATGGAGCCATTGGTGGAACTCCCTTCATATCATCCTTATAGGGAATATACCATTCTGGTGGCATCTCAGGTCTTTTGCGATCCACAATCTCTATCTCATCTGGATCTGGAAGTTCAATGGCCTCTCTGGTATGGGATACCATCTCATCAGATAGGACAATAACAGGCACCCTATATTTTTCTGATATGTTAAAGGCCTTAACCGTTATGTTAAAGCAGTCTGATACAGTGGATACCGATAGAACCACTACTGGGTGATCACCGTGTGTCCCCCATCTTGCCTGCATAACATCCCCCTGGGATGGGGATGTAGGAAGACCTGTGCTCGGCCCCCCTCTCATCACGTCTACCACCACACAAGGGATTTCTGCAATTGCCGCAAATCCTATATTTTCCTGCATAAGAGAAAATCCTGGGCCACTGGTTGCAGTCATACTCTTTACTCCAGCAAGGGATGCCCCAATCACTGCCCCCATGCTTGCAATCTCATCTTCCATCTGTATAAAGGTTCCATCCACCTCAGGAAGCCTGTAGGATAGCATCTCTGCAATCTCAGAGGCGGGTGTTATGGGATAACCTGCAAAGAAGCGGCATCCTGAGGCAAGGGCACCTTCCACAATAGCTTCATTTCCAAGTATAAGATGCCTCTTGTTCTTCCTCTTCATCGAGAGCTTTGCATAACCCCTTTTTACACTGGGGGTTACACCCCCCTCCGGGTCGGATGACCCTCTGGGTCGGAGACCAGACCCCCAAAAATTAACTTAAAATAACCCTTAATTACAGCCTTTTCTTGAGGGCTTTGAATTTTTCAAAGCCCTCTTCATCTTCACCTATTCACTTTCCACTACAGCTATTGCAAAATCTGGGCACCTAAGTTCACACAATCTGCATCCTGTGCATCTCTCTGGGAATTGGGATAGGGGGTTTCCTCTTCCATCCATCTTTAATACCCCCATTGGACAGAACTCCACACATATACCACAACCTTTACACCAGTCTTTAAAAAATATCTGCTTAAATCTCTTAGGCTTTTCTCTCTTTCTCATAATTGGAGAAAATATGATAAACAAAACAAGAGGCTTTTTCAAACATATTTAGATACTATTCTATTATTTTTCTGATCTTATTGACATATTGACAAGTTGAAAATATATTTGAATTGTATAATCGCTGGGAGGAAGCATATACCTAATTGGATAGCAAATCTCAAAAAGAGAGGAGTAGAGGTAAAAATCCATTTGCCTTTCTTAAGAAGCTCCTAAGAGGACATTATTTAGAGAATAAAGCAGATCTGGATCACGAATTTCAGGACCTCATCAAAGAGGGTAGGGCTAAGGGTTTTATTGACCTTGAAGAGACAAAGATGCTTGCAGGGGTGCTGGAGCTTAAGGACACCCCAGCACATGCCATTATGGTTCCCCGCACTGAGATGGTAACAGCCCCTTTGAATAGCTCCTTAGAAGAGATAATAAAGATTGTAACTGAATGTGGGCATACCCGTATTCCCATATATGGAGAGACTATTGACGAGATCGTTGGGATATTACATGCAAAGGATCTTTTGAAATTATGGGGAAGCGATCCTAAGAAGAATGTACCCCATGAGATTCTGAGAAGACCGCTATTTGTCCCGGAAAACAGGAACATAAATGATGTATTGAAGGAATTGAAAAACAAAAAGACTCATCTTGCTATTGTAACAGACGAATATGGGGGGACTTCTGGAATAATCACTATAGAGGATATCTTAGAGGAGATAGTGGGAGAGATCATGGATGAGCATGATCTGGAGCCCTCTTTTATTAAGAAGCTGGAAAATGGGAAGATAGTGGTAGATGCAAGGTTGGAGATAGAAAAGCTTGAGGAATACTTAGGGGTAAAATTTTCCAAAGGAGATTTTGAATCTGTGGGAGGACTCATACTGAATAGGCTTGGAAGGATCCCTAAGAGAGGAGAGGAGATTGTATTTAATAATATCATATTCAGGATAGAGTCTTCTGATGAAAGGAAGATCAATCGGGTAGTTGTTCTTCCCAAGAAGGGATAAGGCCCCTATATGATAAAAGCTCGATCTATTGCACCTATTCTATCAGGCATATTACTTACTCTCTCATTTCCCCCTCTATGCAGGTATTATCTTGCCTGGATTGCATTTATACCACTCTTTTGGGCAATTGAAAGAGCCTCTTTCAAAGATGGCTTTAAGATGGGTCTTATTGCAGGGTTTTCACACTATCTTTCCCTGCTATATTGGATAACTATAGCCATTGGAAGATATGGAAATGTGAATCTTATTTTACAGCTTGTGTCTCTATTTTTACTCTGTATCTACCTCTCTCTCTATTTTGGAATATTCTGTTATTTTTTTAAGCTATCTTATGATAGGTGGTTTTCTGTGCTATTGATCCCATCTTTTTGGACACTTCTTGAATTTTTAAGGGCAAGACTTTTAAGTGGGTTTCCCTGGTGTCTTTTGGGATACAGCCAATTTAAGTGTAAGACACTGATTCAGGTAGCTGATATCACCGGAGTATATGGGATATCCCTTCTAGTTATGATGGGAAATGCAGTTCTTTATAATATATTTTTTGAAAAAAGAGAGGGATATATAAAAAGTCTTCTATTAAATCTTATTACATTTATAACACTACTTGCAGTGGTTCTTATATATGGAAATTACAGGCTAAGATGCTTTAAAAATCCAGAAGATAGATACTCATTTAAGGTAAGTATCATTCAAGGAAATGTGGATCAATCCATTAAATGGAATCCGGAATATCAGAAACAGACCATTGAAAAATATATAAGGCTTACGTATCTTACCAAAAGCTTTAGACCAGATCTCATAGTATGGCCTGAGACTTCGCTTCCTTTTTTCTTTCAGGAAGATAGCCCATTTTCAAAGAAGATTAGAGAGCTTTCAAAAGAGATGAAGGCATATATCCTCTTTGGCTCCCCGGCCTATGGAAGGGGATATCCAAGAAGATTCTACAACAGGGCATATCTGTTATCTCCTTCTGGAAAGGAAGTATCCTATTATGATAAGGTCCATCTTGTCCCTTTTGGTGAATATCTACCATTTAAAGGGATGTTTTCATTTTTAAGAGGGCTTTTGCCCAATTTTGGTGAATTTGAATCCGGTAGGAGTCTTGCCCCACTAAGATTTAAGGATATATCCATGGGAGTTTTGATATGTTTTGAATCCATATTCCCGGAACTTTCCTCAGAGGAGGTAAGGAGGGGGGCAGGGATTTTAGTAAATATCACAAACGATGCATGGTTTGGAAATAGCTCTGCTCCATATCAGCACTTTCAGATGGCAGCATTTAGGGCAGTGGAAAACAGGGTATATCTAATTAGATGTGCAAATACCGGAATAAGCGGGATTGTGGACCCTGCTGGAAGAGTAATTGCGGAGAGTAATCTCTTTAAAGAAGAGGTGATAAATCTTCAAATACATATCTATAACCATCTATCCTTTTATACAAGGCATCCTAAGGCTTTTATATATTTTATATTGATAATATGTATCATTGGATTATCTTATTTAGGAGTTGAAAAGAAAAGGGATAAAGGGGGTAGAGTGTATGTTTGATGAAGCAATGGATAGGATCAGAGAGCTGGAGCTTAAACTAAAAGAGATAAAGGAGTATCTTTGACATAGATAGCTGTAGAAAGAGGCTTAATGAGATAGAGAAGATCATGGAAAGTCCTGATTTCTGGAAGAGGGATCAGGACTATGTATCTAAGATCACTCAGGAAAGATCCGATCTAAACGATAAGATAGATCAATGGTTGAAGAATGAGCAGGAGCTTAAAGATGTTAAGGTGCTATTGGAGATTGCAGATGAAGAGGGTGATAGAGATAGTATAGCAGAGATTGTAAAAGAGATTAAGGCCTTAGAGGATAGGATAAATCATCTCTATATAAAGAGCCTTTTAGGAAATGAGGATGACAAAAAGAATGCGATTGTCCATATCAATGCAGGAGCCGGAGGAACAGAGGCACAGGATTGGGCAGAGATGCTATTTAGGATGTATAGCAGATGGTGTGAGAGGAGGGGGTATGAGATTGAGATAATGGATCTTCAGGAAGGAGAAGAGGCAGGTATTAAGAGTGTTATGTTTCTTGTCAAGGGTAACTATGCATATGGGTATCTAAAATCTGAAAATGGCATACACCGTATGGTAAGGATATCTCCATTTGATGCAACCCGTAGAAGACATACATCATTTGCTGCGGTGTCCGTGTTTCCAGAGGTGGATACCCATATTGAGATAGATATAGATGAAAAGGATATCCGAATAGATACCTTTAGGGCAAGTGGCCCAGGGGGGCAGCATGTAAATAAGACGAGTTCAGCAGTGAGGATCACCCATATCCCAACGGGGATTGTAGTTCAATGTCAGAACCAAAAATCTCAACATCGCAACAAGGAGGTGGCATTTAAGGTATTAAGGGCAAGGCTCTATGAGCTTGAAAAGAGGAAGCAGGAGCAGAAGAAGCAAGAGATTCATAAGTCTCAGAAGGAGATCGCATGGGGGAGCCAGATACGCTCATACATATTTAACCCATATAGGCTGGTAAAGGATCATAGGACATCTGTTGAGGTGGGCAATCTGGAAAGGGTCATGGACGGGGATATAGACATATTTATAAACGGATATCTCAGATCCAACAGAAAAGATTCCTTGGCATCTTAGCCACCAAAGACGATAGATCTTATATAGGAGTCCACTCCAGAGACAATCCCCTTAGAGAGCAAGGCTATATAGTCATCATCTTGCAGATACTCTCTTTCTTTTGGATTGGTGATAAAACCTACCTCAAGTAATATAGCAGGCATCTGTGCCCCTATGAGCACATAGAAGGGGGCCTGTTTTACTCCTAAGGATCTTATCCAGCCATATCTTCCCTTAAGTGCATGGATCATGTGGTATTGAACCTCCCTTGCAAGCCTACTGGATTCGTTAATCTTTGTATTTAAGAGCATATCATTTAGGATCTTTTGCAAATCACTTAGATTTTTCTCTGAGGCAGCATTTTCTCTGGCCGCTACCATCATCGCCCGTTCATCTGTTGTGATATTTAAGAAATACGTCTCTATGCCGTGAACTCTTCTGTCTTTCTTGTATGAATTGACATGTATGGAGATAAAGAGATCTGCCTTATTCATATTGGCAAAGGCGGTTCTCTGCTCTAAGGATAGGTATCTGTCATCCTCTCTTGTAAGCAAAACTTTACAGTTTAGCCTTTCTTCAAGATATCTCTTAAGGATCTTGGCTATTCTAAGGGTTATATCCTTTTCCTTTATATACCTGTTTATATAACATCCTGGATCTCTGCCGCCATGTCCAGGATCCAATACGATCTTTTTAACGCTCAATCCAAGCTGCTGAGCAAGTGTCAGCTTTTTACCTTTAATCTCTTTTCTAACAACTCCCCTGCCCTGAACATCCACCACTATCCTGAATGGGTCATTTAAGTGAAACACCTGGTATCTCTCAATACTGTTAATATCAAGCACGACTCTTACTGTGTCTTTAGTGAACTGTCCCACTCTGGCCCTTTTAAGAAGGGCCCCTTTTATGGGGATACTGCCTTTAAATCTCTTTAAGAGTCTGGCGCCCTTTATATCCACATACACTCTCTTAGGAAGACCTCTCTTTGGATCTTCAGGGAGTGTATGGGCCTCATAGTAGGTGGAACCACTTAGATCAATTACAACCCTTGTATAATTGGCTGTTGACCAGTGTCTTATATCCCTAAATATCACCCTCCTTTTGGGCGGGATCTTTCGGGCCTTTTCTGCTCGCACTTTTTTGATAAATGGGGAAAGCTTTCTTATCATAGACCTGGCTCTGGGAGCCATATCCCCTTTGGGATATCTTTTGCTGATCTTAGAGAAATATAGATATGCTTTTGGGATATCCCTGTATCTTCTATAATAGATCTTTCCAATATTGAAGAGCGCATCATCTGAAAGCCTATGGGAAGGGTATGCTTTTACAAGCCCTTCATATAGTTCTATGGCCTTTTGAAGATCCTTTTTAAGCCCTGAATATCTATAGAGCCTTTCCTGAAGTCTTGCGGCCTTATATAATGCCCATGGGGCTTCAGGACTTTTGGGAAAATATCTTCTTATTAAAAGATATCTTGAAATGCATCTGTTCCAGTAGTGTCTGTATCTCCTTTTCTTTTTTGACCTAAGCAGCAGCTCCTTACATTTATCTGCCCTTAACATTATCTTTGAAGCAGGGGTATGGTTTAAGGCATGTATCTCTGATGAAAAAAGGGATAAAAGGACAAATAAGATCCAACAAAATAGAATTCTAATTATATCTCTTTTGATATTAATCATATTTATTTGAATAAAAAAATATATTTAATTTTTATTAATTAATATATAATTACTTGTCAAGGATGAAAATCTCTTCAATGGGATTCTACATACTGTTTTAGTTTATTCAGTTCCAAAAGGGCATTTAAGGGTGTCATTGTCTCAATCTTGAGGGATCTAATCCATTTTTTAAGCTCAGAGTCCCTTCCGCCAAACAGGCTCAGTTGTGAAAGTTCTTGTCTCTTTCTCATCTTGGATCTTGCCATATAGGGTCTACCCAACTCATCCATCTGGGCCTTTTCAAGAGAAGAGAGTATCTCTTTTGCCCTCTCTATCACCTCATCTGGTATACCGGCAAGCCTTGCCACCTGAATACCATAGCTTCGGCTTGTTGCGCCTTCAGCCAATTTTCTTAAAAAGATGATACGATCCTTCCACTCAGTAACCTTTACATGAAAGTTCTTTATCTTGGGCCTAAGTTGTGCAAGCTCGGTGAGTTCATGATAATGGGTAGCAAAGAGCACCCTGACACCTTCTCCGTCTTTATCGTGTAATGCCTCTGCAACTGCCCAGGCAATGCTTACTCCATCATAGGTGCTTGTTCCCCTTCCTATCTCATCCAGGATAACGAGGCTCCTGGGGGTTGAATTCCTTAGTATATTTGCGGTCTCTGTCATCTCCACCATAAATGTGCTCTGCCCCAAAGATATATCATCACTTGCGCCAATTCGGGTAAAGATTCTATCCACAATCCCTATCTTTGCACTTTTAGCAGGGACAAAACTGCCCATCTGGGCCATAATCACAATTAAAGCGGCCTGTCTTAAAATCGTTGACTTTCCAGCCATATTGGGGCCTGTGATAATGAGAATCTTTTGATCCTTATCGTTGATAACAATATCATTGGGAATGAATTCCTCATCTACCATCCTCTTTTCAATCACTGGGTGTCTTCCCTCTTCTATAACTATATCCATATTCTCATCAATACCTGGACATGTATAGTTGTTTTGCTCTGCGACCTCAGATAGGCAACAAAGCACATCGATCTGGGCGATAATATCTGCCGTCTCCTTTATCCTCTTATTTTCAGAAAGCACCCTATCAATTATGGACTCAAAGATCTCCTGCTCTAATCTGATCCTTTCATCCTCTGCCCCCAGCACCCTCTCTTCATATCTCTTTAACTCCTCTGTGATAAATCTCTCCGCCCCAACCAGTGTCTGTTTCCTTATATAGTCCTTGGGAATCAGATGGAGATTTGCCTTTGTAACCTCAATATAGTATCCAAACACCTTATTGTAACCTATCTTGAGATTCTGAATCCCGGTCCTCTTCTGCTCCTTCTCTAAAAGCTGAGAGATCCATCTCTTTCCATCTCTTGAAATGGATATCAGCTCATCAAGCCTGCTGTCATATCCCTCTCTGATATATCCACCGTCTCTTGTATGAGAAGGTGGGTCTTGCACGATAGCATTTTCTATAAGATCCTTTATATCCTGAAGCTCATCCATCTGTTGTGCTAAGGAGTTAAGAGGTGGACTATTTGAGTCTATAAGCAGATCTTTTATTTCAGGGACAAATCCTATAGAATCTTTCAGTGCCACCAGATCACGAGGATTGGCCCTTCTAAGACATATCCTTGCATTTATCCTTTCCATATCATGGATACCCTTGAGTGCCTCTCTCACCTTCTCCCTTAATATGAGATCCTCTTTTAGGTAGAAGACTGCCTCATGCCTTTCCCTTATACTTTTCAGATCCACCAGAGGATATCTAAGCCATCTTTTAAGTAATCTGCTTCCCATAGGGGTGATGGTCTCATTTAGCACATCAAAGAGGGTATCCTTCTTAGACCCCCTTCTAATGGTGGAAAAGAGCTCCAGATTTCTGATGGATGTATCATCAATGATAAGGTATTCGCCCAGACTATATGGCCTTAATCCCCTGATATGTGGAAGGGAACTCTTTTGAGTCTCCTTTAGATATTCTACGATTGTGGCTGCTGCTACAATTCCTGTTTTAAACTTTTCACAACCAAACCCATAGAGGCTATTAACCTCAAACTGATCCTTTAAGATCTTTATGGATTCACTCTCTAATAGAGGGGGCCTTTCAAGTATCTCCACATTAAACTCATAAAATATATCTTTAAGCTCTTCATCCCTTTCATATAAAAGGATCTCCGAGGGCCTTATCTTTCTGACCTCTGCAAGTAATTGATCAGATACAGGGATTTCAGTGACCTTAAATTCAGCGGTGGATATATCTATAAAGGATAGGCCATAGAGGGCATCCCCTCTTACAATACAGCAGAGGTATATATCATCTGAACTTTCAATCTCCCCTCTCTCAATAAAAGAGCCTGGCGTTACAACCCTTACAACCTCTCGCTCAACTATCTCTCCACCCCCTTTGGGATCACCTATCTGCTCACATATTGCCACCTTATATCCGCTCTTAATCAGCTTTGATACATAACCCAAGTAGGAATGATACGGCACTCCACACATGGGTATCTTTTCCCCATCAATGTTTCCTCTGGATGTAAGTGTAATATCAAGCACCTTTGAGGCCTTCTCTGCATCTTCAAAGAACATCTCATAAAAATCGCCCATTCTGAAAAAGACAATGGCATCCCTGTATCTTGATTTTATCTCTAAGTATTGTCTTATCATGGGGGTAAGACGTGCCATATTACCCGGCCTCTTTAATATAAAAGCTATCCCAGCTGCGGCACTTGGGGCATTGCCAGAGCATCTTTTGGCTTTCAAGACCACATTCTGTGCATTGATACCGAAATGAAGGAATTTCCAGATTTTCTAAAAGGGCCTTATATGCATCCACAACTATATCACCCCTTTGTGATTGGAGAAGTATCTCTCCCTGAAGTCTCCATGCCTCCCAGAGTTTGGGATTCATCTCCAAGGAGTTCTTAAGCTCTTTGAGAGCCTCTTCTGTATTTCCCTCCTTTAAGAGATGACGGGCCAGGGCAAAAGATATATAAGATGAGGGATTTTCCTCTTTACATTTCCTGAGAAATTCTCCAATGATATCCAACGCATCTCCTATGCTATAAAGCTCTTCAAGACTTTCAAAGATGATTGGCATAAGATCTGGCCTAAATCTTATGGCATTTTTCCAATAGCCCAATGCCTTTTTAATATTTCCATTCTGTATATAGAGATTTCCAAGCTGAAGATATGCATCCACGCATCCCCTATGGGTTGATATGGCCTTTTTAAGATAGGATTTTGCCTTCCCCCTCTCACCCTCTTTCATCCTCTCTTTTCCCATCTCACACAGGTAATGGGCCAGGATATTATTATGTTTACCATCTTTTTCCATGGAGGCGATCTTCTTCCTTATCTCATGTGCCCTTTTCCAGTCCTTCATATCCTGATACAGTCTTTCCATCTCTTTCCATGCTCTAAGATCAGAGGGCATTCTCTGAGTAACCTCTAAGAGGAAATCAAGAGCACGATTTAGAAATCCTCCTTTTCTGTAATCCATTGCCAGATCAAACAGTGCCCTGTTTTTAATCTCTTCAGGCAAATTTGGCCTTAGAATGATATTCTGTCTTATCCTGATCGCCCTCTCTATCTCTCCCTTGGATCTATATAGATCTGCAAGTGCAATATAGATCTCAATAGTATTTGAATCTATATGCACTGCCTTAGAGAATTCTTCGATTGCCTGATCAGTATTGTTTGAAAGGATATGTTGTATTCCCTTAAATATGAGATCATCCCCGCTTTTCCTCTTTAAGGAATCTCTCTTTCTTTGCCTTAAATAGGATATCACCAAAAAGATTGTAATAAGGCATAAGACAGCTATGATATAAGGAAAAAGCTCAGCCAAATCATAATCCATATATTAAACTTCCTTAAGATTCTGAATGCTTTTCCTCTGAGTTGGTTGATACTGATTCCAATTTTTCAGATGTTATGGGAAGGTTCCTCAAAGAATTTAACTCTTGGTCTTTATCCCTTATCTCCCTCTGCAAAGACCTTATCTCCTTCCTCAGCTTCCATCTTTCAATAATGCCGTAAATTGCGGTAATCAAAACCCCGAATAGAAAAGAAACAGTTACAATCTGATAGAGCGAAAATAGGCCTGTTTTATAATTCCATCTCAGTAGATCCAGCCTAAATGATACCTGTGTGGACATCGCCTCATGGTTTTCCACAATCAGAATCACCACAAAAAGCATTATCAATATAGCCAAGATAAACCGAATATACCTCATTTTTACCTCCTATTCTTATCTTTCTTCTGAGAGCTTTTCATAATATACTTTCAATCTCCTATATGTCTCCTTAAGATGTTCAGGTATAACCCGTATATCTGAAAATACAGTCATAAAATTGGTATCTCCATTCCAACGGGGAACAATATGAAAATGCAGATGCTCTTCAACCCCTGCTCCAGCTACTCTCCCCAAGTTTAATCCTACATTAAATCCGTCCGGATTCATCACCTCTTTTAGTATCTTGACACTGTGATCCAAAAGGTCCATGAGCTCCAGTCTCTCTTCACTAATAAGGTTTCCGATATCCGGAACATGCCTTATAGGAGCCACAAGGAGATGGCCATTATTGTATGGGAAACGGTTCATCATCACAAATGATGCTTTTCCAACATATAGAACAAGCCTATCTTCATCAGGCACTCTCCTATCTCCAAGGCAAAATATACATCCTACCTCCTCCTTATTTTTATCTGAAAGAATATATGTCATCCTCCAAGGTGCCCAAAGATTCTTCATATATTCACCCTTCTTATATATCAATAATCTTGCCTTTTATTCCTTTATCTATCTCCAATATACCTATGGTATGTCTTCCAGAGCGAGAATATCCGATTGCGGTTCCAGGGTTAAACATCAAAACCCCATCTATTATGTTATTGAAAGGTCTATGGGTATGTCCATATACAATGGCATCCACATCACTAAATCTTTCTAAGATCTTCCGCTCCAGTCCCACAGAAGCACCCCATCCATGTATAAGCCCTATCCTAAATCCCTCTATCTCTATTACCCTCTGCTCAGGAAGATAGTCCTTTATAGAGTAGTCATCCATATTACCACATACCCCATAAAATTCCCCCATCTTTTCAAAAAATTCCACCACCTTCATACCCACATAGTCCCCTGCATGAAAGACGGCATCAGTATCCTTAAGATATCTTTCATAGATATCTATAAGGTCTCTGTCCACATCCCAGATATGGGTATCAGATATTACCCCAATAACCTTCCCCATGTCTTTGATTCGCCTCCTTAATAAGCTGTTTTTGAAAAGGTAATATCTCAAATTATTATAAAAATTTCAAAACTAAATTTTTCTATAAATTCCTTCTTGACTTTGAAAGATAGTAACCTTATAAACTGAATATGAGAGCTTTGAATTTTTCAAAGCTCTCGTAAGAAGCTGTAATTATGGGTTATTTTAAGTTAATTTTTGGGGGTCTGGTCTCCGACCCAGAGGGTCATCCGACCCGGAGGGGGGTGTAACCCCCAGTGTAAAAAGGGGTTATGCAAAGTTCTCGAATATAGCTGGGGGATCGTATAGTGGCAATACGTCGGGCTCTGGACCCGAAAACCGAGGTTCGAATCCTCGTCCCCCAGCCAGCAATAAAATCAATAACTTAGGGCAATTTAAAGCCCTTATTTTTATGCTTTAAACCCCTTTTCCCCACACTATTCCCCACAAAAGAGTCAAATTTTCAAAATGCCACTTTTTGTGTTTACTTATTTTTTATATGGTATATTATACCAACTATGAAGGCTAAATTAATCCTTCATACTAAAGAAGTAAAAGGAGATGAGATAATTGAAATAAAGATTTGGAAGGTTCAAAAATCAAAAAGTTATCCAGATGGGGTTAAATTTTCACTGGTTTACATTGAAAAGAGAAAAAGGATTATAGGTTATGATAATGGAGAAGGTAAGGGATATCATAGGCATTATCTGGATAAAGAAGAGCCTTATGATTTCAAGAATATCCAGAAATTGCTAAATGACTTTAAGATAGAGGTATTAAGATTAAGAGGGAGGGATTGGGATGAAGATTAGAAAAGTCCTGATTGAGATAAGATCCCTTGAGGATATGTTAAAAGAGGCTGGAGAAGTATATGAGAAAATAAAAAAAGGGAAAAGGGTTAGTCAAAAGAGTGCTATATATTTTTCAAATCTAAAAGATATGAGAAAGGCATTGACTGAGAAAAGATTAGAGCTTTTAAGGGTGATTAGACAAAAAAGACCTTCATCTGTCTATGAACTTGCTAAGATAACGGGCAGAAACATAAAAAATGTGCTTCAAGACCTAAATTATCTTCAGAGAATTGGGCTTGTTGAAATAACTGAGGATAAGGGCAAAAAGATCCCTTCTGTTAACTACGAAAAGATAAGGGTTGAGATAGGAATATCATAAATCCCCAGATGGGGAGTGTCCAAAAATTTGTGTAAGTTTCATTAAAATGGGCTATATCTCCTAAGATACTGATAACTTTGATAAACTTATGGGTTTCTGAAAAGATAAGGCAAGAAAAAGAGATGGCATAGCAAATCATCAGAGCATATTTTTTCCACTTCGTAAGTGGCCACTTACGAAGTGAGAGCTTTGAATTTTTCAAAGTTCTCAGACCTAAGTTTGACAGTTAGTAGTAAAAAATTTACTGATTTTTGGGTTGCACATCTAAATAAATCAATAACTTAGCTCATTTTATATCTTCGCTCGGGTGATATTTGAGCGATTTGTTAAAGAGCTAAAAT
>CAYTXJ010000017.1:0-24498 GCA_964440775.1 uncultured Desulfobacteraceae bacterium | reverse complement strand
TCCCCTCTAGGACGGAGTCGGGTCGGATGACCCTCCGGGGCGGAGACCAGACCCCTGTCATTGCGAGCGAAGCGAAGCAATCTCATAGCTTTTATAGATTGCTTCGGGTCTTTTAAGACCCTCGCAATGACAGATTCCATTTACAGCTTTTTTTCTGAGAGCTTTGAAAAATTCAAAGCTCTCTGTATTATAACCTTCCATTAACCAGAGTTGAGGAAAATGGGACGGATGCAAGGTTTGCAATTATTAGCAGCGGCTTGGTGAATTTTCATTGCATCCGTTCATAACCTGATTGATGAGAAAATTGGTATTTCTCTCTAAATAGGTCATGGTCTCGTGAAGTGCCTTTAGATAGCTCAATGACTTTATGGTCTTATCTTTAAAGGGGATATCTAATTGGGGAGATTTAAGGACCTTTATAAGCCTATTTAGATAATAGGAGTCCATGCGATTATTTTCATTGTAGAGAAGCTCTGCCAATTCATTTTTTATGCTATCCGGTATCTTTTTAAAAGATTCCAATACCTCCTTTCTCTTTCCAAAATATATAGAATCTTTTAGGTCTCTTATAAGATTCATTACACGATCCCTGTCTTTTATATCGTCCTCTTCCATTAAGGTCTTCCATCTCTCTGTTATCTTTCTGTCAATCCAATGCATTGCGGATTCAGGAGGAATATTTAATTTTAAGAAGCTGTTTTGAATATCAATAAGATCTTTTTTAAAGGACTCATTACTGTTTTTCAATGACTCTAAGATCTCATTCAATTTTATGACTAACTCCCTCTTTTCATCCTTTTGATGGAGCTCTTTCAATAGCAATTCTTCCCATCTGTTTCTCAAAAATCCTATCTCCTGCTTTATTAGGGATCTGATAAGTCCTGTCTTGGTTAGGACATTTCTCAGAGAATCAGCCAAGATATTACATGCATTGATCCTGTCCCGTGCAAGAGTCTCCATAGCTCTGATGGAGTCCCTCTTTAGTTTCCACGAGAGGAGCTCTGTTCCAAGCATCTTGGATAGCTTTTTAATTACCTCTGTTTCATGGCTTCCCCGTTTAATTGTATGGGGTTTAAAATGTATCTTTATTACAGCTACTACCACATATTCCTTGTCTGCCCATATAATTTCTCCTTTAAAGTTCTTGGGATATTCCACATTGGAATAGATGCCCAAATTTAGATCTTCCTTTTTAACAAGCACGGGTTCCATATGGTAATAATCCTCTGTTTTACCTCTGAGATAGGTTCTGATGCCGCGGGAGTCATTTTCAGGATCATCTGCTGTCCAGCTCTTTTGTCTTTCCACACACCATGCCATTGCCTCTAAGGGTCTGTCAGGCATGTCCATATACTCTTCCCACGGCTTTCCAGGGGGATTGTATTCAGAGCTTTGAGGAAAACCCCATCTTATCTTCTTTCTGTCTTCATCAATTATTCCAGATGTCACCCTCTTGGCTATAAGCCTGGGCGGGCTTCCTATGGAATAGATAGTGCCTTTATATGCATTGGAAAGGCAGTAGAGAATGGTCTCTATCATATTCTTGCAGGTATTTTCTAATATGTCATCATCAATCTCTAAGGACAATTATTCATTCCCTCTTATGATCTAATACTCAGATTTTTCGAGAGCTTTGCATAACCCCTTTTTACACTGGGGGTTACACCACCAAAAATTAACTTTAAATAACCCATAATTACAGCTTTTTTCTGAGAGCTTTGAAAAATTCAAAGCTCTCAGATATAAATTCATATTAATTTGAATTATGTCTATTTAATAATTTTTATATTTTTGTCAATAAAAACATACATAAATTTTACACCTAAAAGTAATACCTTGACATGACACATTTTGAATGAGAATTATAGTTTTGATGGATGTAGATACCATAAAGCTTGAATATATACCTGATCTGAAAGATACCCTTTTTATTGCAGGGTTTGAAGGATGGGGGAATGCACTGGATGTATCAAGGGGTATGTTGGATTATATGATAAAAAAGACAGAGGCAAAGGTATTTGGTGAAATAAATCCTGACTATTTTTATAGATATGATGAGGCTCGGCCCTATGTCCATATTGAAAATGGACAGTTAAAGCGATTAACCCCACCTGGAGGCCGTGTCTACCTTGCCTCCAAAGAGATTACCAAAAGAGATATAGTCTTTTTAAAGGCAAATGAACCGCACCTTAATTGGTTAAAATTTGTAAGAGGGCTTTTAGGAATATGTGAAACATTAAATATAGAGATAATAATCACCATAGGCAGTATGTATGATAATGTGTTACATTCAGATAGAATAGTTTCATGTCTTGCCTCTGACAATGAGCTCTTGGAGATGCTAAGATCCAAGAGGGTACTAACTATCAATTATAAAGGTCCCAGCGCAATTCACTCTACCATTCAGTCTGAGGCACAAAAGAGAGGGATGAGATGCATTAGCCTTTGGTGTCATTGTCCATATTATCTCCAAGGCACCACCCATTTTGGCATTATCGCACACTTAGGTTCACTGATCTCTTCTATTGGAGGGTTCCCCTTAGATATTGAAGAGCTTGAGATAGCCTGGTCAGAGTTAAATAAGCAGATCCAGGCTATTGTGGATAAAAGCCCTGAACTTCAGGAGATGATAAATCAATTGAGAAAAGAGAAGATAAAAGGCACCCTCTCCCCTTCAAAGAAAGGGGAAAAGGTAATCCGAATTGAGGATTTTCTTAAACCAAAGAGCTAAGTTTGGTGGATACGTGCTTTTAACGCTTTAAGTAATTGTGGGAGTATATCTCCTGCCCTTCCTTTTAAAAATATATCAGTTATGGAACCGGTAAGATGAGTGCTCTCTAAATTTATCTCTATGAGCTTGGCGCCATTCTGTTTTGCAATGACAGGTATGGAATTGGCAGGGGATACTACTGCAGAGGTTCCCACTATCATAAGGGCCTCTGCTTTTGATGCTAGTTCATAGGACTTGTGAAGGGCATCAACAGGGATAGGTTCCCCAAAAAATACCACATCTGGTTTAAGTGCCTTCCCACAGTGACACTTGGGGGGGTATTCCCCCTTCTTTTCAATGCTCCTATATCTCCTGCCACACCACAAGCATGATAGCGTGCTTGAATTTCCATGATATTCAATTACATTTTTTGAACCCCCTTCTTGATGTAGGTTATCTATATTCTGAGTGATTATGTAATGCAGAAATCCCATCCTCTCCATCTCTCCCATGGCAATATGGGCACTGTTAGGACGGGCACCGCTTACAATCTCATCCATCTCTTTAAGCATCTCCCATACCTTTTCAGGATCCTGTCTAAAGGCTTCAATTGTGGCATACTCCGATGGGTCAAATCTGGACCAAAGACCGCCTTCGCTTCTAAAGTCAGGAATTCCTGACTCTACTGATATCCCTGCACCGGTGAGGGCAATTGTAAATTTTGAATTATATATAATGTCAGCCGCATTTGAAATTAGAAGATTCATATCGCCCATAATTGCTATTCATCTTTAAATATTATCTTTCTTTCACTATTATCATAACTTACAAATCTACCCTTAATAATCTTCTGATCTCCAAAGATATTTACCAATCTTATATGTTCATTGGATATCTCAATCTCATCCACATCCTCTAATAATATCTCTTCTCTTCCATCTTTTATAAGATATGCATTAGCTTCACACATAAGATATTGCCTCCTCCTTAGGTATCTTTATTTAGTCCATCTATGGCCTCTTCAAAAAGTTTAGAACACCGGAATACATATTCAATTATGCTATCCATTAATTTTGCAGATTTAGTCTTCCCTGCTGATAAAAGTTCATCTCTAAACTTCTTATATTCCTCTTCATGCTCCTTGTTATGTTTAAGCCAGTGTTCCAATCTAATACGTGCCTTTTCATTAAATTCCATCTCTATTTTCTCCTTATAATTTTATAGGATCAAAATGGGGTTTTTTCAATACAAAAAATGGCAATTTTTATTGACTTTATAACTTTATTGTATTTTAATTAAAAAAATTTTAGATGAGAGGATATACTAATGAATAAAGATATACTTAAAGGTAAAAAGATATTAATTGTAGATGATGAAAGGGATATATTAGAGACCTTAATGGAGTTACTTGAAGATTGCAATATCGATGCCGCTCCTGACTATGAAACGGCTTTAAAATTTTTGGAAAAAGAGTCCTATGATGCCGCTATCCTGGATATAATGGGGGTTAGAGGTTATGATCTCTTAAAGATAACGAAAGAAAAAGGAATTCCAACCCTTATGCTCACTGCCCACGCATTGAATCCAGAGAACCTTGTCCGCTCTCTTAAAGAAGGAGCAGAGGCCTATGTCCCTAAGGACAAAATCTATGAGATAGAAATATACTTAGAGGAGATAATTGAAGCCAAACAGAAAGGAAAAGGAAGATCAGTAAAATGGTATAAGAGATTAAGGCCGTTTTTTGATAAGAAATTTGGAGGCTCTTGGCAAGAAAAAGATCAAGAGTTTTGGAAAGACTTTCATGAAACATTTATGACAAAAAAGGAGGAAGTGGAGGAAGTCTTATAAGCCCTCTATAGGGATTTTTACTGCAAATTTTGCCCCCTTGCCTATGTCACTTTCCAAAGAGAGCTCTCCTCCCATATCCTCAACTAATATCATTACCCCAGCAAGACCTAAACCGTGTCCTCTAATACAGTGTTCTTGATTTTGATTCATCTGAAAATAGCATTTGAAAATGTCTTTATGATACTTACCTGGTATTCCCTCACCGTCATCAATAACTGAGATCTGGAGATATCTATCTTTCCCTTCTAATTTTATATGGACCTTTTCTTTTCTATACTTCAGTGCATTACTTAAAAGGTTCCTCAAAATCTGGCGCAATTTCCCCTGATCTGTCTGTATCTCCTTCGTCCATAGACCCTTTTCAATATCTAAATAAATATGAGACCTTTTTAATAACTGTTTTAGGGTATCAAGATCTGTGCAGTTTCTTATCTCATCTGAACTCTCACACTCTACAATATCAAAAAGTTCAACTAAGCATTCATTTATAAGATAGGAGAGTTTTAACCTGTTTCTGTTTATAATACCCACATTGGATCTCTCTATCTCAAGTGCATCGTTTACAAGGGTCTGGGTTATTTTGGTATTCCTCAATACCCTTTTTAATACCTTCTTTTGACTCTCTGTAAGGGTTCCGTATTTATCCTCTCTCATAAGTAGTGACCTGATACCAGCTTCAATTACAGCAAGAGGGCCTTTTAGATCATGGATTAAAAGATCAAATCTTATCCTATCCCTTTTCATGAAAAACTCCCTAATAAAATAGTATCCCTACATAGCCTACAAAACTGGAATCTGGCCTTATATCATAACTTGTAGAATATATTAATTCATATCCCCTATTGCAGCCCCATTCTCTTAAGGCAGAGATAGCTGATGCAACCGCACCTGAACAACAGGCATTCTGATTCTCCATCGCCTCCTCTATAACACCTTCCGCATCCATCTCTATCATCTTTTCAATCACCCTTCTATCATTGACCTCCTTTACCCATCTCAATGCCTCTTCTCCCACCCCCTTAGGAATAAATCCATAATTATATCCATAGTGTGTAAGATCAGTGGAACCGATTATAACCATATCTCTTCCAATCTCTTTGCCGATCTGAACCACTCTTTTACCGATCTTCAAGGATTCCCTCTTAGGGGGAAGGCCCAAGGGTAATATCATGGAGTTGGGGAAAAAATATCTTATAAAAGGGAGCTGAAGCTCAATGGTGTTGTCGGGTTCATATGAGATATGGGTCTCTATATTAAAAGAAAACTCTTTACATAGCCTGTCTGCAAGCACGCTGTCCACTTTAAGCTCGCCAAATGGGGTATCCCATGCTCCCTCTTTCATAATAAAATTGGGGCTTTGGGGGTGAAGGTGTCTTCCAAATATTATAATGGTATCAGGTAAATTTTCTCCCTTAAGACAATATATTACTTTACAGGCGATTTTCCCTGAAAAGACCCATCCTGCATGGGGAACTATTCCCCCAAGAAATACCCTGTCTTTGAATTTACATTCTGGCGTAGTGACAATAGCTCGGTGTATAAATCTTTCACATTCCTCAGGATCTGAAGGATACCAGCTCCCTGAAAAATAGGCTTTTCTAATTTTCATCTCCTATCTCCCTTAATAATTTTTTATATTTTTGATTGAACATAATCAATACTTTTTTAGATAATAGATATATTATGATAGACTGGATAATAAAGATAGTGGTCATCCTCTTTGCAATAACTATACATGAATATGCCCATGGTAGGGTCTCCCTCTCCTTAGGAGATCCCTCTGCACTATATGCTGGAAGGCTCACTCTAAACCCTCTAAAACATATTGATCCTATAGGTATGTGTTGCCTCTTTATATTTAATTTCGGATGGGCAAGGCCTGTCCCTATAAATCCCATATATTTTAAGAGAATTAGAAGGGATATGATCCTTATCTCTCTAAGTGGCCCTTTTTCTAATCTACTCTTTGCATTAATTGGTGGGATATTAATTAGATCAATAGGATTAGGGCCTCCAATACTTATAAAATTTTTGTTATATTTTGTTATAATCAATGTGGGATTGGGTCTCTTTAATCTCATACCCATCCCTCCTCTGGATGGAAGTCATGTGGTGGAGAGTCTAATACCAGAGAGATGGAGAGATAACTATCTGAAAGTGGTAAGAGTTGGTCCCATCTTACTTATCCTTATCATCTTTTCGGATTATATCTTTAATATAAAAATCCTGGATATGATCTTGCTTAAACCCATCTGGTTAATGGTTAAATTCTTGGTAGGAGATAATATCTTTATACATCTATTTTAATTCCTTTATCTTTTTAAGATTTTCCATCTTACCTAAGACAATTAATACATCACTATCCTTTATCTTAAAATTCGGAGATGGAAGAAGCACAAAATTTTGAGGGACCAACTCTTCAACTGCTATAACGAATATATTGTATTTAGCCCTTAGATCCAATTCCTTAAGTGTCTTCCCTATAAAGGAGGCTGGGGGGCCTATCTGTATGAGGTTATAGTCTTCAATCAGGGGGACAAAATCTAAGATATTAGGAGTAGATAGCCCTTTTGCAATCCTCAGTGCCATATCTCTTTCAGGATTTACAATATCGGTGGCTCCGATCTTCTTGAGGATCTTTCCATGATCTTCATCCACCGCCTTAGCCAATATCCTCTTTACTCCCAGCTCCTTTAGGTGAAGACATATAAGCACAGAGGTGCTGATATTGGTTCCAGTGGATACCACCACTGCATCCATATTTTCAAGGCCCAGGGCCTTTAGGCTCTCTTTGTCAGCAGCATCTAAGTAGATGGCTTCACTACAGAAAGGATCAATGGCCTGTATTCTGGTCTTCTCCTTATCTATCGCTAAGACCTCATTTCCATCCTTAAAGAGGCTCTTAACAACATGGAAACCAAATTTACCCAGCCCTATGACCGCAAACCTTTTCATATCTACTCCTTAACCTATCATAATATTCTCTTCAGCATATTCTATCTTTTTCTTGGGCCCTGCCTCCAGCAGGGTATATGCAAAAGTCAAAACCCCTACCCTTCCAATAAGCATTAATAATATAATGAATATCTTGTCTATGAAATTTAACTTTGCAGTAACTCCCATGGAAAGCCCCACTGTTCCAAATGCAGAAATAGTTTCAAATAGAAGGGGGAGAAAATTGTGCTGATTGTTATAGGTTATCTTATAGTGGGGTATCTGGGTCAATAGGATGAAAAATATGATTAATATTATGACCAGAGATATAATCACCAATGAAAGACTCTTTTGAACCGTCTCCATAGGGATACTCTTTTTGAACATATTAACCCTGGAACCTCCTTTAAGCCTGCTGATTCCAAATGAAATGAGCAATGCCAATGTGGTTGTCTTGACCCCCCCTCCACATGATCCAGGGGAGGCACCAAAGAACATCAAAAACATCATCAATGTCAGGGTTGGAGCGCTCAACATTGATATATCCACTGTGTTAAATCCTGCTGTCCTACAGGTTATGGATTGAAATAGGGATACCATTATCTTCTCTAAAAACCCCCTTCCTTTTAAGATAAGATCATATTCCAATATCCAGAAAAGCAAAGCCCCTATAACGATCAGAGAGGATGTGGTGATCAATACGGTCTTTGTCTGAACAGAGAGCTTATTCCTCTCACCTCTATGGAGGAATCTTTTTTGATATATATCATAGATCACAGGAAACCCAATACCACCCAGCACTATTAAAGAGCACATGGTAATATTGAAGAGGGGCGACGCACTATAGTTCATACCGCTATTAGAGAATAGGGAAAACCCAGCATTACAAAATGCAGATATGGAATGGAATATGGATAGATAGGCTGCTTTAAGGATGGAAAATTCCCTGATCCAGTGAAAAAAAAGCAGTAGTGATCCTGAGAACTCTACGAGAAGGGTAAATATCAATATGGAACGAAGAAGATTTAGAATGTCTCCCCTGGGTGCCTGAGAAAAGAGGTCCTGAATGATAAATCGTTGCCTAATGGAGATGCTCTTTCCCACCAAATAGAATATCATTACAGAGACTGTCATTACACCTAATCCACCTATCTGTATCAGAGTAATGATCACTGTCTTACCAACAGTAGAAAAGAATGTTCCTGTATCAACCACCACAAGACCTGTTACACATACAGCGGAGGTAGAGGTAAATAGGGCATCTATAAAATCTATCTTTTTTGAGACAGTAGAGAAAGGGAGTTTCAAAAGTATAGTTCCTATAAGAATTAGGCCAATGAAACTTAATATGATCAATGCTCCAGGATGGGCCTTTCTAATTAAAGACAGACTGGACATTACCTTTTCCCTTAGGGTTACAAGCTGTTATCCTATTACATTAAGGAAGATCTTTTGGCAAGTGGGGGGATACCATACCGGCTCTAAGCAGCGAATCTATTGCCAGATTTGCCATACCCCATATGGCATCAGCAGAGAAACACTCCTCAATGGAGCTGTCAAATAGGAGAGTGATAGATGGAGAAAATTCTTCATCCCCTTTCCAAAATACAAATATTATTGGTAACTTGGGAAAGATATTCAATTTGAAAGAGAGGTCCCCCATATCTAAAAATTCAGCCCCCAGGCTTTCGGCTGATCTTTTAAAGGATTCTATATTATCTCCATACCTCTCTATAAGGGCATCTGTGCGTAAGTCATGAGGGCCTCGAAAAAAATGAGAATCTTTAAGCTCTTTTATCCCTATCATCCTATTCTTTAATATTATCTTATAGCTATTTAATAAATATAGAAGAATGCATATTTCTAATAGAGGATTTTTAACTTTTACCCCTTTTGTATCCTCTATAAATCTGTTTCTAATATCCAGGACCAAAGATTGATTCATAAAATCAATTCCTATCTTATCATCTTTTAGATAGCTTGCCCCCCCTTCTTTACAGAGTGTCTCCATATCCGCACTCTTTAACCTATCCCAATACTCCTGGGGCACCTCAATCTCTGCTCCTGAAGGGGCCCTTAAAATGGGATATTCCCTCCTTCTCCTCTCTTGCATCTCCAAAAACCCCCTGCTAAATGGATAGGGCACACTTTTAAAATGATTGCATGGAAATCTCGGACAATCTCTCATACAATACTCTACATTATTAGCACTTGCACAGGCAAGAATGGGACAAGGTGCACCGAAAAACCTTATCTGAGCTGAAATCTTAGATGGGGTCTTCTCCCCCCTCCCAGAATCACAACTGGAACAATACCCTAAGATCCTCAACCCACATACATCACAATTTATACCACATGCACCTGTTGCCATAATAATTTAACAATATACCTCTTCTTTTTCACATGCACTGCTCTTTATTCTATCTACAGCCTCCTCTAAGGCCTTAAAAACATTCTCCCTTTTATCCCCACCTACCATAACTAATAATACCTCTTCTCCCACCTTAAGAAAAGCCTCATTTTTATCAACTATCACTTCAAATATACCATCCATCTTTTTGATATCCTTGACTATTTTCTCAATTTTATCTTCTTTATATTTGACTTTTAGCCCTTTTACTCTTCTTCCATCCCTTGAATGGGCTCTAACAATACCAAGGTGTATGGCAATCATACCCATGTTTTCGTAATTTGGGCTCTTCTTTATGGAAGATATCTTTTGCTCTATATCCATAAACACTATTCCTCCTGATCTAATCTAAAGAGTCTCTTGGTAATATCTAAATATAGATCCTCTCTATTTCTGCCTGCCTTATTTTTTAAAAATAGGATTGGATCGGTAATGATCTTTTCTGTAATTGAGATAGTTAGTCTTTCTATGGCATCAATCTGTTCTTTTGAAAGACCCTTAAAATGGGAAAAGCTCCTTTTAAATTCATTCTGTCTGATGGTCTCTGCCTTCTCTTTTAAGGATTTGATTGTGGGAACCACATCTAAGGTCTTAAGCCACCTTTCAAATTTTATAACCTCCTCATCTACTATTCTTCCTGCCTTTATTGCCTCATCTTTTCTCCGCTCCATATTTTTCTTTACTACCTCTTTTAGGTCATCAATATCATATAAATAGACATTATCAAGTCTATTGATTTCTGGGTCTATATCCCGTGGAACAGCTATATCAATAAAAAACAGGGGTCTATTTTTCCTCTTCCTAAGGCTTCCTTTCACATCTTCATAGTTAATGATAATTTCGGTGGAAGCGGTTGAACTTATCACTATATCCATCTTATTGAGATAGAGGGGGATCTCTTCAAAGGATATGGGATTCCCATTAAAATATCTTGCTACCTCAGTAGCTCTTTCAAATGTCCTGTTCGCTACAGATATGGATCTGACCCCATGGTTTAAGAGATTTTTGGCAGCCAATTCTGCCATCTCCCCCGCACCTATCAGCAAGATCTCTTTGTCATCCAAATTATGGAATATCTTCTTAGCCAGTTCTACAGCCGCATAGCTTACAGATACCGCAGAATCGCATATACCGGTTTCAGTCCTTATCCTCTTTGCAACATGAAATGCTCTGTGCATTAATCTATTTATTATAACCCCTGAGGTCCTCTCTCTTGTTGACA
The DNA here is from genome assembly GCA_964440775.1 of uncultured Desulfobacteraceae bacterium. Lineage (GTDB taxonomy): Bacteria > Desulfobacterota > DSM-4660 > Desulfatiglandales > JALVMZ01 > CAYTXJ01. Next base: position 13,374 of record CAYTXJ010000017.1, on the reverse strand, counting down.
ATCTGTATGCCTCTTTTACCTGGCCTAAAATCTGGGGTTCCCCCATTACCATAGAATCAAGGCTTGAAGATACCCTGAATATGTGCCTTATAGCATCTCTCCCCTCTTTATAATATAGGTGCCTTAGAATAAGATCCCTCCTGATATTACCCATATCAGAGATGGCAGAGATCACATATTCCTGTGCCCTTGTCTTATCTTCGGTTGTATATAGGGCCTCTATTCTATTGCAGGTTGAGATAAAGAGACACTCTTTTATATCTTCATTCTTTTTGATAAGTGATAGGGCTTTTTTTTGATGATTTGGATCTTTTGCAATACATTCCCTTATCTCTACAGGTGCGGTATTGTGGTTCATTCCAAGTATAGCTATATCTATCATAAACGCCCTTGAAAATATTTAAAGGTATGATAGCTACTTAAAAATAGATTTACGCCAATAAAGGAAAAGATTAGAACTATAAAGCATATGATAGACATAATAGCGGCCCTTCTTCCTCTCCATCCTACTGCCAACCTTTCATGCAGAAGTGCTGCATAGAAGATCCAGGTTATGAGCGACCAGGTCTCTTTTGCATCCCATCTCCAATATGTGCCCAAAATATACTGAGCATAGATGGCTCCAGTGATTATTCCTATGCTTAGGAAGAGGAACCCATAGATAATTGTATAATAATTCAGGCTATCAAGGGTGGCAAGCGAAGGAAGCCGACTATATAGAGATCCAAATCTCTTATTCTTAATCTGATTTTCCTGCAATATATATATGATTGAAACTATAACTGTAATGGCAAAAAAGGAATTTCCCAAAAGACTTGTTATGATATGAAGATTTAGCCATATGTTTTTAAATACAGGCCTTATCTCCCATACTCTCTCAGGCATTGATATACCTATTAACATCAGCAAAAGAGAGAAGGGGATTAAAAATGATCCAAGGACCATGAGTCTGAATCTCAGATGAACCAATATATATATACCCACTATAATCCAGGACATTAAACAGAAAGAGGAACTAAAACTTAAGGCAGGGATAACTCCAATCTTAAAAAATTTAAAAAATATATGAAAGGTATGAAAAACAAAAGCAGGAATCATAATCTTGAATGCTATTTCAAAGATCTTTTTCCTCTGGGTTATTATAAATACGATAAAACCTGCGGATGATATAAGATAAAGTATAAATGCTATATGATAAAATAATTTACTCATAAATTAAGCATCCATTATATCAATTAGTTTATTTAATGGAATTTTAATACCGGTGATCTCTTCCACCTTAGAACTTACCTCTTCCCATCTATTTTCTTTTATAAGGGATATAAGGGGAGAGTCTACCAGATTATAAAATATCCTCCTGTTTTCTTCTGAAGATAGTCCCTTAGATATTATGCCCTTTCTGATATACTTCATTAGATTTAAAAAGAGCTCATATTCCTTTCCCAAAATATCTTCAAATCTTTCCCTAAGCCTTTTGGACAATGCAGGGCTACTTCCAGAGGTAGAGATGGCAACTATAAGATCCCCCCTTTTTACTATGGAAGGGACAATGAAATTACATTCTTCGGGATTATCAACCACATTTATCAGGATATTCCTCTTTTTAGCCTCTTTACTAATCTTTTTATTTAATTCGGTATCATCAGTTGCAGCTATTACCAGGCTGGATCCATTAAGAATCTCTGGATTAAATTGACTACCCTCATATTTAACTCTTCCACCCTCTATGTATTGCTTAAGTCTCTGATCCAATCGCTTTGCCACTAAATGGACATTCGCCCCACACATTAAAAGTGTCTCTACCTTTCTAAATGCCACCTGTCCCCCGCCTATAACCACTACCTTCTTTCCTCTAAGCTCTAAAAATACTGGGTAGTATCTCATACGTATCTGTCAGCCATCTCACTTATAAATTCTTCCAGACCCTTCTGACCTCTCTCATCTATTATCTGATTCATAAGATTCTCTATCTTTCTATATGTATCTGAGTCACTATATAGATCATCAATGGATCTGTAAACTCCCCCTCTCCTTCCGATCCTATATATCAATCTTTCATGCTCAGGAAGATTTTTATATCTTTCAATAACATTCAGCATCTTTTCCTTATCTTCAGGCAACTTTCCAGATATATCCTCCAATAGGTTCATTATATGATCACTTGTTATATAGCTTGATATTCCATCCAGAGTTTCAATAAGTAGTCTTATCTCTTCAACTATCATATCATCGGATTGCATCTTGAATTCTCCCTTCCTGAGTTTTTCATAGAGGGGAGCACGTGATGGCACTCTGAGGCTTCTAAGCCTTATAAAATTGGAATTTATTTCATTTAAGACCTTTGCCGTCTCTATTGCATGCTCTTTCCACATATCTTGCCCACCAAGGCCAGGCATTACATATTCGGAAAGCTCCATTCCTGCCTCTATCACCTTTCTTCCCGCTTCAATGTGCTGTTTTGCACTAACCCCCTTTTTCATAAACTTTAGAACAGAATCATAACCTGACTCCAGACCTATATGGATTCTGTCAAGTCCTGCATCTCTTATCTCCTTTAAGGACTCCACACTCTTTCTGACCACTGTGCGAGCTCTGGAATATGATGTTACCCTCTTAACTTCAGGAAATCTTTTTCTTAAATATCTCAATACCTCTACCAGATCCTTTGTCTTCATAACCAGATTGTCCGCATCTTGAATAAAGCAATTACCTGTTCCATAATATAGCCACATGGCAATGCTTCTAAAGCTCTCACTGTAGTTTGGAGAAGAAAAGATATATGAGATAACCTGATCACTGATATCCCCTGCCTCCCCCAAGCTCCAAGAGAGTGCCTTTATCTCATCAGCTATATCACGTGCGATATCTATATCTCTCTTTATCTCATCTACTGACCTCAGCGAAAACTTTTTCCCTTTATACACAGGACAAAATAGGCACTGATTCCAGGGGCAATTTCTGGTAAATCTCAAAAGCAGACTCTTTGCCTCATTAGGAGGCCTTATGGGACCTATCTCAAATTCTGCCATAGTCTTTCTCCTAATTTACTTGATTTATAAGGATACTACTAATAAACATATATAGTAAGTCTATAATTTCAACATAAATTAGGTCTGTTTACAATGCCTTCTTTATTAGTTAAAGCTGTTTAAACATTTTAAAATTTATTTAAATTTATGAAAGTTGATAACTATTTAATGTATAATGAGGAAGAGATTGTAAGGCTTGAGCAGAATGTCAATGTTAAGGAGCTCAAAAGGCAGGCTAAGTGGTGTGGACTAAGGCCAGGGATAAGGGTTCTGGAGGTGGGTTGTGGCCCTGGGAAGACCACTTCAATCTTATGGGAAATGATACGGCCATATGGAGAGATAGTTGGGGTGAGTTACTTGGATGAGATGATAGAACATGCGAAGAAGACCTATGGGAACAGAGAAGGGATCTATTTTCATAAGCAGGACTTTTTATCTTCTTTTACCCACTTGGGTGCATTTGATATTATATGGCTCCGATTTGTTCTTGAATATCACAAAAATGAGGGATTTGATATACTTAAAAATCTAAATAAGGTTTTGAAACCTGGGGGATTTCTCTGTCTTTTAGATCTGGATCATAACTGTTTAAGCTATTATCCCATTGCCCAAAAGATGAAAGATATCATTGTTAAAGCCGTCCATAGACTTAAAGAGGAATATAACTTTGATCCTTTTGCTGGGAGAAAATTATACACATATCTTTATGACTTGGGTCTTAGAGATATAGAGGTAGATATAAGGCCATATCACCTCATATTTAGTAAGATAGGGGAAAATGAGCTATTTAATTGGATGAAGAAGGCAGAGGTATTATCAGACAAATTAGGAGATCTATTTAGTCAATATCCAGGTGGGAAAAAGAAATTTTTAGAGGATTTCAGAGAGTTACTTTTAGATGAAAGGCGATTTATATATACACCTCTAATCCTTTGTAAAGGTATTAAACCCTAAAAAATAGTCTATCTATCCAGGATCTGTCTTACTGACTTTAAGAGCTGATTCATATTATATGGTTTTGAGATATACCCTTGAACCTTACCCTCCATAGAAGAGAGGGTGTCTCCATTTACAGAATAGCCGCTGGATATAAGGATCTTTGCAGATGGATTTAATTTTAGGAGTTCTTCTAAGCATCTCTTTCCGCCCATCCCCGGCATTATTATATCCAAGATAATCAGTGCAATATTGTCCTTTTTCTTTTTATAAATCTCAATTGCCGACTCTCCATCTCTTGCTGTAATAACGCTGTAGCCAAAACCTTCAAGAATCTCCTTTCCAAGCTCCAGGATATTTTCCTCATCATCTACTAATAGGATGGTCTCTGATCCGCCCTTATTAAAATTTATCCCCCTTTCATCATGATCAGCCTGTATCAAAGTAGAAGTCTCTTTTATTACAGGTAAATATATGCTAAATGTAGTTCCTTTTCCTTTTTTACTATCGCATTTAATATATCCACCATGATTTTTAACGATGCCATATACCATGGCTAAGCCTAAACCTGTCCCCTTTCCAGCCTCTTTTGTGGTAAAAAAGGGCTCAAATATCCTTTTTACTACATCTTCATCCATACCTTCTCCTGTATCAGATACCTGTAACAGCACATATTCACCCGGTTTAGCTCCTATATTTCTTTTGCAAAATTCCTCATCAATGGTGAAATTTTCAGTATGAAATAGTAATTTCCCTCCATCTGGCATGGCATCCCTTGAATTTACCGCCAGATTCATTATTATCTGTTCAATCTGCGCCTTATCTGCCTTAATCTTTTCAATATCTTTAGACAGATCCAGTTCAATTGTTATCATTTTAGGAATGGTTCTTTCTAAGACTTTGCTAATCTGTATTATTTCGGCATTCAGATCTATCTCCTTTAATTTTGGCTCTACCTTTCTACTAAATATTAAGATTCTCTTTATAAGCTCTGTGGCACGCTCAACAGCCTTTTCCACCTCTCTTAGATATTTAAGCTCGGGATCATCCTCCTTTTTCTTATATATCAACATCTGAGTAAATCCATAGATAGCCTGCAAGATGTTATTGAAATCATGTGCAATTCCACCTGCCAAGGTGCCGATTGCCTCCATCTTCTGAGCCTGAAGGAGTTGTAATTCCAATGCCTTTTTCTCCTCATATGTATTCCTTAGCTCTGTTATGTCATTTCCGATACATAGGATCTCCTTTATCTTCCCATCTTTTAAAATGGGTCTATATGTCCACGCAATTAAGACCCTTTCCCCATTTTTCCTCTGGTTTTCCATATCCCTTATTATGTAAGTTGCCGAAGAATCCAATCTTTTCATGATATTTCTAAATTCGCTGATTATCTCTTTTTGCTTAGGAAGTATTGTATCATATACACTCTTCCCTAAGATCTCTTCTTGGCTATATTGTAAGAATTTTAACCCAAATCCATTTATAAAATTGATCTTACCATTAAGATCTATTTGCATAACTATACTATTTGCACCTTCCACAAGCTCCCTATATTTTCTCTCCCTTTCCTGGATCTCTTGAAATGCTCGTGCATTGACTATGCTTAAGGCAGCCTGAGATGCAATACCCATCAAAAGATTCATATCGCTCTCTGTAAGCGGTCTTTTTGATCTCTTGGTATCCACAGCAATAATTCCCAATGGTTCCTCTTTATAGACAATGGGGACACAGATCAAAGACTTCACATCCATCTGATCAACCAATCTTTGACTCTTTAGTGAAAATTGCTCTTTGACATGCTCAATATTGTTAATTATAAATGGCCTCTTTTCCTTATAAGATCTTACAAAGATCCCTTTTGATCTCTCTTTATCAAGATGGAACTCTGCCGCCTTTAAGATCTCCTCTTCTTCCCTTGAATACCCATATCCTGATATATATCTGAGTCTACTTTTATCTTCATTAGCAAGCATTATGATACATCTATCAAAATCCAACCTCTTTTCCATAAATTCTGTTAACTTAGATAAAAGAAGGGCAATATCAGGTATGGTAAGGGTTGCACTTCCTATCTCCTGAATAAGAGAGGTATTATTGTATCTCCTGTCCATTTCATCTAATAATTCCTTAGCCACATCCCCTTGCTGCTGGATGGTCCTCTTTAGTTCATCTATCTCCATATGATTTGTTAAAAGAGAGATTACAAAGGCAATGGATAGAGATATCAATACAAGGATATGTATGTTTTCAGTGTTAAACAGAAAATACGATATACCCAATCCTAAGATCAAAAAGATAAAGATATAATTACGGACTCTCTTTAATATATTATACTTTGGCTCTTTCCACGAAATAATGTACCTACACCGTGAATCCCCCTTATGAATACATTCAGGATGCTTCACATCAGCCCATTTCCCATGAAACCATTTCCCTAAGCCTTCAAAAATCCCAATCCGATTTTCACATTGATATGGTCTTTCTTTTATATCTTCTTTTGGTATACATATTATTTCTACTTTATTCTTACTTAACTTTTTGCTTTTTATAACTGCTGCCTTACTCATTATTGGATAGAGTTTTTCCATTAATAAAAAGGCATGTTGCAAGGTTACTAAACCTAAAGTTAAATATTTAGCAGCTTCTAATCTTTTTGAATAAGCAACAAATCTCCCCGCTTCTCTTGGTATATTTTTAGAGGGAATTTTCTGCTGTAATTGTGCATGGAAATTTTCTATCTGTTCTTGAGAGAGCCAATGTGATTCATCTTCAATTTCAGATCGTTTAATACCGGAATTCTCCAACAGAATATCCAAATCAATATTTGGGTAATTATATTCTAAATATTCCAAATAGAGTCTTAATATCTTACTGTTATATGGATATAATTTTTTATCCATTAATTTCCCTCACTTTTGTTAAATTTTATATATTTTCCATTATATATCTTTATGAATTCATCAATTAATTTTGTATTATATATCCAAAGATAATATTTTTGAATTAAATTCTTATCAACTAATTTAAGATAATTATCAGGATATATTAAAAATCTATCCGGAATATTATAATTTGTATATTTATTTAATAAAAACAATAAAATAGGAAAAGAAAAATCTTCTGGATCGATTATTATAACTTTTACAGTATTTAACAGTCCCGAAAGGTTTAAATAATTACTTGATTGATCAATAATTATAAAGGCTTTTAACAAGTTATTATATTTTAATACAAGATTCTTAGATTTCCGATATAACCCAAGTCTTTCATATAATACCTCAATTGATCTTTGTTCATTTACATCAAAATCAAAAATGTCTATCATTAATCCATTTGATATCTTAGTATAAAAAATTTTTAACTCCTTTATATCTTCTTTTTTACATTCATCAATGGTCCATGATTTTAATGGAATATCGGGAGAACCCATTGCAGAATTCACATACACATATGCAAAAAGATCCATTGAACATAATTTTTTATTTTTAGTTGATCTAGCAAAATCCCCAAAGATCCTGTTTGGAAATCTATTTTCAGGCCTAAAGAAGGAAAATATATAATCCATATTAATATTTGGGATCCTAAAAAGGTCATTTAGATATTCCATAATCTGCCTAAGAATAGTTAATCCCGCCCTTTTTCCATATCTGGCAATAGAGGCATGATGATGGATCATCCAGGCCCTACTATAGGCACGGATCAGAGAGATATGAGCAATTATCCTGCCTTTGCTTTCAATGGTAAAATGTTTTGAAATCTCTGAATCTTTTCTATAAAGTTTCTCATATACCTGTCTGTATCTATCCTTACGCCCATATATCATCTTATATTTTTTAGGATATATAAATCCTGATTCAAAAAAGAACCTCCATAATTCCTCTACATCCACTTCATTTGATATATATATCTGTGGATAACTTATCCTTAAAAGAAGTTCTGCCATAGCACTAAACGAATTATGATCCATGTCCAATATAGATAGCCCACAGCGGAAACATCTTTTTCCCTCCTTTTCCCTAATCCTATAGATAACCTGTGCCATACATGTAAATTCCATATTCCCTGAAAACCGAATCTTAAGCTCAGGAATAATTAGCCCAGGCACTAATATGGGCTCATCTCTATTTTCATAGACAGAGAATCCAGTAGTTGATATATCAAAGACCTCTAATTTTATTAATCTACCAATTAAAGGATGTTTAAATATTACCAATGGATATGGTCTAAATGATCTTCTGGGATTCCGTATCTCCTTCTTGGGAAATCTATTGATACTATCCTTTAAGGGCTTAACCACTATCTCTCTGGATGCATCTCTTTCCTCAAGACGTATGAGCTTACAGGGTTCAGAAAATACTATAACTGAGTTTGATATAAATTTAACCATAAGGGGCTGATCAGGGTTAAGCCATTTAAAAAATTTGTAAGATGAAGAAGGAAGCTCAATCCTAAACCCATATGCATTAAAGTCAATCAGCCTACCCCTTTCCATTACCCCACTCTGATCTAACTCTGCCTCAATACCATCTTCTACCTTGAATCTTCTGTTTTCTCTTTTAGATATATCATATGCATCCTCTTTCAATCTCAAGATAAATCCATTATCATCAAATGAAGGTTCAGATACTGGAATATATATCAAAGAGCCCTTAAACTCGGCCAATAGATGAGAAGGTTTCCAATTATCTAAGTCAAATGAGCTATCTCTATTAACCCATTTAATATGTATGCTATTGTTAAAGCAGGGTTCTGGATATCCTTCCAAAATCCTAAAACTATCTTTTAACCTCAAACAAACAAGAAGCTGTTCATCTTTAAAATTTAGGTAATTTAGTATATTTATTAATAATTTTTTATTAACTTTTCGGCTCTTATCTATCTCTTCAGGGGAAATATCCCATATTTTAGCTTTATCCATTAAAGATGTTTTCATAACCTGTTTTCAAAATCTATAAGGATTGACACCATTATACTACTTATTGTATTTATGTCAACTATAAATACAATATATTGAATTTTTTTATCTCTTCTAATCTATTATGTTTTGGAACTCTTTCTTGGGAAGTTGGCAATATAGGGTATTACTTAGGAAGAGGCCTACACCTATAGGGACATCCTCATAAAAGACTATAACATAGCCATTTTCTAATCCCTTAAAATTAAAGGGGATCTTATCCTTTGAAATAAGCTCTTTCAGCTGACCCCTATTTAAATTAATTTTAGATCTAATTGCATATCTTCCCCAGATTTGTGCAAATCTTGTGGTGGGTTTAATATAATCCCCTACCTTATGGAAGGCCCTGAATCCTACCATATTTACCTTAAGCTTAGAAACAGAGCTAATAAATCTATTTTTCTTCAACAACCACCATGAATCGGTCCTCTTAAAAAGGAAAAAAGGATCAAATAGCTCCCTTCTAATTCCAAATCTATTTTCTACATATGAAAATATAAGATTCCTATCTTCTTCTAATCTTGGCCATGTAAAATCCCACTGAATTGACTCTGTGAGGGTAAAATCGCTTAGTATATCTGATCTGTTTATCATATAATTTCCCCTTCCATGAATATATACCAGATTCTGCAGGGATAGGGCTTGCAAATGAAACAAGTTTTGCATCCCTCTCTTTGAGGAGAAAATCCACTACCTCTTCGTTTTCTTCAGGATTATAGGTGCATGTGGAATATAATAATATTCCATTGTCACTTAATAGATCAAATGCCCTTAAAATTATTCTTTTTTGAGTGTCTTTTATCTTTTTTAATCTTCTATGTATAGACCTAATCTTTTGGCCTGTAAATCTTATATTTCCCTCTCCTGAACAGGGAACATCTGCGATAATAAAATCAAATTTAGTCTTCAGGGGAAACTGTTGCCCCTGATACGCAGTAACTATACAATTTGTGATCCCTAATCTTGAAAGATTATATATCAATGGAATATGGCGATACCTATTGAATTCATTTGCCACAATCAGCCCTGAATTACCCACAAGTTGTGCAATATGGGAGGTCTTTCCACCAGGAGATGCACACAGATCTAAGATAAGAGAATTGGGCTTGGGATTCAATATAATGGATGCAAGGCATGAAGTGAGGGCCTGAGGATGTATATAACCTAAGGAATATTCGATCATGTTTCCAGGATGATCACAGCCTTTTAAATTTAGACACATATATTTTTTTAAGGTCCATTCTATCCTTATTCCCTTCTTTTCTAATCGCTTAATTAATATATTAGGAGCAATCTTTAAGGTATTAATCCTTAAATGGGTTGGAAGTGGAGTATGCAATATCCTTATAAAATCCTCATAATCTGGGATAATGCTTTGATAATTTTTAAATATATCAATGGACATCTCTGTTCTTAAAGAAAGGGTAATATCAGAGAGTAGAGATAAGGATCTCTTTTGATAATCAACTTGAGAGAGTCGAGTTGATGGAAATAGACCATTGCCCTTTTAAGATCCTCTATGTTATTAATTTTTAAAGAATTTATCTTAATTAATATATCTCCTTCTCTTAAACCCGCCCTTTGCGCCCGGGAGCCTTTCCTTATATTTTCAATAATTACTGAATTCCCTTTTTGTTTAACCCTTATTCCCGTTCTTTTATAAAAAAATTTTATTGCAAATTCTTTTGGAAATACACTGGCATGAAGCCTTAAATTTCGTATACCTTTTTTATTAAACAGTTTAATATCTATAATATCTTCAGAGGTGAAATCGGATAGGACCCCGTAATATTCTGAGATAGAGTCTATACTTACTCCATCCAATCTTACTAATATATCACCTCTTTTAATTCCTGCTAAATCAGCGGGACTTCCCTTATAAACCTTCTTTATAAGCAGGCCATGGTCCTCAGGTTTAAGCCCAAAATAGGATTTTAATCTTGGATCTAACTCCTGAAGTTCCATGCCCAGCCATGGGAAAAGCACCTTCCCATATCTTAAAAGCTCCCTTATCACCTTTTTTGCCTTATCTATAGGGATAGCAAAACCTATACCCTGTGCCTTTTGATATATGGCAGTATTAATTCCAATGAGCTCCCCATTGATATTCAGAAGTGGGCCACCACTATTTCCAGGATTAATAGAGGCATCAGTCTGGATAAAGTGCCTAAATACCCTTTCTTCTGTCCTGACTGTTCTATTTACAGCACTTATTACACCAACCGTAACAGAGTGCCCTAAACCAAAAGGATTACCTATGGCAATTACTGTCTCTCCAATCATAAGGTCGGCTGAACTTCCCATCTTTATCTCTGGCAGCCTCTTATGAATTGGAATCTTTAGAAGGGCTAAATCTGATCTGGGATCTGATCCGATAATCTTTGCATGGTATTCCTCTTTTTCAGAGGTAATTACCTTTATATCTGATGCCTTTTCTACTACATGATAATTTGTAAGGATATATCCTTTACCTCCATCAATAATTACTCCAGAACCTAAGCTCGTTCTGGGAAACTCATGAGTAAAAAAATCAGGAAAAAAATCCCTAAAAAAATCACTACCAGAGAAGGGAAATAGAGGATTGACTCTTTCCTGAATAATTGTACTGAGATTTACAACAGATGGGGCAGCCCTCTGCACTGCATCCACTATGGCATTTCTACGAGATATCCCTTCTGCAGGAAAGAGCTTTAAAAGAGATATAATAATAAAGAGGGAGATAAGGGATATAAGTCCTCTTTCTAATTGATATCTTCTGATATCTGATATCATTGGTTATTCAAAAAATCGCTAATTATATCTATAAGTTCTTTAAAGTGTCCTATAAAAAAATGATCTGTACTATCTATTATATGAAATTGTGCTTCCGAATTCCATCTTTTAACCATTTTCTTTAATGCCAAAGGATCTGATATATCGTCATTTTCTCCAACAATTATAAGCCTAATCTTTTCATCACCTAAGATTTCAGGAAAAGGAAGGTATCTAACAGGAGGAGCTACCCAGATTATATTTTTAATGATCTCCTTAGGGATCTTATCAATGCATTGGGCAATAACCCATGCACCAAAGCTATATCCAATAAGGTCCAGATTATTAACACCATAATTTTTTAAAAATTCTATAGCAGATAGAAGGTCACTCTGTTCCCCATATCCCTGATCATAATGTCCTTCACTTTGACCCGCTCCTCTAAAATTAAATCTAAGAGTATTATATTTAAGATCCCTGTAAATAGCGGTTATAATCTCAACTATCTGATTTTCCATATTCCCCCCAAAAAGGGGGTGGGGATGGCATATAACCATCCCCTTATCGATATCGGCTTTATTAAATAATCCTTCTAATCTAATCTTTCCCGAATAAAAGAATACCCTCTCTTCCAAGGTCAATAGAGCTTTTTAAATTATTATAAATACCTATCTGAAAAACTTCTTCTTACATTACCTCTTCTCTTATTATGAGCCTTATTAACTCTTATATTTCTTCCTTTTACATCTTTCCCATTCAGATTTTCAATAGCAATTTGAGCCTCACTCTCTATGGGCATCTCTATAAAACCATATCCTTTAGATCTTCCTGTATTAAAATCTTTTATGATCTTAACTGACTCCACTGTTCCAAAACTTTCAAATAGTTTTCTTAATTCATCTTCCTTTGTCTCAAAAGGTAGATTACCTACATAGATATTCATTTTAAATATACCTCCATTGTTTCTAATAAATCTTAAGTTCGCTGAATTTCTAATAATTCCACATCAAATAGCAGAGCATATCCTGCCAGAGGATGGTTTGCATCCAGCGTGACAGTATCCTCTTCAACTGATGTTACTGTAACCACTATGGGATTCTGGTCTGGTCCCATAAGCTGTAATCTCTGTCCCACCTTTGGGTGAATATAAGAGGGAAATTCCTCTTTCATCACTTCAATAACCAATTCCTTATACCGCGGGCCAAATGCATCTTCAGCTAAGATCCTAAAACTTTTGGAATCTCCTACCTTCATACCTATTATCTCCTTTTCAAAACTCGGAAAGAAATTTCCGCTTCCGACCCTAAATTCCACTGGTTCTCCACCATGAGTGGATTCAAAGATCTGACCATTTTCCAATCTTCCAATATAATGGATCTTGATAACATCCCCTTCTCTAACTGAATCCATAAAAACCTCCTAAAAAATTTATGGTTTTAACTAATAAGAAACAAAGACTTCAGGACCTCTTGTTTGGAAAAATTAAGTGGAGGGAAATCTTTGCTCAAAAAATAATTAAAACTAAAGAACTATTTTTATATTAAAATCTTAAAATTGTGGAGTCAAGAAATTTATTTTTATTTGGATCTTATTCCAATGGAAAAAATTTCATGTAGGGTAGGGTTATTTATAAATTCAACATCAAAATATCTTTATTACTTGACCCAGGATTCGCTATTTTTTTATTTTTATAAATAATGT
>CAYTXJ010000016.1:0-24516 GCA_964440775.1 uncultured Desulfobacteraceae bacterium | reverse complement strand
TTCGCTCGCAATGACAGGGGTCTGGTCTCCGACCCAGAGGGTCATCCGACCCGGAAGGGGGTATAACCCCCAGTGTAAAAAGGGGTTATGCAAAGCTCTCATAGACTTACACTTTACTTTTCACTGGGGGAAGAAATCTTATTCTTCCGCGTCTCTTATTAAACATGCCGCTACCTTTATTTACAAAAGTAGCGGCACCTCTTGATTTAAAAAGTTTGAATCTTCCAGGGCAGGTCTGTTCGTTAACACTTAAACCTCAGTTACTGTGATTGCTCCTTGATCGCATACTTCAACACAGCTTTCACATCCTAAACACTCTTCCGCATTTACCGGAACAGATTTTCCATCCTGTATCTCATATACATCTACAGGACAGACCTCCACACATTCCTCACATCCTTCACACTTTTCTGGATCAACGACTACTTCGTAAGCCATATTTAATCCTCCTTCTTTAATTTTTAAATTAGATAGCTTACACCCAAACGGATGGGTTATTTAACAAAGGGAAAAGACACTGTCAAGCCTTTTTAAATCTGAAAATTTAATATGTTCCTAATTCCACCTCTTCTTTCACAGATACAGCCACCTTATATAGCACACTTAACACAAAGAATCCCGTTGCCCACACCCCAATGGTAATCATCACCTCAGGCCTTGTTGGCCAATAATCGGTAATCCTTTCAAATGGATTGGGTGTAAATCCTCCAATTAACAATCCTAATCCTTTATCTATCCATGTGGCTATAATTACTGCTACACATCCTATAGCCATTGTGGATTCATTTCTACGGGTATATGGCACAATTAAGAGGACCAGTGCTACTAAGGCAAAAAATGTCGCTGTCCACATCCAAGGAACAAGTCTGGTGTGCCCTTCAAGACCCATAAATAGGAAGATATATGAATGCTTATGCCCAGGTATCTGGCTATAAAATGCGGTAAAGAGCTCAAGCAGAAAGAAAAACACATTAATTATCATGGCATAGGTGATAATGCCTGCCAAGGTTCTAAGTTGCTCCTTTCCAGGATCAAAACGGCTTACCTTCCTTACTATCAGACATAACAAGAGCAATATAGCAGGTCCAGAGCAAAAGGCAGAGGACAGAAACCTCGCTGCCATAATCGCAGTCAGCCAAAAATGCCTTCCAGGAAGCCCTGCGTATAGAAAGGCCGTAACAGTATGGATACTGAATGCCCATGGTATGGATATATAGATAAGGGGTTTAACCCAAGTGGGATAGTGGATCCCCTTTCTCTCTGAACTCAATACATTCCACCCTATCAATATATTCAATAAGAGATAGCCATTTAAGACGATCATATCCCAAAAAAGGATTGAATTGGGTGTAGGATGTAATAAGACATTAAGAATCCTTGTAGGCCTTCCCAGATCTACAAGGATAAATAAGAGACACATAACCAGTGCGGAGATAGCCAGGAATTCTCCAAGTATTGTGATTCTTCCAAAGGCCTTATAGTTATGGATATAGTAGGGAAGAACTACCATCACTCCAGATGCAGCTACTCCCACTAAATAGGTAAATTGTGCAATATAGAGGCCCCAAGAGACATCCCTACTCATTCCTGTAATCCTTAATCCCTCAAAGAACTGATAGAGATAACAGGCAAATCCTCCTGCCATTAATATTAAAAGAAATATCAACCAACCCCAATATCTCTGATCTCCTCTTAATGCTTTCTCTAACATGACCCCCTCATCTTATATCATATAGAATATATTTGGACCCGTTCCAAGCTCGGGTTTTCTCCTCAAAGAAAACCTCTTATTTAAGACAGACCTTATCTCTGATTCACTATCTAAGATATTCCCAAATATCATTGAGCCTTCCTTCATCTCGTTTGCCACCTCTACACATCTGGGAATCTGACCCTTATCAATTCGTTCATTACAGAATGTACATTTTTCAACCACACCCTTTGTCCTGGTTGGATAATCCATATTTGTAGGAAACTCGGGATTCAATTTTGGATCAGCCTTTCTGGGATCCCACCAGTTAAAGCTCCTTGCCCCAAATGGACATGCTGCCATACAGAATCTGCATCCAATACACCTATGCCAGTCCATCATTACAATACCATCTTTCCTTTTCCATGTGGCCTTTGTTGGGCAGACCCTAACACATGGAGGATTTGTGCACTGATTACATAAAAGAGGGAATAATCTTGTCTTTAACTTTTCGGCCACATATTCGTGTTTCTGATCAGGAAACGCATGTTCATATTCCTCTTTCCATATCCACTTTATCTCCTCTTCACTATTACCGATATTGGGAACATTATGAAGCTTATGACACTCTTCAATACATCTATCCAGTATCTCATCTGTTATAAGATTCATATCCATCGCAATTGCCCACTGTATTCCTCCCTTTTTACCCGCCTCTTCTGCTATAGCACCAATACTTTTGGGATATATCAATTCAAAAAGAGAATCACTACCTATAGCTGCAATTGATGAAATCCCAATAACCTTTAAAAATTTCCTTCTATCCATTTCCATCATCCATTCTCCTTTGGAGGAATATGACATTGCCAACAATATGGGTCCACATCTGCCCAATTATGACACTTATCGCAGAATTTACTCTTATCATAATGACAATCCAGACAGGTATTTTGAAAACTCCTTTCAAAGGCCCTGCCACTGCTTGAAATATATGTCCTGTCTGTCTTTCGAACCACCTGATCTCTCCATTGATCCAGAAGCTTCATATGATTCAGTCGCATAAAATTTTTACTTTCCACACATACCTTTGCCTCTTTTGCCTTTGGAGTGAGCTCAGGCTCAGGAGCCTTTGCAGCCCATTTTCCTCCCGTTGGCCAAAAGGGCATTAGCAAGAGAATTATCCCCAAGATCAATCCTATAAATATCTTTCCCCCATCATACATCCTCTACTTCCTCCTCCATACCTGGAAGGGGTTCTCCCCTCAGATTTGTGGTTCGTTTCTTTTCTCCTTTTAGAATCAATGCATTTGCAACTAACTCATGGACACCAGTGACCTGGACTTCAGGAACCCAATATTCCATAAGGGCTGGAAAAACCGCTCTATCAATGGCACAGATACACGCAAGCATATTGACCCCATGTCTTTCATGCACATATTTAACAGCATTGGCTCGTGGCAATCCCCCCCTCATTCTGAGTTCCATATTCTCACCTGCATTTAATCCAGCCCCACTTCCACAACAGAATGTCTGCTCTCTTATGGTATTTTCTGGCATCTCATAGAAGTTATTACATACACTCTTTATCACATATCTCGGCTCTTCAAGCATTCCCATACCGCGTGCCACATTACAGGAGTCATGAAACGTCACCACCAGGTTATCGTTTCTACTGGGATCCAGATTAAGCTTTCCATTCTTGATAAGATCAGCAGTAAATTCAATTATATGAACCATCTTGGTTGCTTTGGCATTTTCAAATTTTGTCCCGGTTATGGGAGACACAGGCTCTTCCAAGAAATCAGGTGGTCCATTCATGGTATTCATATATTGATGTACCACTCTCCACATATGCCCACATTCTCCTCCTAAAATCCACTTTACTCCCAATCTCTTTGCCTCTGCATACATTTTGGCATTGAGTCTCTTCATCATCTCATGTGAAGTGAAGAATCCAAAATTTCCTCCTTCAGATGCATATGTGCTCCATGTGATATCAAGCCCCATATCCTTTAGATAATGGAAGAGTATGATATATCCCATTGCAGTATATGTTCCAGGATCTGCAAATACATCGCCTGAAGGAGTAATAAAGAGTATCTCAGCCCCTTTTCTGTTAAGATCAACCTCTGGCCGGATCCCTGTAACCTCTTCAATATCGTCACAGAAGAAATCCAGCATGTCCTTATATGCATGGGGCTGGATTCCCAAGTGATTGCCTGTGCGATAGCAATTAGCAACAGGTGCCTGAATCCAGTCCGTATTTAATCCTAAGAGATTTAAAAGCTCTCTCCCTATAATAGTTATCTCTGCAGTATCAATCCCATATGGGCAGAAAAGAGAACATCTTCTGCATTCAGTGCACTGAAAGAAGTAATACCACCACTCCTTAAGCACATCCACTGTGAGTTCCCTTGCCCCTGCCATCTCTCCCATTATCTTGCCGGCAGTGGTATATTCCCTTCTATATACCGATCTCAATAGCTCTGCTCTGAGTACAGGCATATTTCTGGGATCACCACTTCCGATATAGAAATGACATTTGTCTGCACAGGCTCCACATCTTACGCATATATCCATAAATACCTTAAGAGATCTAAACCTTTCAAGCCTCTCTCTGAGTCCCTCCAGTATTATCTCTTTCCAATTTTCAGGCAACTTCCAGTCCTCATCAAAAGGCGACCATTCCCTGGGATTAGGCATTCCCACTGCCTCAATATTCTGAGGCCTTGCCCCATAACAGGCAATTCCTTCTCTTATCTTTACCTTTTCATGCATCCATCCCTTAAATAGGGGAACTCTATGTTCAACCTTTCCCAATTCTTCTGGTTTTGGAAGATCTGCCATGGGCACACTCCTCTAAGATTTATTTAAGATTCATCCTTTTGTTCTTGCTCTTCACTCTGCTGCTCTTCAGGCATCTTCTCAACAGGGATGCCTGCCTCTATCATCTTATCCCTGAATTCCTCTTCATAATCTTCATAGCTGTGGAGCTTGACAGGGTATTCCCAGGGATTTACATGCCTCTTAAAACGGCTATTATTGGATAGATTTCTTGTAGGTGAAAGGAATATCCCAGCCATATGCATGATCTTGCTGAAGGGAATATATGCCAAAAGCACACAGACTAAGAATAGATGTATAAAAAATAATACTCCTATGCCATCTGGAACGGTGGGGTGAAAAGTCACGATTCCAAGCGTAAGGGACTTTATATTTATGATATCCTGCTTTAGGAAATATCTCATCAGTATACCTGTAGTTGCAATCCCAAGGATTAAAAAGAGGGGAAAATAATCGGACGGTAGCGATACAAATCTCACCTGACCGATAAGAAGCCTTCTCAAAAATAGCAGTGTAATAGCCACTGGAAGAACTACTCCACTTAAGAATAAAACAGGAGTTTCAAACCCGGGAAACGGAAAGATTCCTACTTCTAAAAAGCTGTCCAGTCTCTCCAATATCTTTATGAATCCTGGCACAGGCTCCATAAAGAATCTCATATGCCTTAGTACCGTTACAAAAAAGGAATAATGAAATAAAAGGGCAAATAGCCAAAGCCACTTTTCCCATTCATATCCAATCTTAGGCCCCTCTCTAAACTGTAGCTTGGTATTTCTAAAAAGAGACCTAAAGCATAAGACTTCAAATAGCATCCTCAACGTAACACCCCAATTGCTTTTGGGATTGTCAATCTTGCTATATTTTATCCATGGATGCGTCCACTGCTGCCCGGCTGTGGTGGGAATCCTGTAAGGGACAGGAGACTTGGCCCAGATAATGACTTTCCTAATAATTCCAATAAAAAAGGTCAGAATAGCAGCATAGGGTATTATGATACCAAATAGGACCTTAAGATTAAATGCCCCAACCCCAATCCATGGGATAAGTACCAGGATTATAACTGCTACCAATGAAATCAAAATACTCACAATGAAGTTCATCTATTCCTACCTCCATTTATTGAGAAGCTCCCCACTGGGAAAGCTCGCTTAAAAGCCCTTTCTTCCTTAAAAGACCAGAGACCTGATTGGCCATCGCATTGGCCCTTAATCTATAGATTGTCTCCTTTCTTTGCATATATATGTCAAATGCAATAAGTGCCATCTCATCAATCCTCTTAAATATATCAACTATTCCACCCCCCATATTCTCTTCAATAATCCCTTTTAGATCAAATATGAAAGAAAGTGCCTCAGAGGGGGTAAAATCCTGCACTGCCCTGATAGCGATAATATTGTCCAATGCTCCTTCTATATTATCCCTATTAAAGCTATCAATTAGCTCATTAAGTAGTCTATTTAGCTCCTTTTTAAATATATGTCTTACAGGATTTTGAAATTGATCCTTTTGGGTGTCGAGAAAACGTCTCGTCTCTTCAGGATAGCTCTTAAAGATCTTTTCTGTCCATCTTTTTAAGATGGTATCCTTAGACCTCTTTAAAATTTCGTTTTGGGCCATTAGAACATCCCTTTTAAGATTGATATTGGTTGGGGATATATTTAAAATAAGAAATGATGTCAAGCAAAAATCTCAACAAGAAAAAATCTTAAACACCTAAGTCTCATGTGAAAAAAGGGAGGCTTTGAAAAATTCCCTATTAAACTTTGCAATATTGGTAATTGATATCCCTTTTGGGCACTGGGCTTCACACTCCCTATGATTACTACAGTTTCCAAAGCCAAGCTCATCCATACGTTTTAACATATTAAGTGTCCTTCTCTTGGCCTCAATCTTTCCCTGAGGTAGTGATGCCAAGTGTGATATTTTTGCCCCTACAAATAGCATCGGAGATGCATTGGGACATGCCGCCACACATGCACCACAACCAACACAGATGGCAGCATCCATGGCAAGCTCTGCATCTTTTGGTGACACAGGTATGCTATTTGCCTCTGGAGCCTGACCTGTGTTAACAGATATATAACCACCTGCCTTAATTATCTCATCAAATGCACCTCTATCCACTATAAGGTCTTTAATGACCTTAAATGGTCTTGCCCTGAATGGTTCTATTACGATTGTATCACCATCTTTAAAGTGTCTCATATGTAATTGACAAAGAGTGGTATTTTTTAATGGACCATGTGCTACACCATTTACCAAAGCACCACAACTTCCACATATCCCCTCACGGCAGTCATTGTCAAATGCAACAGGTTCCTTCCCCTCTAAGGTGAGTTTCTCATTTAATAGATCCAGCATCTCTAAGAAGGAGATATCAGGCGGAACATCATTCAGGGTATAGGTCTCAAAGTGCCCTGGATCATCAGGCCCTTTCTGTCTCCATATCTTCAAGGTCAGATTAAGCCCTTTCATTTGTAGCTCCTTTCAGTAAGTTCTACAAATTCAAATATAAGGGATTCTTTATGAAGCGTAGGGGGAGAGTCATCTCCCTGATATTCCCATGCAGACACATATGCATATTCTTCATCATTCCTCTTAGGTTCTCCCTCTTCTGTTTGATATTCTTCCCTATAGTGACATCCACATGACTCTTTCCTGTGTAGGGCATCCTCAATCATAAGGAGCGAAAAATCAAAAAAGTCAGCCACTCTTATAGCCTTCTCTAAGCTCTGATTCAGATCCTCCTTTCTTCCAGGAATGAGGAGATCGTCCCAGAATCTGTCTCTTAATGCCAGGATCTCATCTCGGGCCTTTAAAAGACCCATCTCGTTTCTGCTTATTCCACAGCTATCCCATAGGATCTTTCCAAGTTCTCTGTGAAATTCATCCACTGTCTTATGTCCTCTGATAGACAAGAGCCTCTCTATCCTTTGATCCACCTGTCTCTTTGAATCCTCAAATGCAGGGTGTGTATTATTAATATCCTCAAGCGATGTCCCTGCAAAGTATCCCCCAATGGTATAAGGGATAATAAAATATCCATCTGCAAGTCCCTGCATCAGAGCACTTGCCCCTAACCTGTTTGCACCATGATCCGAGAAATTGGCTTCTCCAAGCACAAAGAGCCCTGGAATTGTGCTCATAAGGTTATAGTCCACCCAGAGACCTCCCATGGTGTAATGGACTGCAGGATATATCATCATGGGAGTTTTATAGGCATTCTGCCCGGTGATCTTTTCATACATATCAAATAGGTTCCCATATTTTTTTTCTATTGTCTCAATACCGTCCCTCTTTATTGCGTCACGGAAATCCAGATATACCGCATAACCGGTTGAACCAACACCCCTTCCCTCATCACATACCTGTTTTATATTGCGGGAGGCCACATCCCTTGGGGTAAGATTACCATAGGTGGGATATTTTCTTTCCAAAAAATAGTCCCTGTCTTTTTCAGGTATCTCATCAGCAGGACGTCTGTCTCCAGGACTTTTGGGAACCCATACCCTTCCATCATTTCTGAGGCTCTCACTCATAAGTGTAAGCTTTGATTGATATCTTCCGTGGACAGGGATACAGGTTGGATGGATCTGGGTAAAACAGGGGTTTGCAAAGAATGCTCCCTTTTTATATGCATTCCATATGGCGCTCACATTGGAATTCATTCCATTTGTGGAAAGAAAATATACATTTCCATATCCTCCTGTTGCAAGAACCACTGCATGGGCACTATGAGATTCGAGCTTACCATTTACAAGATTCCTTACCACCACACCCCTTGCCTTTCCTCCGACAAGGACCAGATCCATCATCTCTCTTCTGGTAAAGAGACTTATTCTACCTGCATTTACCTGTCTCATCATGGAAGAATAGGCACCGAGCAATAGCTGTTGCCCGGTTTGGCCTTTTGCATAAAAGGTCCTGGATACCAATGCCCCCCCAAAGGATCTGTTTGCAAGATATCCCCCATATTCCCTTGCAAAGGGCACCCCTTGAGCAACACACTGATCAATTATGTTATTGCTTACCTGAGCAAGCCTGTAGACATTTGCCTCTCTTGCCCTGAAATCTCCTCCCTTTATAGTGTCATAAAATAGCCTGAAGATACTGTCTCCATCCCCAGGATAGTTCTTTGCAGCATTTATTCCGCCCTGCGCCGCAATACTGTGCGCCCTTCTTGGGCTGTCCTGAATGCAGAAGGTCTTCACATTATATCCAAGCTCTGCAAGGGTTGCAGATGCAGATGCCCCCGCAAGTCCAGTCCCAACTACAATTATCTCAAATTTTCTTTTATTTGCAGGACTTACAAGTTTTAACTCATCCTTATGTCTTTCCCATTTGCTCTCAAGTGGGCCTCCAGGAACCTTTGAATCCAATACCATATATCTCACCTCACCTAATAAGATACATATATATGGGAATTGATCCAAAACCGATTAAAAAGAGGATACTCAATATATAGGATAAGACCCATATTGCACCCATATATTTGGGATGATTAAGCCCGAGGCTCTGAAATGCACTCCAAAAGCCATGTCGCACATGAAATGCTACTGCTATCATGCCAAGTATATAGAATATCACATATGGAAAAGAGGAAAACCACCTCTTGACCACATCATAGAGTTCAGCACGGGCTACTCCGAAATGAAAGGTAAATAGATGAAAGATTACAAAGATAAGAAGAAATGCTCCACTGTATGGCATAAGGGCTGAAGAAAGGGTTCTGCCCCCTTCATACCTCTTCATGCTGTAAGATATAGGACGAGCCCTTATATTTTCCAAAAATAGGATCAATCCAAAAGATATATGTAATATGGCACATAAAAGTAATACAATCTCAATGAGATTAATAATTATCCCAAGGGAATGAAGCCTTGAAGAGTAATTAAGTAACGATTTCTTTCCACCATAAATAGTAAGATTTCCAATAAAATGCACACATAAGAAACTGATAAAGATTAGGCCGGTGAAGGCCATAACCATCTTCTTCCCAATAGATGTCCATATCGCCCTAAGAAACCAGCCCATCATAATCCCCCATGCACTGTCTCATAAAAGTCATTACCCTTATCATCAATTATTAAAAATGCTGGAAAGTCCTCGACTTCTATCATATATATTGCCTCCATTCCAAGCTCTTCATAATCCAGCAATCTCATATCCCTGATGCATTCTTTTCCGATCCGTGCAGCCCCTCCTCCAATGGAACCCAGATAGAATCCCCCATATCTCTTACATGAATCCTTGACCATAGAGGATCTGTTACCCTTACCCACCATCACTAAGGATATACCCTGTTTTTGAAATTCTGGCACATAGGGATCCATCCTGGCAGAGGTGGTAGGCCCAAAGGAACCCGATGGGTATCCGGGAACTGTCTTTGCAGGGCCTGCATAATAAATAGGATATTCATAAATATATGAGGGTAGTGATTCCCCTCTCTTAAGCCTATTTAGGACCTTGGAGTGAGCCATATCACGTGCAACTATCATATGACCTTTAAGTCTCAGCCTTGCTCCCACTGGAATCTTTGATAGCTCTTCCCTTAGACGAGCCATTCCACTATCCATATTAATTTCATAGGCACCTTCCATATCCTCAAAAGAGGCTGTAGGAAGAAAACGAGCAGGATCTTCTTCAAGCCTCTCTAAGAAGATTCCTTCATCAGATATGTATCCCAAGATGTTCCTATGTGCAGAACAACTCACTCCTATCCCTACAAAGCAGGAGGCCCCATGTCTCGGAAGCCTAAGTGCGCGAGTTTCAATTGCAAAATATCTTCCCCCAAATTGTGCACCGATTCCCAGATCCTTTGCCTTTTCTATAAGCCATCTTTCAAACTCTCTGTCCCTAAATGCTAAAGATTTACCGCCCTCTTCAGGAAGAGAGTCCAGATACCCGGCAGATGCAAGCTTTACCGTCTTTAGATTGAACTCAGGAGATGTCCCTCCTACCACCACCACTAAGTGATACGGGGGGCATGCGGCAGTTCCTATCTCCTTGATCTTTTCACCTATAAATTCCTTTAAGGCCCTTTCATTCAATATGGCCTTGGATTTCTGAAAAAGATAGGTCTTGTTGGAGGAGCCCCCTCCCTTTGCAATAAAGAGAAATGAATATCTATTGCCTCCGCTTGCTTCAATCTCTATCTGGGCAGGAAGATTATTTCCTGAATTCTTCTCATCAAACATACTTAATGGAATCAATTGTGAGTAGCGAAGTGGATTTTTTGTATATGCATTAAAGATCCCTCTTGATAGTGCCTCCCTGTCATTAAATCCGGTCCAGACCATCTGCCCCTTCTTTCCAAATACAATAGCAGTTCCAGTATCTTGACATAGGGGAAAGAGCCTGCTTGAAGCAATCACCGCATTTTTGATAAGTTCCAATGCTACGTATCTGTCATTCTTGGAAGAGTCTGAAGCACTTAAGATCTCTTGTAATCTCTTTAAATGAGAGCTTCTAAGAAGATATGCCATATCTGTAAAGGCTGTTTCAGACAGAAACACAAGCCCTTCATAGTGGATCTTTAATATACGGTGTCCCTCAAAATCCCCTACTTCTACATAGTCCTCTGCTATACATCTATATGGGACATCACTATCTTCTATCTTAAAAGGTTCACTATATAAAAGGCGCTCCATTCCTCTCTTTTATCCCTTAAGCCTCTTCATATCATCTACAAGCCTCTTTACCGCATCTGCTGACTTTTTAAGCTCTGACATCTCTTCCTCATTTAAAGGGATCTGGATTATCTCTTCAATTCCTCCCTTTCCAAGCTTAACCGGCACACCCACAAAGAGCCCCTCAATTCCATACTCTCCTTCAAGGTATGCAGAGCAGGGCACAATCTTTTTCTTATCCTTTAATATGGCCTCTGCCATCTCCACTGCAGCAGCAGAAGGGGCATAGTATGCGCTTCCTGTCTTAAGGTATCCTACAATCTCTGCCCCTCCCTTTCTGGTTCTATCAATCAGTGCATCAATTCTATCCTTAGATATAAACTCTGTAATAGGAATACCAGATACAGTGGAGAATCTGGGAAGGGGAACCATGGTATCTCCATGTCCACCAAGAACCAGTGCCTGAATATTTTCAACAGACACATTTAGCTCCATTGATATAAAGAGCCTAAATCTTGCAGAATCTAAGATTCCTGCCATTCCCATAATTCTCTGTTTTGGAAAATCGGTTACATCCTTTACCACATGGCACATGGCATCTAAGGGATTACTTACCACAATTACTATGGACTCTGGACAGTGCCTTTTAATATTTTCTGAAACCTCCTCTACAATTTTCATATTGGTAGTGAGAAGATCATCCCTGCTCATACCTGGCTTTCTTGCCACTCCAGCTGTAACAATCACTATATCACTTTCTTTAGAAGCCTCATAGTCTGAGGTATATCCTAAGATAGCACAGTCATGCATCTCAATGGGTGCAGCCTCATACATATCTAAGGCCTTACCCTGAGGGATTCCATCTAATACATCTATGAGGATTACATCTCCAAGCTCCTTCTCTGCAATCCTCATAGCAATGGTAGCTCCTACATTTCCTGCTCCAACAACTGTTATTTTAGCCTTCATAGCATACTCCCTAAGCCCTATTTTGATCCTTCTTTAAGCCTCTTTAATGCCTCTTCAATTGCTTTATCTTCCCTCTCTATATCTTCCAGTGTCTTTGGTCTTACATGCTCTGGCCTTTCTTCAATTCCATATTTCCATTTCAAAAATTGCTCACCAGTGGTAGGGAACAGTGCCACAATCAGAAGGTCATAGTCATCTTTAATGAGGTCACCGTATTTCTCTTTGACCTTAGGAAGTTCAGGCTCTAGATAGTCTGCCGGTCTTCCTGTAATTGGAGTTTCTCCCCGTCTGTAGCCCTTAAGGATCTTCTTTTGAATTTCAGGATCAACAGGTGTGGGTGTCTTACCATATAGGCCATAGACCAGATCTTTTACTTCATTGGCGACCATACGGTATTTTCCAAAGAGCACATTTAGCACCGCCTGCACCCCCACTATCTGACTTGTGGGAGTAACCAATGGAGGTGTTCCTAATTCCCTTCTGGTTATGGGTATCTCCTTAAATACATCAGGAAGCCTGTTTAATGCCTTTGCCTCTTTAAGCTGATTTACCAGATTGGATATCATACCACCTGGTATCTGATGAACCAATACACCGGTATCTATCGCGGATACCTTCTCTCTAGAAAAAAAATCCCTATATTTAGGTGCAATGCTTTCTAAATAATCTCCCAGCTCAAGAAGCAGATTTAGATCAAAACCAGGGTCCCTTGTGGTTCCATAAAGCGCCGCTACAATAGGTTCAACCGCAGGCTGAGAGGTTCGCAATGCAAAAGGCGCAAGGCATGTATCAATTATATCTACTCCAGCCTTAATTGCCTCAATATAGACCATGGAGGCCATACCACTAGTATAGTGGGTGTGAAGATGGATGGGTATATCTATCTCCTTTTTTAGCTCTGCTATGAGTTTTCCCACATCAAATGGTGCCATAATGCCAGCCATATCCTTTATGCAGAGAGTGTCTGCTCCCATATCCACAATCTCTTTTGCCTTTTCCTTGTAATAGTCAATATCAAAGACATCTCCGCCCATTCTTCTCTCGGTAAGGGAATAACAGATGGCCCCCTGGAAGTGTTTTCCATTTGCCTTTATTCTTTCAACTACTGTTTCAAAGTTTCTTATATCATTTAGGGCGTCAAAGACCCGGAATACATCTATCCCCACTTCACATGCCTTATCCACAAATAGCTTTGCCACATCATCTGGATATTGTCTGTAACCAACCAGGTTCTGTCCTCTCAGTAGCATGGAAAATGGAGTATTTTTAATATATTTTTTAAGGATCCTGACCCTTTCAAAAGGGTCCTCTGCAAGAAACCGGTGCATGCTATCAAAGGTAGCCCCACCCCATACCTCCATTGCCCAAAATCCAACGCTATCCATCTTCTCTGCAATGGGTATCATATCCTCTGTTCTCATTCGGGTTGCAAATAGAGACTGATGCCCATCACGAAAGGTGTTATCTTGAATCTTTATGGGATTTCTTTCCCCTTCTTCTAAGAATCTATCCATGATCCAATCCTCCAAAAGATTTAATTAAAAGATATCTTTTATTACTTAAATAGAGATCATGTCAATAAAATTTATGTATTTAACGAAAAATATTCTCTTTTTTATGGATCTTTGACATTACTCAAGTCTCGTAAGTCTAAGGTATCATTTATGACGCAGGGCCTCAATGATCTTATTAGCAAAGGCAGAGGCACTCTTGGGGCCATTAGCGGTTATAATGTCACCATCCCTTTCAACGCCTTTTCCGGTATATATTGCACCTTTTGCCCTGAGCCTTGAGGCCTCTGTTGGCCAAACCGTTGCCCTCTTTTCTTTAAGGATTCCTGCATTTGCAAGGGTAACAGGTGAAATACATATGGCACCGATCACCTTGCCTTTGTTAAAGGCCTCTCTTAGGAGCCGATGAACTGTCTTATTATTCCAATATTCAGTGGCTCCAATTCCACCAACAAGAATCAGCGCATCAAAGGAGCCTATATCTATCTGGCTTATAAGTTTCTCAGGCCTGAGTTTTGTGCCAAGCATTCCAACAGATTCTCTTAAAGAAGAAGATGCGATCACCACCTTTGCACCCTCTGCCCTGAATAGATCATAGGGTATCTTAAATTCCTCATCCCTGAATTTGCTACTTGCAATAATCATTACTATCTCTTTTCCCTTAAGCGTTTGGGCTTGACTATCATAAATGGCCCCAAAAGATATAAATAGAAGCACTGCTAATAGTATAGATATTCTCTTCATGGTCTTACCTCCCTTTTAAATATTTTTCAGCACGCCTTATCTCCGAAATAAAACTCTTTACCTTTTTAATATCCTTCCTAAATCTTATGGGATCTCCATGTATATCTTTCAGATTTGTCTCTGTGCAGCTATCTGCACCTGCTGCCTGGGTAAATATAAGCGCATCATAGACATTTTCTGGTCCTAATCCCCCTGCAAGTATAACCGGTATCTTGGAAACTCTGATTATCTCTTTTGCCATAACCCAATCACATGTATCTCCTGTGATTCCCACATAACCCTTTACAGGTGGGTTATCCTTATAGGTATCAATAAGGAATATATCTGTTAAGTCCTGAAAGAGGGCTATCCAATGGAGTATCTCTTTTGCCCTGCTCTTATCCGTTTTCTTTGGGACAGGTATAGATCTCATAATAAGGAGATGAGGAAAACGCCTCTTTATCTCATATTGAAGATCAAGACATGACCCTTTTATCCTATCTTTTAGTGAAAAGAGGTCATCACAGAGATGGATAATCTGAGGACTGTAATATTCCACTGCCATTGATATTATCTTAAGGGATCTAAACAGGGGTAGTATGATATGCCTAATTTTTGTTCCCTTTAAAAAGAGCCCCACATCTTTGATCCTTTTGTCTTTCCATTCCTCTTCACTTAAGAGCACACTTCCCATATGGTCAATATCCATGCCCTTAAGCCTTTCTGCCTCCGTAGGATCTTGTATCTCATATATCTGGGAAATTAGCCTTTCCATAAATTATGCGTTTGAAAACTGAAACATAATTTTATAGATATTATAACAGGAAAGGAAAGATCATGCGAGCAATAAGAGGAAGGTGGGATGATCACTTCAGTATCCGTGCAAGGGATGAGGGCTGGAAGGCAAGATCAGTCTTTAAGCTAATGGAGATGGACAGGAAATGGAAATTATTTCGGAAAGGGCAAAAGGCGCTTGACCTTGGATGCTATCCAGGATCCTGGAGCCAGTATGCCTTAAAGAGGGTGGGATCAAGGGGAGAGGTCATCGGTATTGACTTAAAATATCCTTTAGGGATTAATTATAAGAACTTTAGATTTATAGAGGCAGATGTATTCAAACTGGATATGGAATGGCTCAGAGAAGAGATATCTCCAAGGGATATAATATTGAGTGATCTTGCTCCCAAAACTACCGGTATCAGATGGCGTGATTCCTATTTTTCAATTCAGCTTGGAAGGATAGCCCTTAAGATATCAGAGGTGTTATTAAAGAGAGATGGAATATTTATATGTAAAATATTTGAGGGAGAGGAGGCTCCTGGGTTTAGAAAAGAGATTTCCTCCTATTTTAAAAAGATAAAAGACTTTAGGCCAGTTGCTGTGAGATCCGGTAGCTATGAAAGATATATTATTGGTTTTTCATTTAATAGATGAGAGCTTTAAAAATTCAAAGCTCTCATAAAAAGCTGTAATTTTGGCTTATTTTAAGTTAATTTTTGGGGGTCTGGTCTCCGACCCAGAGGGTCATCCGACCCGGTGGGAGGTGTAACCCCCAGTGTAAAAAGGGGTTATGCAAAGGGCTCATAGTAGATATATTTGGGGAGGGTAAGACTATGTCAGGTCATTCAAAATGGCATTCCATAAGACATAAGAAGAAGGCGGTAGATGCCAAAAGAGGCAAGCTTTTTACAAGATTAATAAAAGAGATCACTGTGGCAGCAAGATTAGGAGGTGGAGATCCTGACTCCAATCCCCGATTGCGCGCCGCCATTCAGGCCGCAAAGGCGGGTAATATGCCAAAGGAAAATATTGAACGTGCCATAAAGAGAGGCACTGGTGAGCTTGAAGGCACATATTATGAAGAGGCCACATATGAGGCATATGGGCCAGGTGGAGTGGCTATGATGATAGATTGCATCACTGATAACCGGAAACGAACAGTGGCGGATCTTAAACATATCATTGAAAGGCATGGAGGAAGGCTTGGAGAACCAGGATGTGTCTCCTGGATGTTTCAAAAAAAGGGACTTATTACTGTTCCGAAGGATACCGTCAGTGAAGATTCCCTTATGGAGATAGTGATTGACTCCGGTGCAGAGGATGTAAAGGAGAGTGAAAGCGAATATGAGATCATAATGGATCCATCAGATTTTGAATCTGTCAGGAAGAGCCTGGATGAAAATGCTGTAAGATACAGTGTGGCAGAGATTACCATGATCCCCCAGAGCACAGTTCGTCTTGAAGGGAAAGAGGCGGAGCAGATGCTCAATCTCATGGAGGCATTGGAAGATCATACAGATATAAATCATATATATGCCAATTTTGATATTCCAGAAAGGGTAATGGAGGCAATGGGTTAATGGTAGTTGTGGGGGTGGATCCAGGATCACTTAGCACAGGATATGGAATTATTGAGGTTCAAGATGGAAGCTCTAAGTATATAGCCTGTGGAAGCATGAGATTTTCCTCTAAGATCCCTTTCTATAAAAGGATACATATGATCTATAGAGGGATGCTTGGGATAATAGATAGATATAGACCACATGAGCTTGCAATTGAGGATGTATTTTATAGCAAGGATATTCGGGGTACCTTGAGGCTTGGTCAAGCCAGGGGAGCAGTGCTTATTGCCTGTCTTGAATGTGATATCAGGATCTTTGAATATACCCCTCTTGAGATTAAAAAGGCACTGGTAGGATATGGAAGGGCAACAAAGGAGCAGGTTCAATCTATGGTTATTAATATTCTTGGTTTGGATAGGATAGATGATCTGGATGCCTCTGATGCCCTTGCCGCTGCCATATGCCATGCAAATCATAAGAGATTTGATAAGCTTGGATAATATATGATAGCACATATAAACGGAAATCTCTTAAAGAAAAGCCCTTCAACCATTGTGGTAGAAAATAACGGTATTGGTTATGAGATAATAGTTCCCCTTTCCACATTTTATGAATTGCCCTTAGAGAATGAAAGGGTAAGCCTTCATATATATACCCATGTAAGGGAAGATACATTATCCCTCTTTGGTTTTAAGTCTATAGAAGAGAAGGAGATATTTTTAAAACTCATTTCCATCTCTGGAATCGGCCCAAAGCTTGCGATAAATATACTATCTGGGATCGGCCCAAAAGAGCTTGAAGATGCGATTATAAGAGGTGATATCCCGAGGATAAAGGCAATTCCAGGGGTAGGAAAAAAGACAGCAGAAAGGATTGTTCTGGAGCTGAGGGATAGGCTAAAAGAAGATGGGAAGGGAAGAGGGGGTGAAGAGCTACCCCTATCTTCAAAGGCCAATCAGGTATTTGAAGACGCACTCTCTGCACTAATAAATCTGGGATATTCCACAAAAGATGCAAAGAGGGCGCTGAATAAGGCAATGGAGGATGTGGAAAGTCAGGATCTGGAATCACTTATCAAGGAATCTTTAAAGATATTGATTTAATGAGGAATTGGGATGCCTAGAGCTAATCGCATAGTAGATCCATCTTATAAGATACAAGATATAGGGACAGATCAGAGCCTTAGGCCTCAGAGTCTGGATGAATATATCGGTCAGGAAGAGCTTAAAAGGAATCTCCGGATCTTCATTGAAGCTGCAAAGAAAAGATCTGAATCCTTAGATCATGTCCTTTTCCATGGAAGCCCTGGGCTGGGAAAGACCTCCCTTGCATATATTATCGCAAAAGAGTTGGGGGTAAATATTAAATGCACCTCAGGCCCTGTGCTTGAAAGACCAGGGGATCTTGCCGCAATTCTGACCAGTCTATCTCCAAGAGATGTGCTCTTTATAGATGAGGTTCACAGACTTAGCCATGTGATTGAAGAGATGCTATATCCAGCAATGGAAGACTTTAAGCTGGATATAATAATTGGCCAGGGGCCATCAGCAAAGACAATGAAGATCTCCCTTCCTCCCTTCACCCTGGTAGGTGCCACTACAAGGGCAGGACTCCTTACTCCACCGCTTAGAGAGAGATTTGGGGTGATACTCAGGGTGGACTACTACAGTGAATCAGAGTTAAAAGAGATAGTGCTTAGATCAGCCCATCTTATGAAGATAGAGATAGATGAGGGGGGGGCAATGGAGATTGCAAGAAGATCAAGGGGAACTCCCAGGGTGGCAAACAGATTGCTTAGAAGGGTAAGAGACTTTGCTCAGATTGAGGCAGACGGAGTGATCAGTGAGGATGTGGCAAAAGGGGCACTTAGGATGTTGGATGTGGATGAAGGGGGGCTTGATAAGATGGATAGAACCATAATTCTTACAATAATTGAGAAATTTAATGGAGGTCCTATTGGCCTTGACACCCTATCTGCTGCGGTGGGAGAAGAAAAGGATACCTTAGAAGATGTCTATGAGCCTTTTTTAATATTAAAAGGTTATATAAAGAGGACACCCAGGGGAAGGGTTGCAACAGAGAGGGCTTATGAACATTTTAAAAAGTCTTTAAAGCAGGAGTGTCAATTACCAACTCAAAGAGGGCTATTTTAGGAGAGGTAGTAAACTATGAGCGATTTTTCTCAAAACAAATTGGAAATAACCACATTTCATATATTGAGGAAACATGAAAGAAG
Organism: uncultured Desulfobacteraceae bacterium; assembly: GCA_964440775.1. GTDB lineage: Bacteria > Desulfobacterota > DSM-4660 > Desulfatiglandales > JALVMZ01 > CAYTXJ01. The sequence goes on along the minus strand of CAYTXJ010000016.1, from coordinate 5,572 downwards.
GTATCTGAAAAATCAGCTAAGGCTTCATTCACGCTGGAAAAAGACCGTTCTCATAATTCCCCTCCTTGCCTCTGAGTATACCAATAGCGAAAATCTGCCTGTGTTTAGAGGGATATTGAAGAATCTAAAAGATGTAAAGTATATCTCTCATATCATATTTGGTCTTGATAGGGCAACAGAAAGTGAGACCTATCTCTTACGGGATCTTGTTCAGCAATATAATATCAAGAACTATATAATTCAGTGGAATGATGGGCCAGGTTTTAGCTCTTTGTATAAGAGGCTTAATGAGGCAGGTTTTCATATCGAAGAGGAAGGAAAGGGCAAGAACATGTTTATGAGCTTTGGAATTGCCATTGCACTTGGAGCAGAAAGTATTGGAATTATAGATGCTGATATCAGGACATTTAAAAGTATTCAGCTTGACAGACTCTTTTATCCTGTTGTGGTGCTAAATTACGACTTCTCTAAGGCATTTTATGCAAGACTAAGGGGTAAAGAGTTATATGGTAGGGTAAAGAGACTCCTTTTAGATCCTCTGCTTTTAGCACTTAAGAGAAAATTTACTGAAAGCAGGGAAGAGAAGATGTTAAGGCTGATTGAATTCCTCTTGGGATTTCACTATCAGCTCTCTGGAGAGGTGGCATTCCATGTGGATCTTCTAAAGAGGATGAAATTTGCCACCAATTGGGGGGTTGAGATATTCACCCTGATTGAGGTATTTAGAAAGGCCTCATCCCCAGCTCAAGTTATGATTACAGAAGATGCCTTTGACCATAAACATCAATCTCTTTCTGATGGAGACCCTTCAAGGGGGCTTTACAGAATGGCAATTGATATTGTCATAACCCTGATGAATGCATTGATTATTGAAGAGGGCCTTGAAGTATCAGAGACATTTTTTAGAGACCTTGCCATAACCTATCATGCAATTGCAGAGGATCAGATAAAGAAATACTCTGATGATGCCCATTTCAACAATCTCCTCTATGATAGGGATACCGAGGAGTATATGGTAAAAGAGGTCTTTAGAAATGCAATCCTTATAGCAGGAGAGATACTCACCAGCCCTCGTCAGCTAACGGATCGTTTCCTGCGTTTCATCCATTCCCATCCAGAATTTAGGCCTTTTTTAGAGCAGGGACTAGCAGAGACGATCTTAAAGGTGGAAGGCCGGATAAAAGATGGCATCTTTCAGATGCCAACCACAGTATCCTGGGAGAGGGTATCACATAAGCTTCCAAGGATCTTTTATGAAATTGTGGAAGTTGTAGAGGATGAAAAGAAGCGGTGGGGATAGGTTTATAATATTTACCGATCTTGATGGAACACTACTTGATAATTTCACCTATCAATGGCAGGATGCAAGAGAGGCCATTGAACTTTGTAAATCAAAGGGCATCCCTGTTGTTTTAGTTTCCAGTAAGACAAAAGATGAGATAGATGCCATTAATAGGGAGATGGGGCTCTGTGGAGGATATGTGGTTGAAAATGGTGCAGCTATATATATATTTAAAAACTGTTTGAATGAGCTTCCATATGATGCTACAGATGAAGGCAGATATTGGAGGATAACTCTGGGAGTTAAAAGAGAAAGGCTGATTGAAGAGTTGCGAAATATCAGGGAAGATCTAAATCTGGATATAGAGATGCTATCAGAGATGAGTGATAGTGAGATTGAAAGGCATACCAAGTTAAGGGGTGAGGATTTAAAGAGGATAAGGCAAAGGCAGTTTAGTGAACCATTTGTATTTAGTTCAGATAATATGGAAAAAGATGAAGAATTACTCAAGATCTATGCAAAAGAGAGAGGGCTTAGGGTCATTAGAGGCGGTAGATTTTTTCATATCCATGGAGATCATGATAAATCCGATGGTGTTAATATCTTTATCTCTCTTTTTAGTAAAATAATTCCCAATTTAGTTTCAGTTGCCTTAGGAGATAGCCCAAATGATTTGGGAATGCTAAAGGCTGTAGATATTGCCTATCTTTTTGATCCAAAACAGAGATGGAAAGAATATATTCAAAAAGAGGGTGTTGATATTTCAAAAATTAATATAATAAAGGCTCAAGGCCCATCTACATGGAATAAGATAATTAAATCTTTAATAGAGAGGAGATAGAGGGTGGAGATATTAGAGATTAATCCCGATGGAATTAAAGAGGCAGATATAGTTGTTGCGATCCCTTCTTATAATGAGGCCGATTCCATTGCCTTTCCCACAACTCAGGCCAGTATTGGACTTAAAAGATATTTTTCTGACAGACGCTGTGTCATAATAAATTGTGATAACAACTCCCCAGATAACACTAAGGATGTATTTTTAAATACTCCAACAGATGTGCCCAAGATCTATATATCAACCCCTCCTGGGATAAAGGGGAAAGGAAATAATTTTAAAAATCTCTTCGGAAAGGTCTTAGAGCTGGGAGCAGAGGCAGTGGTGGTTGTAGACGCCGATTTAAAAAGCATAACCCCCCAGTGGATAAAGAACCTGGGCGAGCCTCTCTATATGGATTTTTCATATGTAACCCCTCTCTATGTTCGGCATAAATATGATGGAACCATAACAAATGGAATTGCCTATCCTATGTGTAGGGCCCTCTATGGCAGAAGGATCAGACAGCCCATAGGAGGGGATTTTGGATTTAGATCAGAGCTTGCCAATGTCTATCTTGAAAGTGAGACCTGGAATGAGGCTGTGGCAAATTTTGGAATTGATATCTGGATGACAACCATTGCACTTACCCAGAGGATTCAGGTATGTCAATCATACATGGGAAGACCCAAGATTCATCGTCCCAAAGATCCTGCTGCCTCCTTGGGCCCCATGTTTAGGGAAGTGGTTGGAACCATATTCTATCTGATGATCCATTTTGAAGATATATGGAAAAATATAAAATTCAGCAGACCCACCGCTGTATATGGATTTGGCCTTGGAGAGGTGGAGATGCCACCCAAGGTGGAGGTAAATACAGTGAGACTGATGGAAGAATTCCATAAAGGATTTGAGGAATATCAGGAGGTGTGGAAAGATATACTATCTTCAGATGTGATGAATAAGCTATTAGAGATAAAGGATCTCAAAGAGAGGCACTTTACCTTTCCAACAGAGCTATGGGCTATGGTCCTCTATGATATGGCAATTGCCTACAGAGATGAGAATCTGGAAAGAGACCTCATAATAGACTCTCTCATTCCTCTCTATTATGGTAGGACCCTTTCATTTGTTAAGAGAACCCGAAGGATGTCCACAAAACAGGCAGAGGAGACCATAGAGGAAGACTGTATGGTGTTTGAAAAGGCAAAGCCATATCTGCTTAGAAGATGGAATGAAAGAAGATAGGAGCCAGAATGGCTGAGGCATATAAAGAGATAATTGAGAAAAATCTAAAAAAGGCACTGGAAAATATTGATAATTTAAAAAGGAATATACCTGCTGAAAGAGAGGATAATTCTTTAGTATTTATGGCATTTGGAAAGAGATGCTACATAACTCATGAAGGGATATTTCTTGAGGATATAAAAGAGGAAGGGCCACAGGGAATCATAATATCATTATATCTGATGCATATAAAGGCAGATGATCCTATCCTTGAGCCTTTCCGGGCATTTAGGGATTTTCAGGGCTCCATGCCCTATCAAGGCGCTTTTAGCACTCATACCGAAGCAGTGCTTATCCCTCATACAATTGAGATTGAATCCAATAAAGAGAAGATAGAGAGGACATTTAATGGAGATAAAGAGATAGGGAATTACAGAGAAGGAGATCTTTCTTTGCTTCTCTTTCCCCTTCCTAAAATAGCCCTTTTTTATGTATTTTATCATGCAGATGAGGAATTTGGTGCATCTGTCAAGTGTCTGTTTTCTAATAATGCCGATCAGTTTCTACCCTTGGATGCCCTTGCAGATCTGGGTGAGTGGACCTCTAAAAGGATACTTGAGCTTATTCAGTCTTAGATGGTCATATCCTGTAACCAACCGTATTTCTTCCCTTATCCAGGTTTTTTCCTCAAGATCCGTCTATCTGATATATCTGTTATAATGGATAGTGTCCAGTTTCCAAGGGGTGGCACCTGGCTAACCCGAAACAGGCTTAAAAATGATAAAGGAATATTTTGGATAAATGTGCCAGTTATAAAGAAGGGAAGGGGGCTCCAGAGAATAGATCAGGTGGAGATTGCGGAGGAATTTTATAGGCCTAAAAAGATATTACGATCAATTGAGATGGCATACAGATGGGCTCCCTATCTAAAAGATCATATAACCTTTTTAGAAGATATCTTTAATAACAAAAGATTTAAATTTCTCTTTGATCTAAATTACAAGATCATAAGATATGTAATGGACTATCTAAGTCTCAATACCCAGATAATCTTATTGTCTGAGCTTGGAATAGATGCAAAAGGTGAAGACCTTATAATTGAGATATTTAAAAGACTAAATGGAAAGACCTTTCTTTCCCAGATCCATGCAAGATCATACCTAAATCCAGATAGATTTAAGGCAGAGGGTATAGATCTTAGATTTTTTAGGATGCCAAAGCTTGTATATCCACAGCTTTGGGGAGACTATATACAGAATCTATCCATACTTGATCTACTTCTAAATTGTGGCAAAAAGGCAAGAGATATCCTTTTTACTTAAATTGAGCCATCTTATGGTGGTCACTGCAGACATTTTAACATTTCATTGCGAGCGAAGCGAAGCAATCTCATTCAATAACTCCTTCAATTTGCCCTAAAAAGTCTTGAAACAATATTTCCTTAAATATATAAACCAGACCATAATGAAAAGATGCCATATTCTCATCTTATTAATATTAATTATAACATTGTCTTCAATCGATTCCCATAATACCTCTGCATCTGATGAACCATTTATCTCTCCCAACAACTGGGGCATAACAGGCCTGATGGATATTCCTACTGCAAGGTTTCTTAAAGAGAATCATGCAAGGATCGGGCTAAGTCAGATATATCCTTACAGATACTATTATGGAAGCATAGGTATATTTGATGGAGTGGAGATTTCAGGAAGACTTACTGAAGTGTTGGATTCCGTTATAACCACTCCAGGATGGGAGGAATATGGGAATTACAAGGACAAAGCAGTTGGGATGAAACTGCGAATCTTAAATGAGTCAAAATATCTTCCATCCTTTGCACTTGGTATCATGGACCCCCATGGAACAAGGCTCTATGCAGGGCAATATCTGGTATTGAGTAAACAGATCTATCCTTTTGATCTTACAATAGGCATGGGAAATGGAAGATTTGGAAAGAGGCCTCTTCCTTCATCCGAAGAGCGATTCAAGTTGGAGATCTTGGAAGACTTTAATGGATGGTTGGATGATTCCAATATATTTTGGGGAATTCAGTTTTCTCCAACTGAGAACTTTTCCTTTATGCTGGAGAAAAGCCCTATTGAGTATCATCTACAGATAAGAGATCCTGCAAAACGTTTCCATTTTCAGGAACCTGTGCCATCCCACTACAATCTGGGCTTCAAAGTGAATCTCTGGAATTGGGCTGAAATTGTTGCAAGTTATCAGAGGGGAGATACATTTGG
>CAYTXJ010000015.1:0-25752 GCA_964440775.1 uncultured Desulfobacteraceae bacterium | reverse complement strand
AGATTGCTTCGCTTCGCTCGCAATGACAGGGGTCTGGTCTCCGACCCGGAGGGGGGTGTAACCCCCAGTGTAAAAGGGAGTTATATAAAGCTTTCTAAATATAATTTTTAGTTAGGTGATTTCTGTGGAAAAGGGGCTGGTTCAGGAAGAAAGAGGCTTAGAAGTAAGGCTTGAGCTTGAAGGCAATAAAGATATGGCCACTCTCTGTGGGGAGCGAAATATCAATCTGAGGCTTATTGAAAAGCAGCTGGGAGTTCGGATCTATATAAGGGGTAATCAGGTGATACTGAAAGGGGATGAATGGGCTGTAGATATTGCCCGTAACCTTTTAACTCAGCTATTTAAGCTTATAGGAGCTGGATACCCGCTGTATATGAATGATGTGGACTATGCCATCAGGATGCTCAGTAGAGATCCTGCATTGGATATCAAAAAGATATTCTTAGATAAGATATTCATTACCTCCTCTAAGAATATCATAACTCCCAAGAGCATAAATCAGAAACACTACATTGATAGTATAAGAAAATTTGACATTGTCTTTGGAATTGGCCCAGCAGGCACAGGAAAGACATATCTTGCAATGGCAATGGCCATATCCTCGCTCCTTAAAAAAGAGGTAAAGAGGGTAATTCTTACCAGACCGGCTGTAGAGGCAGGAGAGAAGCTGGGGTTTCTTCCAGGTGATCTCTATGAAAAGGTAAATCCCTATCTGAGGCCCTTACATGATGCACTGCATGATATGATGGATTTTGAAGAGGCAGCAAGGCTTTTGAGCTCTGGCATAATTGAAGTTGCCCCTCTTGCCTTTATGAGGGGAAGGACACTAAATGACGCATTTATCATACTGGATGAGGCCCAGAATGCCACAAGTGAGCAGATGAAGATGTTTTTAACAAGGCTTGGATTCAGCTCTAAGACAGTTATCACCGGGGATATAACCCAGACCGATCTGCCTGAGGGTAAGGTATCAGGGCTAATTGAGGCAATTGATATATTGAAAGGGATTGAGGGTATAAAATTTGTATATTTTTCAAAAGATGATGTAGTGCGCCATCCCTTAGTTCAAGAGATAATTGAGGCATACGATAGAAAAGGGAGAGAGGCAAAGGTTTAGTTGATGGGAGAGAATAATCTTTCAAAAAAGGGAAGTGGCGTAAAGGAAGGCCCTGAAGCGGATAAGTGGAAGCGACTTATAGGATCATTTAAAGGAATTTTTAAAGATAGAAAACTTCCCATTTTTATACTTCCTCTTATTAGCATAATAATCGCAATAAGCCTCTTTCCCAGCGTGATCTTTAGACCCAAGAGCTATTCTATTGGGGATATATCCGACAGAGACATAAAGGCATCCAGCGACTATCTCATTGAAGACAGATCCCTTACAGAAAAGCATATCAGAGAGGCTGTAAATAGGGTCTTAGCTATTTATGACCTGGACCCATCCGCATCCCACATCTTTTTAAGGCTAAAAGATGCCTTTAAGCTGGGAAGGGAATTTATGTCTCTTGTTGAAGAAAAAGGGCTTTCACAGGAGATTCAATCAGAATATAGAGAAAGATTTTATGAACTCTTAGATATAGATGTAAATAATGACATATGGGAGGCTCTCCTAAGGGCCGGCTTTCCCAAGGTGGTGGAAGATGCGATAATTGGCATATTAGATGAGATATATCAGAGGGGATTGGTGGACAATCTGGATGATCTTAAGATTAGACTTAAAAGAGGTGGTATAGTTGTTCATAATATCTCTGATAATAATGAGAGGATAATAAAAGATCCTGCATATCTTTACGATCTAAATAGTGCATTAAAAAAGATCAGGATGAGTTCAAATCGTGTTAAGAGCATCTTAAAGGACCCTAAACTCACATCAGTTACTTTAACCCTATGCAAGTTGCTTTTAAGACCCAACCTTACCTTTAACCAGCGTGAGACAGAAAAGAGAAGGCAACTGGCAAGGGAATCGGTAAAGCCATCCTATTTTAAGGTGAAAAAGGGTGAGATGATAGTCAGGGAAGGTGAGAGGATAGGGCCAGAGGATCTGCTTAAGCTATCTAAGGAGATGGGTTTTAAGAGGTCATTTGAGGTATTGTTAAAGGTGATAGGAATGTCCTTTCTCCTGTCTTTCCTATTTTTTATCCTATATCACGTAATGCTAAAAGAAGAGAGATGTCTTAAAGATGACAGGAATCATCTTCTTTTTCTTTCCTTATCATTACTTGTGGTATTTGAATGTGTATGGGTCTATAACATCATCACCGAAGAGATGATAAAGGGATATCCCTTTTTTACAAAGAGAGGACTTTCCTTTTTCATGCCCATTGGTGCATCTGCTATGCTTATATCCATATTCCAAGGGGCCAATGTGGCCATATTCTTTTCCCTTATTATCTCCATCTTAATTGCTCTTACAGGAGGAGGTAAGATAGAGTATTTTCTCTACTTCTTTCTCCAATCCTTAATTGCCATATATGGGGTGCGCGATTGCACCCAGCGGGGAGTTCTTATAAGGACAGGTTTGAAGATCGGGCTTTTTGGAATGCTTATGGGGTTCTTGATGGAGATGATTTATGGGGAGATAGAGGGTATTAACTTTATCCTAACCCCTTCAGCAGGACTTATGGGAGGTATAATATCAGGAGTGGTGGCAGCAGGGCTTTTACCACTTGTGGAGATGGCATTTGGCTTTACCACCGATATAAAACTGCTTGAGCTTGCAAATCTGGACCAACCTCTGCTAAAAGAGCTGATGGTCCATGCCCCAGGCACCTATCATCATAGCCTTATTATAAGCAATATGGTAGAGGCAACAGCAAAGGCCATTGGTGCCAATCCACTTCTTGCAAAGGTAAGTGCCTATTATCATGATATAGGTAAGATAAAAAAGCCCCTCTACTTCATTGAAAATCAGATGGATGGGATTAATAAGCACGAAAAGTTGGCACCATCTATGAGCAGTCTCATACTGATCTCCCATGTAAAAGACGGGGTAGAACTTGCTAAGAGGCATAAACTGGGAAAGGAGATATGTGATATAATTCAACAGCATCATGGAACCAGCCTTATAACCTATTTCTATCAGAAGGCAAAGGAAAAGGTGGAACATAAGGATTCCAAGCAGAAGGAGATAAATGAGGAGGATTTCCGTTATCCCGGCCCCAAGCCTCAGACAAAAGAGGCAGGATTGGTTATGCTTGCTGATATGGTGGAGGCGGCATCCAGATCACTAAAAGATCCCACTCCTGCAAGGATTAAAGGAATGGTTCAAAAGATAATCAATAAGGCATTTACAGATGGGCAATTAAATGAATGTGAAATTACCCTTAAGGATCTCCATGAAATCGCAAAGGGATTCATTAAGACCCTTACAGGCATATTCCATCAGAGGATAGAGTATCCTGAAGAGGAAAAGGGGGGAAAGAGAAACGCCAATGCTTATCCAGATCAAAGGGCAAAAGCAGATTCCAGGGGTAAAGATAAGAGATCTCCGGAAGAGATTGAAGTCGGCATTAGACGCCTTGGGATATAAGAAAGGAGAACTCAGCATCCTGATCACTGATGACGAGCGTATAAGGGAGTTGAACAGGAAATTTCTGAGACGTGACAGGCCAACCAATGTGCTTGCCTTTCCCATGCAGGGAGAGGATATCAAAGGCCCCTATCCCGTGCTTGGTGATATCGTGATATCAGTTGATACAGCCATAAAGGAGGCAGAGAGATATGGGATGGGAATTGAGACATATGTTGTAAGATTGCTTATTCACGGGCTACTCCACCTTCTCGGCTTTGACCATGAAAGGGGTAAAGCAGAGGAAGAAGAGATGCTTAAAGAGGAAGAGAGAATCTTAAAAATTATCTACAAGGAGGAGGTATAGCTATGGCAAGACTGGCAGTAAATGTGGATCATGTTGCCACCCTTAGAGAGGCAAGGGGGATAGATGAGCCCGATCCAGTGATTGCCGCAGGGATTGCAGAGATTGCAGGAGCTGATGGCATAATCTGTCATTTAAGAGAGGACAGAAGGCATATTAAAGAGAGAGATCTAAAGTTATTGAGGGAGATCGTTAAGACAAAACTCAACCTGGAGATGGCAGCTGTGGAAGAGATGATAAATATTGCAAGAGAGGTAGGGCCTGATCTGGTAACACTGGTACCAGAGAGAAGACAAGAGCTCACAACAGAGGGTGGCTTGAACCTCAAGGCACGGCCTGAATATTATAGAGAGGTGGTAGACAGAATAAAAGAGGTGGGGATAAAGATCAGCTTCTTTATTGATCCTGATCCGGAACAGATCCAGATTGCAAAGGAAGTGGGTGGTGATATAGTGGAGATACACACCGGTCACTACTCTGAGGCAAAGAGTGAGGAAGAGCAGGAGGAGAGATTTTTAAAGATAAAAGAGGCCGTTGAGACAGCCCATAGTTTAGGGTTAAGGATCAGCGCAGGACATGGCCTAAATTATGTAAATATTAAAAGATTAAAAGCCCTTCCCCAGATTGAAGAATACAGCATAGGTCATAGCATTGTGACCAGATCCATATATGTGGGATTTTATAAGGCAGTAAAGGAGATGGTGGATATAGTAAAGGATTTTTAAATTTTATACTTAGAGCCTTACATCCTTATTTGAACAGCCTGAGATAAGACAATTTTTTAATAACAAGGTTGTCATAGGTAGGGGTATATCGGAGGAAAATGCTCCTAGGATTCATACCATCTATACTATGTTTCCACACAATTTGACAAAGAGCCTAAAAGACCTTGACAAGTCCATTAATTGATAATAATTATTATTTCAATTTTATATGGAGATGCCAAACCAGATAAGATTGCAAAATAAGAAGATCAGAATGACCTCCCAGAGGTCCACTATCTTGGAGGTGTTAAAGTCTCTAAGGACCCATCCCACTGCTGATCAGGTCTATGAGATTGTAAAGAAAAGGCTTCCAAAGATAAGCATAGGAACTGTCTATAGAAATCTGGATATGCTTTCCAGATTAGGCCTCATTAAAAAGATAAATGTGGGTACACCCCAGATGCGTTTTGATGGACGCACCGAAGAACACTATCATGTGGTCTGCAACCGGTGTGGTAAGGTGGAAGATGTGGAAATCAATGATGATTTTGATCCTTTTAGAAAGCTTCATAAGGCCATATCCCACAGAACAGGGTTTGAGATAAAGGCCTTAGAGATTAATATGGTTGGAATCTGCCCCGATTGTGTCAAGAGGGGGAATCTCCCCTTAGAAGATTAATCAAAAAATCTAAGATATGTTAGGAGGTAGATATTATGGCATCACTTAAAGGAACAAAGACAGAAAAGAATCTCCTTACTGCCTTTGCAGGTGAATCGCAGGCCAGGAACCGATACACCTACTTTGCAAGTCAGGCCAAAAAAGAGGGGTTTGAACAGATATCCGCAATCTTTGAAGAGACCGCCAATCATGAAAAGGAGCATGCAAAGAGGCTGTTTAACTTCCTTGAAGGAGGAGAAGTGGAGATAAGCGGAGCGTTTCCTGCCGGGAAGATAGGCACAACCCTGGAAAATCTCAAGGCAGCGGCTCAGGGGGAAAACTATGAATGGACCACCATGTATCCCGAATTCGCAAAGGTGGCAGAAGAAGAGGGTTTTCAAAAGATAGCAGGGGTCTTTCGCTCTATTGCAGTGGCAGAAAGACAACATGAAAAGAGGTATCAGGCACTTTCAAAAAATCTGGAAGAGGGAAAGGTCTTTAAAAAGGACCAAAAGGTAGTATGGAAGTGCAGAAATTGTGGATATCTCTATGAGGGTGAGGAGGCTCTAAAGGAATGCCCCTCATGTGCCCATCCTCAGGCATATTTTGAACTCTTAGCAGAAAATTATTAGAGGAGGTATCAAGAATGACTGAAAGATTACAGGTGTATGAATGTGAGATATGTGGAAATATGGTGGAGGTCATACATACCGGAAAAGGAGAGTTGGTATGTTGTGGAAAACCGATGAAATTGATGGAAGAAAATACAGTAGATGCGGCCAAAGAAAAGCATGTCCCTGTAATTGAAAAGAGAGAGGATGGATATCTTATAAAGGTAGGATCTGTGGATCATCCCATGGAAGATAAACACTATATTGAATGGGTTGAACTTATCGTTGGAGAAAAGGCATACAGACAGTTTCTAAAACCTGGCCAGAAGCCTGAGGCACTCTTTGATATTAAAGAGGAGAATGTATCTGCCAGAGAATATTGTAATCTGCACGGACTCTGGAAGGCTTAGGATTATGAGATTCGGAGGTGATAGGGCTGGAGCTGAATTTAAATAAAACCAGTGTCAGACCCCAAGCTATGGCAAGGAGATTGACTTTTCTAAAGCAGAGGTTAAGAGAACTGGAAGAGCAGGGTAAAAGAAAAGATATAATTTTTTACTTGATCCTTTTTCCATTCTATGTCATAAGACGTTCCTTATGTTTATAGAGAAAACTGTTTATCCAAGGAGGATATAATGGAAAAGAAAGAGAAGAAGGTTAAGAAATTAGAAAAGAAACCACCGGTTAGGGAATGGACAAGTTGCGATGCCACCGCGCAGATGTTAGAAAAGGCCCGAAGGGATGGGGTGGAGACCGCATTTGACAGGGCAGAGAGCATGAAGCCCTGCCCCATAGGATCGCTATCCGCATGCTGCAAGCACTGTTCAATGGGTCCATGCCGCCTTAGCACAAAGGATCCCTACGAAAAGACCGGGGTGTGTGGAGCTACCATTGATACTATTCATGCCAGAAATTTTGCAAGAATGGTGGCCTCTGGTGCCGCAGCACACACCGATCATGGTATGAGCATGCTGGATGTCTTTAGAGAGGTGGTCCGTGGTAACATCAAAGATTTTACAATTAAAGATCCCCTGAAACTGGAAGAGGTGGCCAAATCCATTGGGATTGAGACAGAGGGAAAAGGGATAAAGGAGATAGCGGAAGAGCTCTACGAAGAGCTGGAAAGGACCTATACCCAGGTTGAAGGAGAGATACCGTTTGTAAAGAGGGTGCCAGAGAAGACAGTAGAGACCTGGAGAAAGCTTGGAATCGTCCCACGGGGGGCTATGAGAGAGATTATGGAGCTGATGCACAGAACCCACATTGGAGTGGATCAGGAATATAACAATATTGTAAAACAGTGCAGCAGAACAGCCCTCTCAGATGGATGGGGCGGTTCAATGGTGGCCACTGAGATATCTGATATCCTCTATGGAACTCCCACACCAGTGAGGGCAGAGATAAATATGGGATGCCTCAAAGAAGATCATGTAAATATAATCATTCACGGACACGAGCCCAACCTCTTTGAGGCAATGCTTGCTTCAGTAAATGACCCCACGCTTATTGAGGCTGCAAAGGAGGCAGGTGCAAAGGGGATTAATCTTTTGGGAATGTGCTGCTCAGGTACAGAGATGCTCTCAAGGCATGGAATTCCACATGCGGGTAATTTTATGTCCACTGAAGCGGTCTTAGTAACAGGTGCTGTGGATGCCATGGCAGTGGATGTTCAATGTATTAAACAGGGGCTTGCCAAGGTGGCTGAATGTTATGGCACATTCCTCTTTACCACTAATCCCAGGGCAAAGATTGAAGGGGTGGAACATATTGAATTTCATGAGATTGAGCCCAGAAAATGCACTGATGAAATTGTCATTAAGGCCATTGTGAGATTTAAAAACAGAAAGATGCCCATTGAGATTCCCCAGATAAAGAATCTGGGTATTCATGGCTTTTCTCATGAATATGTAAACTATATGCTGGGTGGAACATTCAGAGCCTCCTACACCCCCTTAAATGACAATATCATAAATGGAAGGATAAGAGGAGTTGCAGGGGTTGTGGGTTGCACCAATCCCAGGGTAAGACATGATTGGGTGCATGTGGAGCTGGTAAAAGAGCTTATTAAAAATGATGTCTTAGTGGTTCAGACAGGCTGTTCCCAGATAGCCCTTGCCAAGGCAGGCCTATATACTCCAGAGGCAGCTCATCTTGCAGGACCTGGACTGAGGGAGGTGTGTGAGACAGTAGGTATGCCGCCTGTCTTAGGATTAGGCTCCTGTGTGGACAATAGCAGAATTTTGATCGCCTGCGCTGAGATGGTAAAAACTGGGGGCCTAGGAGATAGCATAGCAGATCTTCCTGTTGCAGGTGCTGCTCCCGAATGGATGAGCGAAAAGGCCATCTCTATTGGACACTATTTTGTGGCGTCCGGTGTGTATACAGTATTCGGTGTCAGTTTCCCTGCAATTAAAGGCACAAAATTTTATGACCTTCTCTTTGGAGGACTTGAGGACTTAGGGCTTGGCTATTGGGGATTTGCAGAAGATCCTTATGAGATGGCAAAGATGATGATAAATCATATCGATAAGAAGAGAAAGGCGCTTGGTATTGATAAGGCAAGAGAGAGGGTGCTTTTTGATATGGCAGCCAGAAGGGAGCTTGAGGTAGCATAAATTTATTAATTTAGTATCTATCCATAAATACAGATTGGAAAAGGGGAAAAATAGAATAGATATCCTTTAAAGCAAGTTATTATTACGAAGCAATATGATTAAAGCCTTTCCTTCTCCATTCCTTAACGGTTATGATGGAGAAGGAAAGGTTTATATTTCCCTTTTCGCTTAAACTGATTTTTATTATGGGTTTATCCATGGAAAGTATAAGATTGAGAGCTTTAAATTTTCCAAAGCTCTCATAAAAAATCTGTAATTTTAAGTTAATTTTTTGGGGGTCTGGTCTCCGACCCGACCGCGTCTTAGAGGGGACTCCGCCCCGGCAGGGAAGGGGGGTGTAACCCCCAGTGTAAAAGTAAGGGGGTAAAGATGGCAGAGGTAACCCATTTTTTTCGCACCAAATGCTCAAAGGTGGAGAGGGTGGATGATCAGAAACTTAAGGTAATAGGCTATCAGATGGACTCCCATTTGAGTCTGTTTGGGGAGATGGAGGTGAGCATTCCAGATCTTGAAATCATCCACCTTAGGGTTGAGACAGGGGGTATGAGCTACAATCTTCCAGAGCTATTGGGTGCTAAGATTGGGGCAGGGATAAGAAAGATTATTGCCTCCTGTGTGGAATCCAGATTAAAGGAAGAGCAGGTGGATTTCTTTATTGAAGATATGTGCGACTCTGTAATCCTGCTATTTACCAAGAAGGTCCTATCCAAGGCACCACGCAGCAAGGATTTAAAGGAAGAGAGGGCCTTTTTTATGGAGCTGGTAAAAAAGAATACCAGGCTCTTAAATAGCTGTGCGGCACTCTCTACTGAGAGTCCTCTTCTTGAGGGAATAGATCTGAGACAGGGATAGGAGGCTAAGCTGTGGAAAACTTTATTCGAAATAAGACAGTATGGATATGGAAAGATCGTGATATGGTTATTGTTCATGGAGACCTTGATGATGATATATATGCCTTAGAGATTGAGATAGAGATTGATGAAGATAGGAATATCATATCTGATATTAAGGCCAAATGGATAAGGGAGGAAAATTCTCAATGTTTCAGAGCTATTCCTCCTCTAAGAGAGATCATAGGAAGTGGGATAGAGCCAGGCTCTATTGAGGCCATATATAGAAGACTATCCAGATCTTCATGCAGACACTTTGCAAATCTTATAAAAGAGGGTTTGTTTAGCTATTTAATTTCGAAGAGATATGGATATCTAAAGGAGAAAAGAGGGGGAGGCACTAAAGTAGAGGTATCTGAAAGAGATGGTAGATTCGAAAGATCCATTGCCCGGAGAGATGAGGCAGGGGAATTTGCATCCATCATTGACCTTCATATCCATACATATCCCAGATCCAAATGTAGCGTGATGAGTGTGGAAGAGGCAATAAAAGAGGCAAAAAGGATAGGGCTTAATGGAATATGTCTTACAGAGCATCAGGTGATGTGGAAAAGAGAAGAGGTTGAAGAGCTGATAGAGCGGTATGGTCTATTGGTTCTCAGAGGTGTGGAGATCACTACGGATCAGGGAGATATGCTTGTATTTGGTATGGAGCTGGAGGCTGAAGAGATTATGAAGATTGAAAGATTGAGAGACATTGTCCTAAAGGGAGGAGGGTTTATGATTGCCTGCCATCCATTTCGGGGATTTTTAACATTTGGTCTTAAAGAGCTTGGAATTACTGTAGAGTCTGCCTTAAAGAGACCCATTATCCAGAATGCGGATGCCGTGGAGGTCTTAAATAGCAGAGTTACAGATGATGAAAACAGATTTGCACTTGAGGTAGCAAAGAAGGCAGATAGATTAATTACGGGAGGAAGTGATGCCCATGATATAGGCAGTGTCGGAAGATATGCAACCGCTTTTAAAGACCCTATACGCACAGAAGAGGATCTTATCCAGGCACTAAAAAGTGGCAGGTATAACCCTATTGTCTTTAAGTAGATAGAGATTGAGGAGCATTGCTATGGATTTTTTAAAAGATGTGAAAGGGTGGGACAAAAAGGTCCAAAAGCTTGATACTCTCCTTAGACTGCGTTCCTTTCCTGTGGCCTTTAGAATGCTTGAAAACAGAGAATGGCTGAATCATATTCCCTATCTTAGGAGGATAGATAAGAGACTTACACTATGTCAGATGATAAATCTGGTGCGAAACTTTGACTGGACCGTAGGGGCAGAGGGAAAGGATTTCATATTCCCCACCTGTTCTTCCATCATAGGCCTGGGTAAGCTTCCAGAGATATATACCGATGGGACATTTAGAAGCATTGTATGGGTTAAAAAGAAGGAGGATGCAAGGAGATTTGAAGAATCCATTCCCAGGCTCCCCTTGGGAAAGTATGAGGCGGTTGCACTTGCCCCTCTAAGATACAACCCCTTTCATCCTGATATAGTGCTGATATATGGGAATCCGGCTCAGATGATCCTGCTTATTAATGCTATCCAGCTTGAATCCTATCAGGTGATGCAGTTTTTCTGTGTTGGTGAGTCATCATGTGCAGATGTGATAGTGAGGTCCATACAGGAAAGAAAAGCCTATCTTACCATCCCCTGCTATGGAGAGAGGCGTTATGGCCATGCACAGGACGATGAACTGGTAATGGCCATTCCTGCAGAGATGATAGATATGGTAATCAGAGGGCTTGAAGGCCTTTATAGAAGAGGGGTTAGATATCCGATAAGCTATGCAGGTGTAGAATCAGATCTTTTGGAAGTATTCCCTCCTGCATATAGGGACTTGGATATAGTGGAAAAAGTAAGAAGTAAAGGAAGGAGATTGGTTGTGGGACTGAGCGGTGGAATTGCAAGTGGAAAGAGCACAGTAAGTGGTATGCTGAGGGAGAGAGGTGCACACATAATAGATTTTGATATACTTGCAAGGGAGGTAGTTAAGCCCGGAAGGCCTGCCTGGAAGGATATTGTAGAGTATTTTGGAAGGCAGATATTGGCTGAGGACAATACTATAGACAGGAAGAGGTTATCTGAGATCGTATTTAAGGATATGGAAAAGAGAAAAAAACTTGAATCCTTCACCCATCCCAGGATCATGGATGAATTTTTAATACAGATGGAGGAGATAACCCAAAAGGAAGACACTCCCATAATTGTTGTAGATATACCGCTTCTATTTGAGCTTAATCTGCAATATCGTTTTCTGAAAAATATCCTGGTATTTGTTCCCAAGGATATACAGATAGAGAGGCTTATTCAGAGAGATGGAATAGATGAGGCAGAGGCAGAGGCAAGGCTACGAGCTCAACTTCCTATGGAAGAAAAGTTAGGATATGCAGATTATATAATATATAATGATAAAGAGGTAACACATACTGAAAGACAGGTAGACAGGCTATGGAGCGAACTTAAGAGATTAAGAGACGAAATTAAAATACAGAAAAAGGAGTGCTAATCTCTTCTTCACCTTTTTGGGCTTCAGCTAAGAATGCCTTCTTTCATTTTTTGACTCAGGGCTCTAATATAAGGCCTTTTGGACAAGCTTAAAGACAAGAATCAAAAATACGCATCCAAAGATCCGACGAACAGTGCGACCTCTAACTCTCTCAGCCATTATTCGAGAACCTAATAGACCTCCCAAAAAAGAAAATATAGCAGCTGTGAATATAAATTTCCAGTCTGGTGATGCGATACTAATATGAGTAAAGAATCCACTAAAGGATGAAAAGACTACGATGAAGATTGAGGTAGCCGCTGCATTCTTAGTGGGAACCTTTAGCACATAAATCAGTAAGGGGACAATAAAGACCCCTCCCCCTATGCCAAGGAGCCCGGCCATTACACCAATTAAGATACCAACTACACCCCCACCCAATATTCTACGCAGTGTCCCTATCTGGAAAACCGAAGCCTCTGGTTTTGATGAAAATAGCATCCTTATCGCTGCAAGTAGTATAATTGATGCCATTATCAGGCTAAACAGTCGCACATCTATCTTAGAAGAAAGCATAGCGCCTAAGGGAGCACTCGCAGTTGAGGTAATCAATAGAGGTAGTCCGAGTCTTATATCTACCATCCTTTTTCGGAAATATGTTATAGCAGCAGAAATAGCGGCAATACCATTGAGGAAGAGAGAAGCTGATAAGGCAGTGCTAATAGGAAATTTCAAGAGCACAAATAGAGGTGAATAGATAAGTCCTCCTCCAAGTCCCACCATTGTCAAGATCAAAGAGATAAAAAATATTAATATAAGAAGTAAAAATAAGGGCATCGTAAAAGGTTCTGCTCCAAATTAGTTGGTAAAAACCTGGAATAAGCAATGAATCTCGCTATACTATACTAATAAGATATCTTCAATAAAAAAGATTCAGAAAGGGAAATAACGATATCCAAAATTAATATAAGAACATCTTTTAGATCTTCTAAAGTAAAAGCTGATGTCTATAACCCAACTTTGGAATAAAAACATACCCTTTCATCTACTCAAGCCCATAAAAATGGGCATAATTCAGGCATCTTTCTTTGTTAAAAAGTTCTTTAAAAATTTGTTTTTAGTTTTTCTCTTAAGGTCTTTGTGCCTTCCCAGTCTATCTGCTCCTTTTCAATATCTATAACCACTCCATAGTCCCTCTTTGAACCTTCCACACTCACATATCCTTCAAGCACATCCTCTAAGACCAGCTCTGGATCTCTCTCTAAGGGATCGCCGTATCCGCCACCACCTGCTGTATCCATCACCACTATATCACCGGGTTTAAGTTGGGTAAGACCATAGGGGTTGCCCGGTTCTCCATTTACAAGAAACCTTGCCTTTGCACCTGGCTTACCTCCAAATAGACCTTCTGGTGGATATATGAATCTACCAGACTGAATTCCAAGACTAACTGGTGGAATGGGAGCATATTCATCGTCTGGCACCCTTATAACCATTGTCCTTGCAAGACCACCTTTAGACCTTCCAGGCCCACCGGAATCTGTTATAAGCTCCCTTTTTTCTACAATCAGAGGGGTGTCGCTTTCAAGTATCTCTACCGGGGTATTGGCTCCATTTGCAGGAAAGATATATACATATTTTCCATCGCTCTGAGCACTTGCCCCCATCCCACCACCTCTGATTATCACACAGTGAAATGGTCTTCCATCCTTTCTCTTTCCATAAAAGACATTCATTGTGGCAGGGGTGCCTCCACTTCCTGCTATTACCCTATCAGGGAGTGCTTCAGCCATTGCCTTATACATTATCTCAGTCAGGAAATGGCCTATCTGCATCCTGGCAGCCACCGCAGCAGGGAACTTACAGTTTACCACAGTTCCCTCTGGTGCAATGAGCTTTATGGGGCGCGCACTTCCTTCATTGTTGGGGATATAGGGGTCAAACATGCTCTTTACTGCCATATGCACATATGCATAGGTAAAGTTGTAGACCACATTTCCACCCCAATCCACCTGACCTGATGAGCCACTCAGATCCACCACTATATCGCTTCCTCTGATTTCTACCTTTGCCTTTATAATTACATCCTCTCTTCCTTCCATCTGCTCAATTCTTCCTTCTGCACTATACACCCCATCTGGCACCCTTTCTATGGCATTCCTAAGGCTCATCTCTGTCCTTTCAATTATATCATCGGCCAGGTCTTCCAGGTCTTCTAAATCATACTCTTCAAGCATCTTGCAGATCTTTTCAGCGCATACATGATTTGCAGCGATCTGGCTTCTGATATCCCCAATTACTTCATCCGGGGTTCTCACATTCCACTTGATCATCTCAAGCACTGCCTCATTGGGCTTTCCCTCATCATATAGCTTAACCAGTGGTATAAACAGACCCTCTTCATATACCTCGTGATTATCAGAAGAGACTCTACCACCAATGTCTGAATGGTGAAACACACAGGCTGTAAATGCCACAAGCCTGTCTTTATAGAATATGGGACTCATCACACATACATCATTTAGATGCCCTGCAAGTAGCCAGGGATCATTGGTGATAAATATATCACCGGGTCTGAAAGCATCTTCTGGAAGGCCCTTTATCATATTCTTTACACCCAGTGACATGGCACCAGATTGTCCGGGGGTGGCAAAGGTTCCCTGGGCAAGTTCTCTTCCACGTCTATCTGTGAACATGCAGGTATAGTCATGTGCATCTCTTAAGAGGCTTGAAAAGGCAGTTCTTGCAACAGCACTGTCTGCCTCATCCACTATGGATATAAGCCTACGCCATAGGATTTCCAAAGTTATGGGATCAAATCTTCTTGCCATCTTATCCCTCCATCTCTATCCAGATAAATCCATAGTCATCCACTCTAACCTCTGCATCTTCACCTACAATAATGGTGCTTTCTCTTTCTTCAATGATGGCAGGGCCACGAAATCCAGCTCCCGGATAAAGGCTATATCTGTCATACACAGTATATGGTATGAAATCCTTTTGTTTTGGAGAGTATGCAGGCCGCTTTCCTTTGATGGTATCTTCAATCCCTTTAACCTTCTTTTCTAACTTTGGAAACTGAATAGACTTTACAGGCAGAGATACCCTCACTTTAAAGTTTATAAATTCAACCTCATTGTCTGGATATGTTCTGCCATAGAGCCTTTCATATATAGTATCAAACCTGTTTCTGATCTCTTCCTTACTCAGAGTGGTAAAATCACTTTCTGGAATAGGAGTATTGGTCTCAGATCCCTGCCCCACAAATCTCAAATCTACAGAACGTTCAAACCTGATATCCTCTTTTGATGCCCCTGCCTTCTCTAAGGTCTTTACTCCCTCCTCTTCAAGCTGTCTAAAAATGTCTTCAATCTCTTTAAAATCCGCATCTCCAAGTGTCACCTTGTGGCTTCTGACCAGATCATATGCCCTTGGTGCTGTAAAGAATCCTAAGGCTGAGCCTACCCCTGCATTGGGAGGCACGATTATTCTGGGTGCACCCAGCTTCTTTGCAAGTCCATATGCATGCACCGGGCCGGCTCCTCCAAATGCAATCACAGTAACTATCTTGGGATTTCCACCCTTTTCTGCAATGTGGGTCTTAGCAGCTGCTGCCATGGTCTCATTTATAAGGTCATGTATGCCCCAGGTGGCCTGAATAGAGGGAACATTTAGTGCCTTTGCAATCTTTTCTTCAACCCCCTTTTTTGCAGAGTCTTTATCCAGCTTCATCTTTCCACCTAAGAAGTAGTCTTCATCTAAATAACCTAAGAGCAGATCTGCATCTGTAACACAGGGCTCTCTTCCTCCTCTTCCATAACATATGGGGCCTGGGTCAGCACCAGAGCTTTCAGGCCCAACCTGAAGCGTTCCTAAGGAGCTTACCTTTGCAATACTTCCGCCACCTGCGCCTATCTCCATGAGATCCACCACAGGAACCTGTATGGTAAGCCCACTTCCCTTCATAAACCTCTGCACCCTTCCCACCTCAAAGGTGGGAACCACACCTGCCACTCCGCCCTGAATTAGGCAGGATTTGGCAGTAGTTCCTCCCATATCAAAGCAAAAGATCTCCTGGATGTTAAAGAGCTTTCCATAGTATTGACCAGATATCACCGCAGCAGTTGGACCTGATTCAATGATGCGGACAGGATACTGGGAAGCGGTCTCCACCGAAGTTATTCCACCACTGCTTAGCATTATAAAAAGCCTTCCATTGAATCCCAGATCTCTGAGTCTTCCTGCAAGCCCAGATAGATACCTTCCAGTTAATGGCTTTACATATGCGTTGGTAACGGTTGTGCTTGTCCTTTCATATTCCCGTATCTGGGGTAATACCTCATAGGATATGGATACGCTTATTTCAGGGTATTCCCTTTCTATAATCTCCTTTATCATGTATTCATGCACAGGGTTTTCAAAGGAATTTATAAGGCATACCGCAATGGATTCCACTCCCATATCCACCAGTCTTTTGACCACCTCTTGTGCCTCTTTTTCATTTAGAGGCTTAAGGATGGTTCCATCACTCCTTATCCTTTCATCCACCTCAAGCCTAAGCCTTCGTGGAACTAAGGGTTTTGGAAATTCTGCAAATATGTCATAAGGGGCATAGCGGATCTCCCGTCTCAACTCCAGAACATCCCTAAATCCTTTTGTGGTAATAAGCCCTGTCTTTGCACCCTTTCTCTCTATAATGGAATTTATCACCAGAGTGGTTCCATGGATTATCTCATATAGGGAGGAGATATATCCTGAAACCTCTCTTTCAAGCTCTTTTATCCCTATCTCCACTGCATCTGAGGGATCCTTGGGTGTGGTAAGACACTTATGAATATGCATCTTCCCAGTCTTTTCATCTAAGAGCACAAAGTCTGTAAATGTGCCTCCTATATCACATCCAAGGTGGTATCTCTTTTCCATCTGTCCCCCCTGAAGACTATTATGAAATCTTATCTATTAGATCCTTAGTCTTTACCACATTGAGGTTAAGCCCCAAGCTCTTTGAATCTATTCCCATTGAAAGTCCCAAAAGCTGGGTAATATATAAGACAGGGATCCTGTATTGGGTCTCAAATCTCCTCTCAATTCCTTTCTGATTCCCATCATACATCAAAGAGCAGAATGGGCATACCAGATTAATGGAATCTGCTTCTGCCTCTTTTACCCTATCCAATTTTTGCCTTGCTATCTCAAGGGCAGTATCTTCATCTGAAACCAGTAGAGGCCCACCACAACAGCTCTTTTCATATCCATAGTGGACAATTTGAGCACCTGTTATCTCTGTGATTCTATCCAGAGAATAGGGATTGAGGATATCCTCCTCTCCCTCATAGATCTCTTTTGGCATCAGATAATGGCAGCCATAGTGATTGGCAATTTTAAGTCCTTTTAGTGGCCTTTCAATCTTTGATTTAATATTTTCAAGCCCTATATCCTCATATAGAAGCTTTGCAATGTGTTTGATCTCTATACCATCTTCTACGTTCAGTCCCACTTTCTTGAGATCCTTATCTATTCTCTCTTTCAATTCACTGTCTTTTGAAATAAGATATGCACATTCCCTTAGCATGGAATTACAGGAGCTACAGAGGGTAAGAATTGTGGATAGTCCTTTGGTTTTACATATTGAAAGATTTCTTGCAGAAATCAAAAGTGCCTTGTAGTGGTCAGATGTCTTTATGGGATAGCCACAACATGAAAATTCAGAAAGATCCACCACCTCAACTCCTAATCTTTCAAGCACAGCCCTTGAAGACATCTCATACTGTCTTGACCTTGCAGGTATGGTGCAACCCAAAAAGAGCGCATATCTCATTATCATCCCTCCAGAAGCACTCTTAGATCATCTATGGAACCCCTCAATTGAGGTAATCCTGCCTTTTTTCTCTTCTTTTGATCAAATTCATCCAAAAGATATATCCTTCCCTGTGTCTTTAAAAGCTCAAATTGTCTTCTTATTCCATCAGGACTAAGCCCCCTCTTAAATGAGAGGTTTTTTAACTCTAAGATTAGATCCGCAATCCTTATCCCTTGAGGGCATAGCTCTTGACAGAGATAACAATTGGTGCAATACCATATAATATTAGATCTTATAAGTTCATCTAACATATCCAGAAGCACCATATGTATAATCTTTCTTGGACTGAATTCCTGCCTTATCCTCTTAACCGGACAGCAGGCGCTACAATGCCCACATTCAAAACAGGCATAGACCTTTTCGCTTCCGATTGTCTCTCTGAATTCCCTTAGATTTTCTTCAGCCTCCATTAAGCTATCCATAGGGTTCTCTCCTCTAATTTAGCCCTAACTCCTTGACCATCCTTTGCATAGTGTCTGCAAACTTAGGCCCATCTGCAGCAGAACACCATAAAAGCCAGAGTCTTTCAGGATCATACCCCTTCTTTTTTAGAATCTTTTTAGCCCTATTTACCCTCTTTTCCGCTGCATAGTTTCCGCTTATATAATGACATGTGGGAAATTCACACCCTGCAACCAGGACTCCTGCTGCACCAAGCTCAAATGCCTTTTCAATCATAGAGATAGATACCCTTGCAGAACACATAACCCTTATTAATCTTGCATTTGGAGGATACTGAAGCCTGCTTACTCCTGCCATATCCACCCCACCAAGGGCACACCAATGACATACAAAACCGATGATCTTCTTTTGGGGTTCCTCTTCAAGAGCGGCCTCAATCTGTGCTATTATCTGGTCTTCTCTAAAATGGACAATTGTGATACACCTCTTTGGGCAATCGGCTGCACACAGTCCACACCCTTTGCAGAGTGCCTCAATTACATGGGGTCTCTTCTCTTCATCCACTTTTATGGCACTAAAAGGGCATCTCTTCCAGCACAGTCCACAGCTGTTACATCTCTCTAAGTCTATCTTGGCAATTATTCCTTCTGCCTCAATATATCCCTGATTCATGGGGATAGAGGCCCTCATGGCCGCTGCCATTGCCTCAACGATGCTCTCTTTTACTCCCTTTGGAGACCTGGAACATCCGCACAGGTATATACCATCACTTGGAAAATCTACAGGCCCAAGCTTTACATGGGCCTCCTGAAGGAATCCCTCTGAATTTGAAGATACCTTCAGCATCCCCTTTAATTCATCGATTCCATCTGCGCCCTTAAAACCGCATGTAAGCACCAATAGATCTGCATCAATATTGAGGGCCTCAGAAAGTATCCTGTCAAAGACTTCAATCCGAAGCGCTCCATTATCATTACTTACTACTGGGTATCTATCATCGGGAAATCTTATAAACTTTACTCCCTTCTCTCTTAGCCTGTATATGATCTTTCCTTCACTTCCAGGGAGGGTAAGATCCCTGTAAAGGACAAAGATCTCTGAATCAGGTATCATCTCCTTTAACATTTTGGCATTTTTAAGTGATATCTGACATCCCATATTACAGCAGCCATACTCTTCATTTCTGGAATTTATACAATTTATGATAACCACTCTCTTTACATCATTTAAAAATCCATCGTAGTTTTCTTTTAAGGCCTCTTCGAGTTCAAGCTGTGTTAAAACTCTTCTATCTTCACCATAGAGGAATTGGCCCCTTTGTGGCTTACGCTCTGTCATCCCTGTTGCAACCACTATGGTGGATGCCTTTATCTCTTCGGAACCACTTCTGTTTTCCACCTTCACCCTGAAATTTCCTATGTATCCATCCACCTCTTTAATCTCATATCCTGTTAATACCTTAATATTGGAATTGCTCTCAATCTCATTTAACTTGGCTTGAAGCACCTCTTTAGGATCAAGCTCCTTAGAGTCCACTTTTACACTCTTGAGTCTTTTAAGTATCCCTCCAAGCTCTTTTTCCCTCTCAATGAGAATCACCTGAAATCCTTGATTTGCAAGGCTAAGGGCAGAATATATTCCAGAGATGCCCCCGCCAATTACCACACTTTCCTTTCCTACAGGGAGTCTAATCTCTTCTCCTTCTTCAAGGAGTGCTGCCTTTGAAACGGCCATCTTTATAAGATCTTTTGCCTTCTTAGTGGCCTCCTCCTTCTGTTTCATATGGACCCAGGAGGCCTGTTCTCGGATACTTACAAACTCAAGGAGATAGGGATTTAGGCCTACCTCTTTTACGGTCCTTTTAAATAAGGGCTCATGTGTCCTTGGAGTGCAGGCTGCCACAACTACACGATTTAGCGAATGTTCTTTTATCAACTCCTTCATTCTGGAAAGATAATCAACAGAACATGTCCACTTCCCTTCATCTGATAGCACAACATGGGGAAGGGTCTTTGAAAATTCCACAAGCCTTGGGACATCTATAACACCTCTTATGTTAGATCCACAATCGCAGATAAAGACACCGATCCTTATCTCTTCTGCCATCTTAAGCACTCCCCCTGTCTTTATCTGAATAGATCACCGCCTTGAGGGCTGCAGCCATTGCCTGAACCACTGATTCTGATATATCTATGGGCCCCAGTGCCCCACCACAGAGATATATACCCTCCACTTCACTTTCAAGGGGGGCATCTAAGGAATCCTTCTCTTTAAAGAAGCCCAATTCATTGAGGCCTATACCTAAGACCTTGGATAGCTTCTGATTTCTGTCAGAAGGGATAAGGCCAGTTGCAAGAACCAGTAGATCCACCTCTTTATCTACTACTTTTCCCTGTTCAGGATCTTCATAGCTGAGGATAAGATTTTTGCTTTCTGGAATCTCACTTACTGCAAAGGGCTTTGCCCTTATGTAACGCACTCCCATGGAGACGGCCTTTCTGTAAAAGTCATAAAACCCTTTCCCATAGGCGGTAAGATCCATATTGAATATGGTGGTTTCCATCTCAGGGTCATGTTCCTTTGAAATGATGGTCTGCTTGTTGGATATCATGCAGCATACCTTTGAGCAATACGGCAAAAGCCCTTCCTTTAAGCCCCTGTTTGCACACTGAATCCATGCAACCCGTTTTGGATGCGCTCCATCTGATGGCCTCTTGATGATTCCACCAGTTGGCCCCCCTGCATTCATAAGCCTTTCAAAATGCATATTGGTTATCACATTCTGATAGATACCATATCCAAATAATCCCTTTGGTGGTTCACTGGGGCTTAGACCACTTGAGATGATTACAGAGTCCACTTCCAGTCTTATGTTTTTATTAGACTGCCAAAGTCTTACAGCATCTTTTCCCTCCTCCAGACATGCCTTAACACACAGCGCAATGGGACACTCCCTGCACTGTGAGCAATCCACCACACATCCACCAATGCATGCGCCATCCTTCCTTCTTTTTCCATAACGGCAGTCAGGATCAAGCACTACCACATTGGGAACCGCTTGCGGAAAAGGCATATAGATAAGTTTCCTCTTCCCCCCTATCTTTCCATCCAGTTCATCATCCACAAGCACAGGACATACCTCTATACACTTTCCACATCCGGTACACCTCTCTTCATCTATAAAGCGTGCCCTCTTTTGAAGAACAACCTGAAAGCCCTTTCCCTTCTTTCTGATCCTCTTAAGTTCCGTGTTTGTCATTATCTCAATAAGTGGGTGATTCTCCACTTCATACATCTTAGGAGCTTCAATACAGATGGAGCAGTCGTTGGTGGGAAAGGTCTTATCAAGACGAGCCATTATTCCACCAATGGAGGGGGTGTCATCTATGAGATAGACCTTCTTTCCATAATCTGCGGCATTTAGTGCCGCACTTATCCCTGCAATTCCTCCACCAATGATCAGTATCTCTCCAGACACGATACTATATCTCAGTAATTATTACCGCCTTTGATTTGCAGACCGCCTCACACGTCCTACACCCAAGGCAGTTCTGAGGACGCGCAGGCCTTGCCTTGGTGTCAAAGTCAAACACATCCACAGGGCAATAATACACACACTCTTTACAACCATCACAGAGCTCTGCATTTACATAGACCAGATAGAGTTCAAATACCTTTCTCTTTCCCATCTACTTTTTGCCTTTCAACTCCTCCCACTTATAGTCAATAAGTTCGGTCAGAACCCCATTGAGCTTCTTAGGATGAATAAACGCAAATTCACAGTCCCTAAATGGTCTTTCAATATTGCCTTCACTATCTGGAATAAAGGGATACCCCTTCTCTTTTAGCTCTTCAATTGCCTCTCTGGTATTATCCACATTAAAGCTGAGAAGCATTATCCCTTCGCCCCTCTTTTCTATGAACTTTGCCACTTCCCCATCTGGAGTCGTGGATTCCATAAGTTCAAAACCCACCTCTCCAATCCAGTATCTTGCAACCCTTATCTTTTCCCTCTCATCCACATAGGAGTCATCAGGCGCACTTTTTCCAAGAAGGGGCTCCCATACCTTTTTAGCCTCCTCTAAGTCTTTTACCGCAATACATATGTGATCGATCTTATTTACCTTCATCCTTTAACCCCCCCTATAGTCTAAAATGTGACCTTTTCCAGAGGCACCTCTATGGCCTCATCAGGACATACATTTCCGCACTCATTACAGTCCTCACAGAGAAATTCAGTTACCACAATCCTTCCATCCTGAACCCTTATGGCAGAGTCAGGACATGCCTCAACACAGAGGGGCTGACTATATCCTCCACACATACCACATTTTTCCAAATCTACCTGAGCTGCCATCTCTTAGCCCTCCTCTTTTTTATAAAGTCTAAAGAGATACATACCCTCACCCCTTGGAATTGCCTTAAGCATCTCTATTGCCAAGGGGATATTAAAGAACACGCTCACATCCTCAAGTGCTGCCTGAAAGATTCTCTCCCTTGTCTTTGCAACCTCTTCCATAGGCACATCATATTCCTTTGCAATGGACGGCCAGGTATCTCTGGTGCACTTGATATATACTTCACCATCCTTTTCACCCTTTTCAACCTGACAGATCGCTCCCTCATTTGCCCAGATATTGGCAAAGGCCCTTGCAAGATTCATCAAAAAGGCCTCTTCCCCCTTAAGCCAGTTAAGTCTGGGGAGCAGTCCCTTTCCGAGCTCCTTTCCTATAAACTCTGCTGCCTTAAGCGCTATCTCAGTCTCATCAGCACCGTCTCCAGCAATATCTTTTGCCACCTCTCTCCATCTATAAAATGTCCTACATATCTCTTCCTGAGCGCTATGTAGATTTCTCCATAGCCTTGTTATCTCTTTTTCTGCATCAAAAGGCATGGCTTATACCTCCTTTCCTTATATCCTGAGCCCTATCCTGTAACCATCGTGAACCGCACTTGACATATTTCTGGGCATAAGGGCATCACCTATAACAAATACCTCGATACCTTCAGATAGGGCTGCCTGTTTCAATGCCTCATTGGGCTCTCTCTCTGACACAATTACTGTATCACACTTAACCGGGAATCTATATCCATCATAGGTTCTGACAATGATCTCTCCTGGATTGACCTCTTCAATATCACAGTCATTATATACCTTCACCCCATTCTGCCTGAGATAGATCATATAACGCCACTTAAAAGAGGGATTCACATCAAACCCTGCTGTCTTGTCTTTTCCCACAAGGGTTACCTTCTTACCTGAACGGGCAAGCATAAGGGCACATCCGATTCCTGGCTTTCTGTTCCCCCAGACAACCACATTTTCACCAACCTCTGCCTCTCCTCTCATCACATCCAGAATGTTTACCACCTCTGCACCTTCAGCCACCTTTGCCTTTAGCTCTGAATACTTAGGCCCAGTTGCAATGACCACTGTATCAGGAAACTCATCCTGAATGAGCTCCTCTGTGACCTCAACACCGAGATGAAATTCCACTCCATACTTTTTACACATTGTCCTCTGATAGTTTATGCATGTCATTAGTTCCTCATCACCATATGGTGCCTTTGAGGCCTCAAGTATGGTTCCACCGATCTCTTCTCTCTTTTCATACACATGCACCTCATGGCCACGCTGAGCTGCCATATAGGCACATTCAAGCCCTGCAGGCCCTCCTCCGATGATCATGACCTTCTTCTTTTCATCCTCTTTTACAGGCTTGGGATAGAACCTTTCATCATGTTCATGGGCACACAATGGATTGATATAACATGTCATGGGAGCATCTCTGAATAGCCTTGCAAGGCAGAGATTACAGGCCACACAGTGCCTTACCTCATCCTCTCTTCCCTCTAATACCTTCTTTGGCATAAGAGGATCTGCAATCATAGATCTACACATCTCCCACATATCCAGCTCACCCTTTGAGATGGCCTTTTCTGGGAAATGGGGCAGGAATATTCTATACGCCATGGTAATGGGAACATTTACATGCTCTTTTGCCCTCTTTGCAAGATGAAGCCAGGAGCCCTGCGGGACATCCCTGCTTATAACTGGAACAATGGACTCCTGCCAACCAGCGGTAGCACTTATATAGTCTATGCCCGCCTCCTCTGCCATCTTATAGGTGATCATACTTTCTTCTGGAGTGTTCCCACGCACATCATCCAGCAGCTCTTCAGCACATAGCCTGATTCCCACAGGGATATCTGGGCCCACCTCTTCCTTTACCCTCTGGATGATCTCCACCATCACCTGACATCTACCCCTGATATCTCCACCATATTCATCTGTTCTTCTGTTTGTGTAGCTGGATAGGAAGTTGGAGATAAGATATCCCACAATTCCTGATATCTCTATTACATCAAATCCGGCCTCCACCCCTCTCCTTGCAGCATCCACATGTTGCTGAATCATCTGTTTTATCTCTTCTTTGCTCATCTCCCTTATGGGCTTAAATACCCTGAGCCTCTGAGGCACTGCAGATGGGCCACGCCCTTCAGGGAGATTGACCGCTCCTACCCTTCCACAGTCCATCAGCTGAAAACCTGCAATCGCCCTTTCACTGTGTATGGCATCTGCAATCCTCTTTAGCCCCGGGATGAATTTGTCATCCCATGCAGCAGCCTGCCCCACATATCCCTGACCAATACCTTCTGGGTCCATATACACACCCTGCATAAAACACATACCACCTACCACACCCTCTGCCCGTGCACGCATATATGCCACATCAGCATCGGTGATGAATCCATCGGGATCATTGAAATTATCTTCAGTTGCAGCATATTTGATCCTGTTTGGAATTATGAGATTTCCGATCTGAATGGGCTTAAAGATATTTGGGTATTTCTTTGCACCTGGAAAGCCTGAATAATCCCATTCATAAAGTAGTTTGGCCATAATACCCTCCTTAAGATAGATTTTTACAATTCCTTCCTTTAAAACCTTCTACCATGAGCTCAAAGAGCTCCTCTAAGTTATCAAACAGGGAATAGGACCTGTCCTTGAGAAGCCATCTGGTTACAATATGATCCATGGTTCCCACAAATATATCCCTTGCAATATAGGGATTCAGATCAGATCTAAATTCTCCATTTGCCTTCCCTTCCTCAAATATATCTAAGAGATAGCCATAGAGGATCTTCACATTGGAATATACATCTGTCTTTAAGAAATTGGCATTTGTCTTTAAAAAGAGATACACTATCTTTGCATCCAGCGGAGATTCTTCAATCCTCTTTAGATTCCACCAGAGATACTTTCTCAATTTGTTAACCGCACCCTTCAGTCCAAATAGCTGATCCTCTAAATCTTTTAGAAGCTCTGAGACCCAGAGATCAGGTATGGTAAGTAACAGATCCTCTTTCCCTTGGAAATACTCATATAACGCCGCCTCCGATAATCCAGCCTGCCTTGATATATCAATTATCGTGGTCTTCTGATAGCCCTGCTCCGCAAAGAGCCTCTTTGCAGACTCAATTATCCTGCTCTTAGTATCTTCTCTGTTTGAACCTCTATTTGCCATGAGAGCTTTGTATAACCCCTATTTACACTGGGGGTTACACCTCCCTCCGGGTCGGATGACCCTCTGGGTCGGAGACCAGATCCCCAAAAATTAATTTAAAATAACCCATAATTACAGCTTTTT
>CAYTXJ010000014.1:0-26149 GCA_964440775.1 uncultured Desulfobacteraceae bacterium | reverse complement strand
GTTTTAATTTAAGGATTATTCAGGGGAGATCTGATTATGACACTTACAAAGGACAAACTCATAAATGATGTGTATAATAATGTGGGATTGAGCAAGACAAGATCCAGGCAGCTCGTGGACAGCCTCTTTGAAATAATTAAAAGTACTTTGGAAAGTGGTGAAGATATATTGATCAGTGGTTTTGGCAAATTTCAGGTAAAGGATAAGAAAGAGAGAAGGGGGAGGAATCCACAGACAACCGAAGATATTAGACTTAAGGCAAGGAGGGTGGTGGTATTTAAGACATCGGGTGTATTGAGAAAAAAACTCAATCAGGATACCAAAAAGACAAAGAAAAAGAGATAAAGATCCTTATCCACTAAGTGCAATGGCAAGGGCAGTTGAGAGCTTTATAATATCATCCCCTGCCTTTTTTAATCTCTTACTCAGCAGTTCACAGAGACCATAGAGTATTTTAATACCTAAGCAAGGGTTTTCTTCAATTATGCGATTTAGATCATCTCTCTTTATTTCATAAAGTACACAATCACTAAGTGCGGTTACAGATGCAGACCTCTTTTCCCTTGCAATAAGAGCCATCTCACCTATTACCTCATGACTTTCAGGTGTAAGACGTGTCAATATCTTATCCATCTTATCCTGATTACCTAAGGAGAGTGTCTTGGATATCTCAACCTCCCCTTCCAAAATTATATACATGGTATTTCCTTCCTCGTCTTCCTCAATAATGGTCTCACCCTCTTTAAATCTTACCTCCCTAAGGATATTGCTTATGATTTTAATATCATTATCTGAGAGCCTGCTAAATATCACTATATCTTTTATTATATCTTTTGGATCTTTCATGGATTGATAGCTATCTTGTCCATTATCTTTACTTCAGTTGGTCTCTTATGAGATATAACTACTAAAAAAGAATTTTTTTCCAATATCAGATCATCTGAAGGATTTATTATATACTTAAATCTCTTCTTTTCACTGAAAAAGTCCTTACCAGATTCCTCAAATTTTCTCTTGATAAAGAGATCTACAGCAGTCATATCCTCTGAAAGTATATCTTCTAATCTTATGTATTCCACCTGCTGAATTATTCCAATAAGCAGTGCCCCATATTTTCCTCTAAGCTGTCGGGAGACCTCTCCCACGCTCTTCCCCCTGTATCTGGAGCCCACCGGTATCTTCCAGAATCTTATCCCTTCTTCCTCATTTACAAGCATCCTCATCATCTCACCCAGTCCAGCAAATGCAACAGCATTTGCTATCATAGAGCCTGTGGTCTCCCCCCTTACTATCACCTCGTCTGCCCCTGCACGCAGGAGATGCTCCCTGTTTTCAGGATTTATGAGCTCGGCACATGTCCTGACCTTAGAGTTTAAAGACTTTATTGCCATAACCGCAAAGACAGTTCTTTCATCTGCCTTATCAATACTATATCTGGGAGAGGATTTATCAGAAAGGATAACCGCTGCCTTAGCCCCTTTTACATTTGCCCTAAGCAGTACATCTGCTTTGATAAAATCTCCTCTTACAAATTTAAGTCCAAATTCTTTAAAATGAAATAGTATGGACTGCACCTCATCCCTTTCAAGTTCATTTATCAATACAACTAAGCCCCTTTCCATCTTTTCAAACATTCCTTCAAGTATCCTCTCCGCATTTTCATTCCAGCCACACAAAAGCACATGATTTCTATCTCTAATCTCTTCCAATCCTTCCCCCTCCTTTAACTTTCTCTCCACAAATATGGATGCAATATTGGCTGTTATTAGGGAAAGCAATATGGGACCACTTAGGATAAAGATAATGGTAAATATTCGGCTTATATATGAAGATGGGACAATATCTCCATAGCCCACGGTGGATACGGTCACCATTGCCCAATAAAGGGAGTCCACAAGACCTGCCCATCCCTTTGATCTATAATAGCCATCCGCAAAAAATATTATCAGCGCTCCAGACCAGATAAGTGCAAATATGAGTAGAGATATCTTTAGAAATCTGCTTTCCCTTACAAAGATACCATAAGAGCGAAAGATTTTTCTAAAAAAAGAAGGCATATCAATAAATTATTATCAATTTAAAATCATATGTATCAAGTAAAATCATAGATCTTACCCTGAGCAATTTCCCTTGACAACAATTTCACAATAAAATAGACTCTTAAAATAACTATAATGTAATTATAATGTAGTTATAAAGGGATGGGGGATAGATGAGATTAAAAGATAAGGTGGCCATTGTAACAGGCAGTAGCAGGGGGATAGGTAGGGCAGTGGCAATCGCATTTGCAAAGGAAGGTGCTGATCTTGTAATCAATTATACTTCCAATGAAGTAGCGGCAAAAGAGGTGGTTGAGCAGATTGAATCCTTAGGAAGGAAGGCCATAATGGTAAAGGCAGATGTATCCAATGCGGAAGAGGTTCAGAAGCTGATAGATTCTGCACTGGATAGATATAAAAAGATTGACATATTGGTAAATAATGCCGGTCTTACAAGACCTGCCATGATGTTAAAGATGACTGAGGAGCAGTGGGATCAGGTAATAGATATCCATCTTAAGGGGACATTTTTGTGCTCTCAGAAGGCAGCCCTTCATATGAAGGAGCAGATGAAAGGTAAGATAATAAATGTATCCTCCGTTGCTGGCATTGTAGGAACTGTAGGTCAGGTGAATTATAGTGCTGCAAAGGGTGGAATTATAAGCATGACCAAGTCCATGGCAAGGGAGCTTGCAAGATATAATATATGTGTAAATGTGATATCACTTGGAGTTGTAGAGACCGATATGACAGAGAGGATTCGTATAGATGAAAAGCTTAAAGAGGTATATATGAACAGGATCCTGCTTAAGAGGTTTGGAAGACCAGAGGAGATATCTCTTGCGTTTGTATTCTTAGCATCAGATGAAAGCGATTATATAACAGGTCAGCTTCTGTGTGTGGATGGGGGATACGGAATGGTATAAAATTAAAAATTAAAAGGAGGAGCAAACCCATGACAGTTCCAGATAAGATCAAGACATGGCAGATGGTTCAGCCCACTGTCAGGGATAGGGAGACAGGGGAGATAACCCCTGGAAGATTTGAATTAAAGGAGATTCCTACTCCAGAGTTAAAACCTGGAGAGGTGATAGTGGAGGTGGCAGGATGTGGCGTATGCCATACAGATCTGGGATATTTTTATGAAGGGGTACCTACTGTATCTAAGCCACCACTCACCTTAGGTCATGAGATAGCTGGTAAGGTGGTTGCAGGGGATGAGCAGTGGATTGGTAAAGAGGTGCTGATTCCTGCGGTTATGCCATGTAGGAAGTGCATTCTTTGTAAGACAGGCAGGGGAAATCGCTGCCTTAATCAGAAGATGCCGGGGAATAGCCTTGGGATATATGGGGGATTTTCAAGCCATATCCCTGTTCCCAGCATTGACCTCTGTGAGATTAAAGATAGAGGTGATATTCCCCTTTCCCATTTTGCTGTGATTGCAGATGCTGGCACCACACCCTTTCAGGCAGCCAAGAGAGGTGGTCTTCAGCCAGGTGATAGGGTAGTTGTAATCGGTATTGGTGGTGGAGTTGGTCAATATATGGGACAGATTGCAAAGGCACTGGGTGCCTCTGTGGTGGTAGGAATTGATGTGGATGAGGAAAAGCTTCAAAGAGCACTTAAATTTGGGGCCGATTTTGTAATCAATGCCAGTGGTAAGGATGCAAAGACAGTTTCAAAGGAATTTAGAGGGATATGTAAGAGTAATGGATTTCCCACATTTGGATGGAAGATATTTGAGGTATCTGGCTCAAAAGCAGGCCAGGAGATAGGCCTAAGTATCTTGAGCTTTGTCTGCACTATGGTGGTTGTGGGATTTACCATGGCATCGGTAAGTTATAGTATTTCGCGTCTTATGGCATTTGATGCTGAAATCATAGGCACCTGGGGATGTCTTCCAGAGTATTATCCCATAGTGCTTGATATGGTGCTTAAGGGGAAGATTCAGATAGAGCCTTTCTTGGAGACCAGACCCATGAGCACCATAGCAGAGACCTTTGAAGAGGTTCATAGGGCAGGTTCTCCAGCAAAACGGATAGTT
The DNA here is from genome assembly GCA_964440775.1 of uncultured Desulfobacteraceae bacterium. Taxonomy (GTDB): domain Bacteria; phylum Desulfobacterota; class DSM-4660; order Desulfatiglandales; family JALVMZ01; genus CAYTXJ01. The sequence goes on along the minus strand of CAYTXJ010000014.1, from coordinate 22,066 downwards.
TTAGAGCCCGATTTTTAAAATATTATTTTAGGAGGGGAAAAATGGCATTGGATTGGCTAATAAGAGATAATGAGGTAAAGGATCATCAGCTATTTGGGGATGAGCATTTTGGCACTGAACCCCCTTGCACCATGTATGAAAAGAGGCCGATAGTGAATCCTGAAACTGGAGAGAAGGAGGAAGGTCTCTATACTGCCTGGATTACCCTTAACAATCCTGCCCAATTCAATTCTTATACCACAGAGATGATTAAGGGTGTTATTGCTGGTATGCACAGGGCATCAATGGAAAGGGATGTAATGGCAATAATATTTACAGCAGTAGGGGACAGAGCCTTTTGCACAGGTGGAAACACAAAGGAGTATGCCGAATATTATACTAAAAGACCCTTAGAGTATGCCCAATATATGGATCTGTTCTCTGGTATGGTGGATGCCATATTAAAGGCAAGAAAGCCTGTTATCTGTAGATGCAATGGAATGAGAATCGCAGGAGGGCAGGAGATAGGTCAGGCATGTGATTTTACAGTGGCAGCTGATACCGCCGCATTTGGACAGGCAGGAACAAGGCATGGCTCTACCCCAACAGGTGGGAGCACCGATTTTCTGCCCTGGAATCTTTCCATGGAGCAGGCCATGTGGCAGGCAACTTCTAATGAGATGTGGAGCGCCTATAAGATGGAAAGACTTGGGCTGATTACTAAGGCTATTCCTATAAAGAAGAATGATAAAGGACAATGGGTAAGGGATCCCAGGGTAATCACCGATAGATACGTGGACAATGGTGAGATAGTATATGGAGAATTTAAGAAGGGTGATGAATATAAGGCCGCACTTGAGGAGCTAAAGCAGTTAAAGACAGATTGGTCTCTTCTGGATAAGTTTATTGAAAGAATGGCCTGGACCCTTACAAATACCACATTCTTATGTCTTATGAATACCATTGAAAGTGTAAGAGTAAAGAAGAGATTCTTCTGGGATATGCTTAAAAACACACAGATCTATTGGCTTGGTGCCAATATGAATATGGAGGCATTTCTGGGATTCAATGCATTTAATACTTCAAAACTTACAGGAAAGAGAGAGATTGACTTTATAAAATATAGAAGGCTGCTCTCTGAAGTGCGACTCTTTGATGATAGCCTTGCAGAGGAGGTGCTTCCTAAGCCTAAAAAGTAATATTTTAAAATAGAGGGGCACAATAGGTGCCCCTTAACAAAAGAGTAGAAAGGAGCCTTTAAAGATGGGATATAGACATATTGAAACTGAAATTATTGATGGTGTAGGTAAAATAACCCTCAATAGACCTCCACTAAATATAATGAATATTGCCATGATGGAGGAGATAAACTCAGTTTTAAAAGAGTGGAAAGATAAGAAAGATATGAAGTTGCTACTCTTTAATGCCAAGGGAAAGGCATTTTCTGCAGGTGTAGATGTAGGGGAACATATGGGAGATCTGGCACCCAGGATGATAGAGGTGTTTGATGGTATGTTTAGACTACTCAATACCTATCTTATACCTACAGTGGCATCAGTCCAAGGCGCCTGTCTTGGTGGTGGATGTGAGCTTTCACTATTTTGCGATATGGTTATAGCAACTGAAAATGCAAAAATTGGTCAGCCTGAGATACAGGTAGGTGTATTCCCTCCCATTGCGGTCTATCTATTTCCCAGGATCATAGGTAGAAAGGCAGCCACTGAGCTCATCTTAACTGGAAGGATCATTACTTCGCAAGAGGCAAAAGAGATGGGATTGGTAAACAGGGTGGTGAAGGACAATGAGCTTGAAAAGGAAACTGAGGAATTCATAAAGGGTATTAGGGGCTTGAGTGCTGAGGTGCTTAGATGGACAAAAAAGGCTATTGTAGAGAATATGGAAGAGGATCTGGAGAGGGGGCTTTCAACGATTGAAGATATATACCTGAACCATCTGATGAAGAGCCATGATGCAAATGAGGGGCTTAAGGCCTTTTTGGAAAAGAGAAGACCCCAGTGGAAGAATGAATAGTTAATTTATTAATATGTCTCTAAATTTATTATTTTAATTGGATCAAAAGGTATGGTATTCTTTATCCAAAGATGGATTTATACGTTGCAAGGCAACCCATATTTAATAGAGAAAAGGAGCTCTATGGGTATGAACTCCTTTTTAGAGAGGGTATTTCAAACTATTTTCCCGATATAGACGGTGATATTGCCACCTCTAAGGTCTTATCTGGAAGCTTTTTTCTTCACGGTATAGAAAGACTCATAGGTTTAGGCAGTAGATATGCATTTATCAACTTTACTGAGAACCTTTTAAAACGGAAAGTTGCTCTTCTATTTCCTAAGAGATTTCTCGTCGTTGAGATTTTGGAAGATATTATCCCTGATGAAGATCTGATTGAAGCCTGTAGATTTATATATCATCAAGGATACACTTTGGCATTGGATGATTTTATTTTTAAAAAGGAGTTAAGCCCTCTTATAGAGATAGCAGAGATAATCAAATTTGATCTACTTCAAAGCTCCCTTGACGAGATACGTCCCTATTTGGAACAGCTATCTAAGTATAAGCTCAGATTCTTAGCAGAGAAGGTTGAAGACTATGGGCAATTTAGAGAGGCACTGGAGATGGGATTTTCATATTTTCAGGGCTATTTTTTCAGTAGACCTGAGCTGATTAAGGGGAAAGAGATTCCTTCCCTTAAACTAAATCTGCTTCAACTGATGGCAGAGGTAAATAAGGAAGATTTTGAAATTGTGAAGGTAGAGAAGATAATAAAGAGGGACATATCTCTCTCTTATAAGCTATTAAGGTTAATAAACTCTGTCTATTTCAGAAGGGTTCAAGAAGTCACCTCCATAAAACAGGCTATGGTTCTTATAGGAGAAGATAAGATAAGGCAGTTTATCTCCTTTATTGCTCTTTCTGGAATAGGGGTGGAAAAGCCTACTGAGCTTATAAGTAACTCCATAATAAGGGCAAAGTTCTGTGAGCTGCTTGGAGAAAGGATAGCTTTAAGATATGAAAGGTCAGAATATTTTACCTTAGGCCTCTTTTCACTGATTGATGCAATAATGGATGAAGAGATGGAGCATATACTCCAAGATCTTCCCCTATCTGTGGATATTAAGGATGCACTTATCAGAAGAGAGGGGGAACTTTATGACATACTTGCCTTAGTTATAGCCTATGAAAGGGCTGATTGGAAGGGAGTGAAAGATCTGGCTGTGAAACTTTCACTTTCTGATATCCAACTCCCTTCCCTATATATGGAATCTATAAAGTGGGCAGATAGCTTTATTCATTATCTATGAAAGAAAGAGAATTGGGTTTTCTTGACTTAAAGATTTCTTTGGTTATCTTTTTTTAAGATAAATTTAGATATGATAGAGAGGATCTAAATATGGCTGGGAAAGATTACTATAAGATATTGGGGGTCTCAAAGAATGCCTCACAGGATGAGATAAAGAAGGCATACAGAAAACTGGCATTAAGATATCATCCAGATAAAAACAAGGGCAATAAGGAGGCAGAGGAGAGATTTAAGGAGATAAATGAGGCATATGCGGTGCTAAGTGATCCTGAAAAGCGCAAACAGTATGATATGTTTGGTGCTGAAGGATTTTCCCAGCGCTTCAGCAGAGAAGATATATTCAAAGACTTTGATCTTGGAAGCATCTTTAGGGAATTTGGATTTGGCACTGCATCTAAGGGAGAGAGCATATTCAGTCAGATATTTGGAGACTTAGGAAGGAGGCATTTTAGAACAGGCCCTACATTTTATACAAGCTATGGAGATTTTGAAGAAGATTTTACCAGACCCAGGGGTCAGGATCTCGTATATGAGGTGCCTATTACATTGAGAGAGGCTGTAACAGGAACACAGAAGGTCATCTCTATTCAGCCAGGAGGAGAGAGCATCTCTGTAAGGATTCCACCAGGAATTAACACGGGGCAGAGGCTGAGAATTCCTGGCAAAGGGAGTCCTGGTGGATATGGTGCACCCAGAGGTGATCTCTATATTCAGGTAAAGGTCCTGAATGACCCGGCCTTTAAAAGGGAAGGGGATGACCTTGTAATGAAGAGAAAGATAAGGTTTTCAGAGGCAGTGCTGGGAGCACAGATTGAGATAAATACCATTGAAGATAAGATACTTCGACTTAAGATTCCACCTGGAACACAGAACAGTTCCAGGCTTCGCATAAGGGGGCATGGTGTTCCTCACATGAAAGGGGTGGGAAGGGGAGATCTATATGTAGAGATTGAGATTGAAGTCCCTAAGTATCTTACAGAAAGACAAAAAGAGCTGATAAAGAGACTGGCAATGGAGGGGCTATAGAGGACGCTGTTGTATGAAAGCACTTGCAGTGTTTTCAGGGGGGCTGGACAGCCTGCTTTCCTGTGCCGTGGTTAAGTCCCAGGGTATTGATGTTCAGGCAATATTTTTTGAAACCCCTTTCTTTAAGGCACACAGGGCAAAGAGATATGCCGAGAAGAATAGTATATGTCTTGAAGTGGTGGATATCACCGATGAACATCTGAAGATTGTAAAGAGGCCAAAATATGGCTATGGAATAAATATGAACCCATGTATAGACTGCCATTTACTTATGATAAGAAAGGCAGGTCAGATGCTTCCCTATTTCAATGCCTCATTTATAATCACAGGTGAGGTGTTAAATCAGAGGCCTATGTCTCAGAATAGAAGAGCGCTTATGCTGGTTGCAAAGGAAAGCGGATATGGGGATCTGCTTTTAAGGCCACTTTCTGCTAAAATGCTCCCTCCTACTCTGCCTGAAAGGGAGGGCTGGATAGATAGAGAAAGGCTTCTTGCCATTTCAGGTAGATCCAGAAAGATCCAGATACAGCTTGCGTCTGAATACCATATCAGAGACTATCCATCTCCTGCAGGTGGGTGTCTCCTTACAGATCCTGTGTTTTCCCAAAGGCTGAGGGATCTTTTAAGTTATAAGCACTCATTTAAAAAGAGGGATATTGAGCTTCTAAAGTTGGGAAGGCATTTCAGGACACCTGCTGGGGCCAAGCTCATAGTAGGCAGAAACAGAAAGGAAAATATGAGGATTCAGGAGTTATCTACAGAAGAAGATATACTCATACATGCAGCAGAGATTCCAGGCCCTACAGTGCTTTTAATGGATAAAAAGAGGGAAGAGGATGAGATATTGGCAAATGAACTTTCCCTTGCATATAGCGATACCGAAGAGGGTAAGGAATATATGGTTGTAGCCAGATCAGGAGAAAGCCTCCGGAAGATGAGGCTTAAGGCACGATCTAAGGCCGCATTCAGGCACTATATGGTATAAAGGCAATTTTAAAATCTTTTAGTCTATCTTTTCAACCCTTACCGCACAGACCTTATATTCAGGAATCTTTACAATGGGATCAGTGGCTGGATTGGTAAGTGTATTGGCATTGCTTTCCAGAAAGTGAAATGGGATGAATATCATTCCCTCCTTGACTGTCTTGCTTATCAAAGCCTTTGCCTTAATCGATCCACGTCTTGAGCTTATCTTAACTCTATCCCCTTGAGTCACATTTAACCGCTTTGCATCTTCAGGACTGATCTCAACAAATCCTTCTGGCACCTCCATATGAAGAGAGGGAGATACCCTTGTCATGGTTCCTGTATGATAATGGAAATAGATCCTTCCAGTGGTAAGCCATACAGGATATTCATCGTCAATACTTTCAGCCGGTCCTTTATATTCAATTGCATGAAATAGTCCTTTTCCTCTTGCAAACTGATCTTTATGTAAAAATTTTGTGCCTGGATGATCCTTACTTGGGCAGGGCCACTGTATCCCTTCCCCTTCAAGTCTATCGTAGCTGATTCCTGCATAGGACGGGGTAAGGGAAGCGATCTCATCCATTATCTCAGAGGGTGATGAATAATTCATGGAGTATCCAAAGCGGTTAGATATCTCTTGAATTATCTCCCAGTCAGCCTTTGCATCTCCAATGGGATCAATTGCCTTTCTTACCCTCATAACCCTTCTTTCAGTATTTGTGAAAGTGCCGTCCTTTTCAGCAAAGGATGCTCCTGGCAAAATCACATGGGCAAGCTGAGCAGTAGGGGTCATAAATATGTCTTGCACCACCAGAAACTCTGCTCTTCCCAATGCCTCTCTTACATGTTGGGTGTCGGGATCGCTCATGAGGGGATTTTCTGCTATTACATATAGTGCCTTTAGCTTTCCATCTAAGAGCGCTCTTGTCATATCAGGAATGGTAAGCCCGATCTTGTCAGAGAGCTTCGCATTCCAGGCAGAGCTAAACCTCTTTTGAATATCAAGCATGCTTACAGGTTGATATCCGGGATAGACATCGGGAAGTGCCCCCATATCACAGGCCCCTTGGACATTATTCTGTCCTCTAAGGGGATTTACCCCTGTGCTCTCTTTACCCACATTTCCGGTGAGCATAGCCAAGTTTGCAAGGCTCTTTACATTATCTACACCATGTGTGTGTTGAGTGATACCCATGCAATATACTATGGATGCAGTCTCAGCCTTTGAATAGGTCTCTGCTATTTTAATAATATCCTCTGATGATACCCCTGTTATCTCTGATACCATCTCCGGGGTATATCTCTTTATACATTCCACAAATTCTTCAAATCCTTCAGTTCGCTCTTCAATAAAGCTCTTGTCATATAATCCCTTTTCATAGATGACATTCATGATGCCATTTAAAAGGGCAATATCTGTTCCAGGCCTCTGCCTTACATATATATCTGCAAACCTGGATATATGAACTCTTCTTGGATCTGCAACTATAATCTTTGCCCCCCTCTTTTTTGCCCTGAATATCCTCTTTGCCACAATGGGATGACTTGAGGTGGTATTAGACCCTATAATGAATATACATTGAGCCCTTTCAAGCTCCTCCACTGAATTTGTCATTGCTCCACTTCCAAATGCAGCGGCAAGACCTGCCACGGTGGAGGAGTGTCAGAGCCTGGCACAGTGATCCACATTATTGGTTCCAATTGCTGCACGAACAAATTTCTGAATGAGATAGTTTTCTTCATTTGTAAGTTTTGCAGATGCACACACCCCAATGCTATCACTTCCATACCTCTCTTTTATCTCCTTAAGTCTGCTTGCAACCAGGTCCAGTGCCTCATCCCAAGTGGCCTCCCTGAAGCTACCATTTTCCTTTATAAGCGGTCTTGTAAGCCTTCCAGGGCTATGTATAAATTCATGCACATTCCATCCCTTTATACACAATGAACCCTCATTTACGGGGCTGCTTTTACTGGGAAGGGTGCCGACTACCATTCCATCTATAACCTCAAGTAAAAGGGAACAACCACAGCCGCAATAGGTGCAGGTGGTGGGAACAGTTCTATATTCCATACTCCTATCTCCTTAATTTAAGTTATACTACTTCCCACATTTAGAGGGGATTTGGAATCTGTGTATCCTGTCTCATACTGAAATTCATCTCTCATTATCTCAAATACCCTCTTATATAGTGCCCTCAAGGGTATTCCTGCAGGACATGCCTCTTCACAAAGACCGCAGTCAATGCATCTCCCTGCCATATGGCCTGCCCTTACCAGATGAAATATGGGAATCTCAGGGGGAAACCCCCCTCTACGGATCAGTTCATCTGTCTCCAAGGAACACTCCTTACAAAAGCACATGGGGCATATGTTTCTACACCCATAACACTTTATACATTTGAGAAATTCTTCCATCCATCCATTGAATCTCTCAGAAAGAGAAAGTGACTCCCATCTCCTGACCGTGGAAAATCCCACACCTTCTGTCTTTTCTCCTGCTACAAACTCATCCGGATAGGGCTTAAGGCATTCACATCTCCTTGCAAGCTCATCTGGACAGGCAATCCCTACTGGTATCACTCTTTGAGGATCCAACTGATTCCATATAAAGAGCGTCCTAAGCCCCCTTTCATCGCATCCCCTCACCAATACAGCAAACCTCTTATCTGCATATTCCCTGCAAAGCCTTATAAGTATCTTATTAAGGGGATATCTTGCATCCCCCGCTCCCCTATGATCGCCTATACTTAGATTTTCAAGCTCCTCTTTTTTATCAAAGAGATATGGCACCACATGCCCACTTACCAGCTTTAACCCTAAAAATGCATCTATCTTTCCAGAATCAAATAACTCTTCAACCCTCTTCTTTACATGATCAATCATATCCCTTCTACTCCCCATCTTGATTCCTGTATCTTCTCAAGGGTGATGGCCCAAGATCCCGAAGCAGATCTATAAACTCATTTATCTCTTTTACAAATTCAGTGGCCTCAGCCGAAGAGATCCATCTTCCTCTGAGTCTCTCTTCTTCAATTCCGGCAAATGCCAGAAGCTTTTTAAGAAACCTGATCCTCTTATCTGCACTCAGATTACCGAACTGGTAATGACACTCCCCAAACCTTCACCCACCTATCCATACACCATCCACACCCCTCTGAAACGCAAGCAGGATATGGTGTGGAGAGACAGTTCCAGTGCACATCACCCTCACCACTCTGATATTGGTCGGATACTGCATACGACTGATCCCAGCCAGGTCAGCTGCTGCATACGCTCACCATGTGCAGAGAAAACAGAGCACCTTTGGTTGAAATTCACTGTCTTTCATCCTGAATATCCTTCCATAGTCATTGCGCTACGGCCCTTATCTGAGAAAATAGCTGTTTAGGCTTAAATCCCTTAAGCTGTGCACTCTGAGACGGGCAAAATGCCGCACACGATCCACACCCTTTACACAGGATCTCGTTTACTTTACAGATCCTCTTTTCTTTATCATAGGAGATGGCCCCATAGGGGCAGAGATCCATACAGCCTTTACACCCTACACAGCTCTGTGGATCTATCTCAGCGACAATGGCACTTGTCACCAGTCTATCCTTAAACAGGATGGATGCCACCCTGGATGCCGCACCCATCCCTTGAGAGATGGCCTCCTCTACGGTGGATGGCCATCTGGAGCTTCCACATAAAAACACTCCATCGTTTGAAAAATCAAGTGGTCTTAACTTTGCATGTGCCTCTAAGAAGAAGCCATTTTTATCCATTGGGATCCTGAGGATCTTAGAAAGTGCTTCAGAGCCCTCTTTGGCAATAAGCGGAGTGGAAAGAACACAGAGATCAAAAGGTATCTCCCTCTGAATTCCCATAATGGGCTGATAAAAGCTGACCTTTTTATCTCTGATCTCTGGAGGACTATCCGCGCTATATACCTCAAAGCGTATTCCCATTCCCCTTGCATCCCAGAGCATCTTTTCCTTATCTGTTCCATACATCTGCATGTCCCTGTAGAGTATATGGATCTGGGAGTCAGGATTCATCCCTTTTAGGATCATGGCATTTTTAACTGCTATCATACAGCATATCCTTGAACAATAGCTCCTTTCAGATCCCCTTGCACCCACACACTGAATCATAACTATACGTTTTGATGATATCTTTCCCTTCTTTAAGAGCTCTTCAAGTTCAATCTGAGTGATAATCTCCTTTCCATCATAGCCAAATAGCCCTTTTGGTCTTAAAGGATCTGCACCTGTTGCAACCACGATGGATCCTACCTTCTCATCTCTGTCTCCCTCTGGGGTGCTTATGGTGATATCAAAATTCCCTATATATCCACCCATATCCTTTAGCTCTGATTCCAAAAACAGCCTTATATTCCCCTTTGATTTTACCTTTTCTATCAGTGAGGATACAAATTCAGATGCATCTTTTAGCTCTGGTGCAATCTTATAGAGCCTGTTTAATATCCCACCCAGCCTCCTTTCCTTTTCAATTAATACCACCTCCAAATCCATATCAGAGAGGCTGAGTGCTGCACTGAGCCCTGCAACACCTCCTCCAATTACAAGCACCCTCTTTATGATCTCAGTTTCGATATCATCTTGAGGTTCAAGCATGGAGGCCTTTGCAACCCCCATTCTAACCAGTTCCTTTGCCTTCTCTGTGGCACTTTCCCTCTCTCCCATATGCACCCAGGAGCATTGATCTCTGATATTTACCATCTCAAACAGATAGGGGTTAAGCCCCGCGCTCTTACAGGCATTTTGAAACAGGGGCTGATGGGTGCGGGGTGAGCAGGATGCCACCACCACCCGGTTTAAGTGGTGTTCCTTTATGGCATTTTGAATCTCCAGGATACCTGCCTCAGAGCAGGTATATAGATTCTCTTTGGCAAATACTACTCCTGGAAGGGTGGATGCATACTTGGTGATTTCATTACAGTCTAAGTGCCCTGCGATATTTGATCCACAATCACATATAAATACCCCTATCCTGAGCTCTTCAATACCAAACTCCTTCAAGCTGCCGCCCTCTTTTTAGTATGCGAAATAATAAACTGCACTGCCCTGGATGCAGCCCCACTTGCCTGTGCTACAGACTCTGGTATATCCATGGGTGAGTGGGCACATCCACAGACAAATATGCCCTCTCTTGTAGTATCTAAGGGAGAACCCGCTTTGGTCTTAAAGAAGCCAAAATTGGTAAGTTCTACACCCAGAACCTCTGAAAGCCTCTTAGTTCCCTCACTGGGAACACATGCTGTCGCAAGGATTACTAAATCAAACTCCTCTCTCTTTACCTTTCTTTCATTAGTGTCTTCATAAACAACCACAGGATTCTTTCCCTTGCCTTCTATGATCTCTCCGACCCTTCCTCTTACATATCGGATGTGGGACTGATCTGCCCCCCTCAATTTATACTCCTCAAATCCCTTTCCCACTGCCCTGATATCCATTCCAAATATGGTGGATCGGGTATCTGGTTCGTGTTCATGGGCAATAATAGCCTCTTTGATTGAGTGCATACAGCAATAGCTGGAGCAAAATGGATAGAATCTCTTATCCCTTGATCCCACACACTGAACAAATGCAAGCCTCTTTGCAATCTTATGTTGTTCAGCACTCTCTTTTAACTGCTCAATTCTTTCATTTAGTTCCATAAACCTTTCGTATTTTTCTATCCATTCTCTTCCCTGCTTATTCAGCCTATCCAATTTAGATCGGTTTTCCCTATAGTATCTCTCTGAATCAATATTATTGGATTTTTCAAACCTTTCCAGTGCCTTGTTCAATCTCTTAAACTCTCTTTCAATCTTTGGAAGCTCTCTTTTAGCCATTATCTCAGAGGGCCTATATAGATGCCCTTCTGTTGGGCCACTGGCGCTCAGCAGCCTTTCAAATTCCAATGAGGTTATCACATTGGGCACCTTTCCATATCCATATTCAGGTATTACAGAGGGGTCAAATGGACTGTAGCCAGTGGCTACAATAATAGCTCCCACCTGGATCTCTAAAAGACTATCTTTCTGTTCAAAGTCAATAGCACCAGCAGGGCATGTCTTCTTACATATTCCACACTTTTTCCCATTTAATTGTCTGCAATACTTGGGGTCAATGGTATGTGTAGAGGGGATTCCTTGTGCAAACCAGCTATATATGGCCTTTCTTCCCCCCAATCCCATATTAAACATATCCGGCACAACAGTAGGGCATTTCTCTCTACATGCGCCACAGCCTGTGCATTTTTCCTCATCCACATACCTTGCCTTCTTTCTGACTGTTACCCTAAATTTTGGTGCCTCACCCCTGACAGATTCTACCTCACTATATGCCATAAGCACGATATTGGGATGCCGACCGACATCCAGCATCTTGGGAGACAGGATTCAGATTGCACAGTCATTGGTGGGAAAGGTCTTATCCAGCTGTGCCATCCTTCCACCAATGCTGGGAAGCCTTTCAACCAGATAGACCCTGAATCCCATCTCTGCCAGATCAAGGGATGCCTGAATCCCTGCAATTCCTCCACCTATAACTAATACCCCTTTTTCCACCTCTATTCTCCTTGGAGGATGGTATCTAAATCTAATCCTGGATCTTTTCTATCCTGACGGCACAGACCTTGTATTCAGGTATCTTTGCCACAGGATCAAAGGCAGAATTTGTAAGCACATTGGCAGGCATTTCAGAGAAATGAAATGGTATAAATATTGTTCCAGGCCTGACCATATGGGTTATTTTTGCAGGAAGCTCTATCTTTCCTCTTCTGGATATGATCCTGATCTTTTCTCCTTCACTAATATCCAGGACCTTTGCATCTTCAGGACTTATCTCCGTATATCCTGTCTTCTGCTCTCTGTGTAAATGGAGACTCTTTCTCGTCATAGTGCCTGTATGAAAATGGGCATACATCCTTCCTGTAGTCAAAAATATCGGGTATTCATCATCTGGCATCTCTGCAGGATCTATGTATCTTATAGGATGGAATTTACCTTTCCCTCTTGTAAATCTGTCCTTGTGTAGAAAAGGGGTTCCAGGATGATCTTCGCTGGGACATGGCCACTGAAGCCCGTTAATTCCCAATCTCTGATAGTTCATTCCTGCATAGCTTGGGGTAAGAGTTCTCATCTCATTAAATATCTCCTCAGGCCCCTTATAATTCATCTCATATCCCATTAGAGATGAAAGTCTTGAGACTATCTCCCAATCAGGCAAAGAATCTCCAACAGGATCTATTGCTTTAAAGGATCTTAAACATCTTCGCTCTGAATTTGTAAAAGTGCCTTCCTTTTCAGCAACCGATGCAGCGGCAAATATGATATCTGCCTTCTCTGCGGTCTCTGTCATATAGAGATCCTGTACTATCAGGAGCTCCAGCTTTGAAAGTGCTCTATTAAAGTGGTTCAGATCTGGATCACTCATCCTGGGATTTTCTCCTATTACATAGAGGGCCTTAAGACTTCCATTTTCCATCGCCTCAACCATGTCAGTAATGGTGTATCCAATCTTATCAGGGAGCTTCCGACCCCATGCCTTTGAAAACTTCTTATTTATCTCAGGGTCAGTCACAGGCTGATATCCCGGAAATACATTCGGGAGGGCACCCATGTCACATGCACCCTGAACATTATTTTGACCCCTTAATGGGTTTACTCCACCTCCTCTAACTCCTACATATCCACACAGCATCGCAAGATTACAACAGGATTTTACATTGTCTACACCAGAGATGTGCTGGGTGATTCCCATAGCATAGAGAAGGGAGCCAGGAGGATTTTTGGCATAAAGCTCTGCCATTCTCTTTAGATCCTCTTCCTTTACTCCAGTAATCTCAGAGACTCGGTGAGGAGTATACTCTTTTATTACCTCAAAAAGCTCTTCAAAGCCCTCAGTCCTCTCCTCAATATATTCCTGATTGTGCCAGTTATTATCTACAATGATAAACATCATCCCATTTAGGAGCGCAACATCACTTCCTAACCTATGATTTACACTTATATCCGCAAAATTTGAAAGGTGAATATTTCTTGGATCAGCCACTATCAGCTTTGCACCCCTTTCCTTTGCACGTATGATCCTTCTTGCAATAAGGGGATGACATTCAGTGGTGTTTGAGCCTATAACGAATATACAGCCAGCTTCTTCAATTTCGGCTATTGAATTTGTCATGGCTCCACTTCCAAATGCAGCGGCAAGACCTGCCACGGTAGAGGAGTGTCAGAGCCTGGCACAGTGATCCACATTATTGGTTCCAATAGCTGCCCTTGCAAACTTTTGTATCAGATAATTTTCCTCATTTGTTATCTTTGCAGATGCAAGCACCCCTACACTATCCGGTCCATATTTTTCTATTATATCCTTTAGTCGAGATGCAGCCCTCTTTAAGGCTTCATCCCAGGATACCTCCTTAAAAACTCCATCTGTTTTGATAAGTGGAGATTTTAGCCTCTTTTCGCTTATTATATATTCATGAAGATTCCATCCCTTGATACACAGTTTTCCTTCATTTACAGGATGAGATTTCAAGGGAAGAGTCCCTACAATATTTCCATCCATAACTACAAACAGGACTCCACATCCTGTTCCACAATAAGAACACACCGAAGGAACAATACGGCAGTCCATCTCTATCTCCTTTTTACAGGGATTTTGGTTCAAGTTTGACCTCTTCGCCAAGAATATTAAAAGGTGACTGTTCCATGCTTACACCTGTCTTATAATCAAATAGTTTTATAACGATATCATTTATCATCCTGTATAACAGTCTCAGGGGTATATCCATAGGACATACCTCTTCACAAAGGCCGCAATCAATGCATCTGCCTGCCATATGCACGGCTCTAACAAGGTGAAATATAGGAACCTCTGGCGGAATGTTTCCAGGTGAGATAAGCTCCGGATCTTCTAAGGAACACTCCTTGCAAAAACATACAGGACATATCTCCCTACATCCGTAGCATTTTATACATTTTTGAAACTCATATATCCATCTGTTCCATCTGTCATCCACCTCTCTCTTTTTCAGCTCTTCAATTGAGATGTTATTATCAATTCCGACCTCTTTTTTATAAGTTCCCACTTCTTGTCTCTTAAGATAAGAACAGTCCGCTCTGTCTTTCAGAGAAGATGGACAACAATTAAGGATTATTGTCTTAATATTTTCTGGATTCAATTGATTCCATATATATAGGACATTTAACGCCCTTTGATTGCAGTCCCTGGCTAAAAGTCCTATCTTTTTTTCTGGATGTAGCTTTGAAAGCCTTGTAGCAAGCTTTTCAAGAGGATATCTGAGCCCACTTTCAACAAAAGAGTCTAATTCCTCCACATTCTCCCTTGTAAAGAAATATGGGATAGGATGACCTTCAAACTCTCTATAGCCAATAAATATATCTATTTTGCCATCCTCAAGCCACTTCCTTACCTGCTCTTTCACACTAAGCATCACTTACCTCCTTGAGAGTGGGCTTGGCCCTAAGGCTCTTATCTTTTCAGTAAATCTTGTTACCACTTCCACAAACTTCTGTGCCTCAGCCGAAGAGATCCACTCCAGATGAAGCCTTCCTTCAAGCCCTAAGAATCCCAGAAATTCCTGCAAAAATGTAATTCTCTTGATAGTCATATAATTACCTTCCAGGTAATGACAATCCCCAATGTGTCACCCACCAACCAATACACCATCTGCACCGCTTTGGAATGCCCTGAGTATGTGATGTGGAGAGACTGTTGCGGAACACATCACTCTTATAGGTCGTATATTTGGGGGATATTGAAACCTGCTTACTCCTGCAAGATCTGCCGCGCCATATGCACACCAGTTACATAAAAACGCTATGATCTTCGGTTCAAACTCATCCTTTTTCATAGACACCTCTCCTTTTCTCAAGATAAAGCGTTTTTGATCTGGGCATAGATCTGAGGGTTATTAAATCCCATAAGTCTCGGAGCCTGTGAAGGGCATGTTGCTGCACATGCACCACAACCCTTACAGAGTGCCTTATTAACCACTGCAACATTCCTCTCTTCATCAAAATCTATTGCCTTAAATGGGCATACATTTAGACATCCAAGACATCCTGAACAGAGTTCTGGATCTATCTCTGAAACTACCCCTCCGACCAGGATATTCTCTTTCGAAAGCACCGTGATGGCTCGAGATACCGCTGCCTGTGCCTGTGCTATACTCTCCTCAATGGGCTTAGGATAGTGGGCCATGCCACAGAGGAAGACACCATCTGTTGCAAACTCAACAGGTCTAAGCTTCTGATGGGCCTCAAGTAGCCATCCATCCAGATCCATAGAGACTTTAAACATCTGAACAATCTCCCGATTATCATTTGGAACAATTGCAGTGGCCAGACAAAGGATGTCTGTTCTGAGTCTTATTTCTCTTTGAAGCACACGGTCTTTAAAATAGACCGTAATGCCATTGCTGTCTGACTCTACTTTTGGCTTTTCGTCAAGATCATAGCGGAAAAACAGGACCCCTTTTCTCCTCGCCTCTCTGTAAAGGTCTTCTCTTATTCCATAGGTTCGAATGTCTCTATAAAGGATATATATGTTGAGATCCGGGTTTATTTCCTTAAGATCCAGTGCATTTCTGATAGAATGGGAACAGCACACCTTCGAACAATATGGATTATTCTCATCTCTTGAGCCCACACACTGGATAAATACAATATTTCGGGCCTCCATAAGCCTACTGTCATTAGTTCTAATCAACTCATCCATCTCAAGCTGCGTTATAACATCCTTGTGTTTTCCATATAGATATTCCTCACCCTTGTATTCCCTTGCTCCAGTAGCTATTAATGTAACCCCATGTTCAATTATCTCTCTTTTATCTCCTTGGAGTATATCTGTCCTAAAATTTCCTACAAAGCCTTCCACTTTGATTAATTTGCTGTTTAGATGAATCCTTACCTTTGAATTATCTTCTAATTCCTTTATTAGATCCTCCACAAATGGCCTTATTTCCTGACCATTAAAGCTTTTATGCAACTTGAGTGCATTTCCTCCAAGACGATTAGACCGTTCAACAAGGTGCACATCATACCCCTGCTTTGCAAAAGAGAGAGCTGCACACATCCCTGCAATCCCTCCGCCAATGACCAGTGCACTCTGAGTAACCTTAAGCTCTGTCTCCTTAAGAGGGGTGAGAAGTGCCGCTTTTGCTACCGCCATCTTTACCAGATCCTTTGCCTTTTGAGTGGCTGCATCAGGATCGTCTGAGTGAACCCAAGAGCACTGATTTCTGATATTTGCCATCTCAAATAGATACTTATTTAGACCTGCATTTGTGAGGGTCTCCTGAAAAAGGGCCTCATGAGTTCTTGGAGTGCAGGCAGCTACCACGACCCGATTGAGCCCTTTTTCTTTAATCACTTCACTGATTTTTTCCTGTGTATCCTGAGAGCAGGTGAAAAGATTCTCTTCTACATAAACCACATGGGGGAGTGTCTTTGCATATTCAACCACCTCTGGAACTCTTACCACACCACCTATATTTATCCCACAATTACAAACAAATACCCCGATTCTTGGCTCCTCCCCTGATACATCTTTCTCTTCAGGTATCTTCAATTCCCGTGTTTTTGTGTTTCGAACAGTGGAGAGCCCTGCACTGGCAGCACATGCAGCAGCACTTGCTTCCATAACAGATTGGGGTATGTCCTTTGGCCCTGTAAATGCACCACATGCATAGATTCCTGGCACAGAGGTGCAAACAGGACTAAAGATATCTGTTCTGACAAAATTATATCGATTAAGCTCTATACCCAGTCGTTTAGAAAGCTCTACCACTCTTTTATCAATTTCAAGTCCAACGGAGAGCACCACCATATCAAAGCTCTCCTGTCTGAGGGTTCCATCTTCCTCTATATAGCTAAGCAAAAGCCCATTATCTTCTGAGTAAGGTTCAATAGAATGGATTCGGGATCTAATAAATCTTATCCCTTGTGATCTGGCGTTTTCATAGTAGCGATCAAAGTCCTTCCCATGGGTTCGCATATCCATAAAAAAGATGGCACAATCAAGGGGTCGTTTACTGTGTTCCCTTGCAATTATTGCCTGTTTAATGGCATACATACAACACACAGAAGAACAATAGCCATTATCACACCTATTTATATCTCTTGATCCCACACACTGAAGCCAGGCGATCTTTTCAGGCTCCTTCCTATCTGAAGGTCTGAGGAGATGTCCCATAAAAGGGCCAGTGGCAGAAAGTATCCTTTCAAATTCAAGAGAAGTAACAACATTAGGAAGCCGAACATAGGAATAGGTATCATAAAGTTTAGGATCAAATGACTTAAAACCAGGGGCTAATATTATTGAACCTACCTCTAAGGTGATCTCTCTTTCTTTATCATCAAATAGAATGGCTCCAGCGGGGCAAAATTTTTCACATGCCTTACATTTTCCCTTTTGAAAATAGATACAGTTCTCCTTATCAATTCCATACTTAAGGGGAACCGCCTGCGAATATTTCACATAGATGGCCTTTCTTTTACTTAGTCCTTCATTATAGGAGTCATCCACCTTTTTAGGACACTTTTCCGCACATGTCCCACAGGCGATACACTTTTCTATATCCACATATCTGGGATGCTGAATCAACCTGACCTTAAAATCTCCCTCTTTGCCACTGAGTTCCTTTACCTCAGCAAGTGTTATAAGCTCAATGTTGATGTGTCGGCCGACCTCGACCAGCTTAGGAGCAAGTATTCACATGGAGCAGTCATTGGTGGGGAAGGTCTTATCCAGCTGTGCCATTACACCACCGATGGCAGGGGAACTCTCCACCAGATAGACATAGAATCCAGAGTCTGCAAGATCCAAGGCGGCCTGAATGCCTGCGATTCCGCCTCCAACTACCATAATAGATCCATTTAAGATATGAGCAGAACCCATAAGATACCCCTCATCTTTTAATTTTAAAGGAGATGAAAATACAGCAAAAAATTGTGATCTTTGCAAGAATAAATTTTTTTACAAAAAAATATTGTTGACATAATAGAATATGGCACTTATTTTCTTCATTTATCTTATTAGTAAAGGGGAGAGTGGAATTTTTTGCTATGGCAAAGAAAAAGAGAAAGGGAAAGATCGTTATTGACAGTGAAAGGTGTAAGGGATGTTATCTCTGTATTGATGTGTGTCCTCAAAAATTGATCACTGTCTCTGAAGAGCTGAACCAAAAAGGGTATCATCCTGCAAAGTTTATTGAAAAAAATCCTGATGGAAAGGGATGCATTGGATGTGCCATGTGTGCAACCATCTGTCCAGATATAGCCATTGAGGTGTGGTGTGAGTGAAAAGGTATTAATGAGAGGGAATCATATAGTGGGTGAGGCAGCAGTTCGTGCCGGATGCCGTTTCTATGCAGGCTATCCCATAACCCCACAGAATGAGCTTACCGAATATATGGCAGGTGCAATGGCAAAACTTGAAGATGGGATATTTATCCAGGCAGAGAGTGAACTTGCTGCAATAAACATGGTTATGGGAGCTGCCATTGCAGGAGCTCGTGCCATGACAAGTTCATCCAGCCCAGGGATATCTCTTAAACAGGAGGGGATCTCCTATCTTGCAGGGATGGAGCTTCCAGCGGTAATTGTCAATATGATGAGAGGGGGGCCTGGTCTTGGAAACATAGCCCCTTCTCAGGGTGACTATTTTCAGGCAACCCGTGGTGGAGGGCATGGAGATTACCGCTGTATTGTGCTTGCACCAGCATCAGGTCAGGAGCTAGCAGATCTTACTCGTGTTGCATTTGACTATGCCGATCGCTATAGAAATCCGGTGATGATTCTGGGTGATGGAATGATGGGGCAGATGATGGAGCCTGTAATCTTTCCAGAACCCATTGATCCCAAGGAGCTTCCCCCAAAGCCCTGGACACTTACAGGTGCAGAAGAAAGACCAAGCAGGGTGATAAGGTCTCTGCTTTTAGATGTAAACTTAGAGGAGGAGCATAACTGGAAGCTTGTTAGAAAATATGAACAGATGGAAAGGGAGATCACTGATCAGGAACTCTACTTTGTGGATGATGCAAAGGTGGTGGTAATTGCTTATGGCACAGCTGCAAGGATTGCAAAAGGTGCCATCAAAAGGGTAAGAGAGATGGGACTTAAGGTGGGGCTTTTTAGGCCCATTACCCTTTTCCCATTTCCAAAGAGGATGCTTCAGGATCTAAGCAGGCTGGTAAGGGATTTCTTTGTATTTGAGATGAGCACAGGGCAGATGGTTGAAGATGTAAGGCTTTCGCTTGAAGGAAGAGCAGACGTGCACTTTTATGGAAGGC
Source organism: uncultured Desulfobacteraceae bacterium (assembly GCA_964440775.1). Taxonomy (GTDB): domain Bacteria; phylum Desulfobacterota; class DSM-4660; order Desulfatiglandales; family JALVMZ01; genus CAYTXJ01. Next base: position 2,466 of record CAYTXJ010000014.1, on the reverse strand, counting down.
CGGGAGGTATAATAGTAACTCCTGACGAGATAGCCAAAAGGATTACCAGCCTCTATTTTAAAAAGGAGTATGAATTTTAATTATGGAAGTTACTGAAAAGATAATAGAAAAACTTCAGTTATTACCTAAGGATAAACAGATAGAAGTTCTTGATTATGTTGAATTTTTACAAAAGAAATTTGAGGATAAAGAAAGGGAGCAATGGGAAGAATTTTCTCTTTCTTCGGCCTTACATGGTTTAGAATCTGAGGATAGCATTTATTCAGTAGAGGATCTTAGGGTAAGATATTCATGATCGCTGAAGGACAAGTGGTTTTATTTAATTTTCCCCAGGTAGATTTAAAAGAGGGAAAACTTCGTCCAGCCTTAGTTATCAGAAAGGTTCCAGATAGATTTGATGATTGGCTTATATGTATGATCTCTTCTCGTGTATATTCATATCTTACAGAATTAGATGAAATCATAAGTCCTCAAGATGAAGATTTTGATAATTCTGGCCTAAAGACTAAAAGTGTGATACGGGCTGGAAGACTTGCAGTTGTAAGGAGAGAGATATTGGTAGGCCAAATAGGAGAGATATCTCCTCTTAGATTACAGAGGATTAAAGAGAAGATAGCAAAATGGATATTAGGTAGAAACTTGGGGGATAAATGAAGAAGGTATTTGAAAGGCCAAGGTCATTAAAGGATGCGGTGTATCACTATTGCCCTGGATGTGGTCATAGCATAATCCACAGGCTTATTGCAGAGGTAATTGATGAGCTGGGAATCAGGGGTAAGACCATAGGGGTTCCTCCTGCAGGCTGTGCAGTGCTTGCATATAACTATTTTGATGTGGATATGGCAGAGGCACCCCATGGAAGGGCTATTGCAGTGGCTACAGGCATTAAGAGGATGTTGCCTGACAGGGTGGTATTTACCTATCAGGGAGATGGTGATATCGCTGCCATCGGAACTGCTGAGGCAGTGCATGCTGCAAACAGGGGGGAGAGGATCACGGTTGTATTTGTAAACAATGGTGTCTATGGTATGACAGGGGGGCAGATGGCTCCTACCACCATACTTGGACAGCTATCAACCACCACTCCTCAGGGAAGGCAGGAACTCAGAGACGGTTTCCCCTTAGATCTGAGTGAGATGCTGGCCATAACAAGAGGAAGTGTCTATATTGAAAGGTGTGCGGTAAATAGCCCTAAAAATATCATCCGGGCAAAGAAGGCGCTGAAGAAGGCATTCAAGGTGCAGATGAAGGATCTGGGTTTTTCTTTGGTGGAGATAGTAAGCCAATGCCCCACTAACTGGAAGATGAAGCCAATAGATGCCTGTAGATACATAGATGAAACTGTTACTAAGGCATATCCCTTAAAGGTAATAAAGGACGAAGCAAAGGGTATAAGGTAGGGAGAGGGGAATGATTAAAAAGACAGTGTTTGCAGGATTTGGAGGACAGGGTGTTCTGCTTATGGGATATATACTTGCCGTTGCCTGTATGAGGGATGGTAAATATGTTACCTATCTTCCTTCTTATGGTGCAGAGGTAAGAGGGGGGACAGCTAACTGCACAGTGTCTGTTGGGGATGAGGAGATTGCATCTCCTGTAGCATCCTTTCCAGACTATGGTGTGGTCTTAAACAAGCCATCCATGTTAAAATATGAAGGGGTGATCAGAGAATCAGGGCTTATGATATTGAATTCCTCTATGATTGATACCACGCCTGCCAGAGATGATATAGAGGTTGTAAAAGTTCCTGCAAATGAGCTTGCTGAAGAGCTTGGAAATGAGAGGGTCTTAAATATCATTATGCTTGGTGCATTTGTGCAAAAGACAGGGCTTACCAGTATAGATTCCATAGATAGAGCCCTTCAGGAGGTATTTAAGGAGAAGGCCACCTCCAAGATGATGAAGCTAAATGAGAGGGCATTGGAGAAGGGTTCCCAATTTGTATTAAAAGGAGATGCAAGATGAAAACTGTAAAGGAGATTGAGCTTGAACTCAAGAATCAGCCAGGAGAGCTATCTAAGGTGAGTGAAATCTTAGGACAAAATGGTGTAAATATCATTGCCTTTTATGTGACAACAGAGGAAGATATTGGAAAGCTCAGGTTTGTATCCAATGACCCAGAAAAGGCCATAAATGTCTTAAAGGCAGGAGGATATAAGATCTCGGTAAATGATGTGATTGCATGTGAGGCTCCTCATCATCCAGGGGGGCTAAATGCGATTCTAAAACCCTTAAAGCTTGCAAAAATAAATGTGGACTATATATACCCCTGTATCGGAACAGGTGATATCACGGTCCTTATCTTAGGCATCTCCAAAAGAGATGAGGCACTCAAGCTAATGGAAGATAACTGGATCAGGATCTTGGGAGAAGAGCTATACAGCCTTTAAATAAAAATACTACTTTTATTCTTATTATCTAATGGGATTGCTTCGCTCGCAATGACTGGGAAGGAGTCATTGCGAG
>CAYTXJ010000013.1:0-27097 GCA_964440775.1 uncultured Desulfobacteraceae bacterium | reverse complement strand
ATTTGACCCCTCTGTAAGCAGATTCTGGACATCAAGATATAGGAATGTCAGATAAGGAGAGAGCTCTGCATAACCCCTTTTTACACTGCGACCCCTGTCATTGCGAGCGAAGCGAAGCAATCTCATACCTTTTATAGATTGCTTCGGGTCTTTTAAGACCCTCGCAATGACAGATTCCATTTACAGCTTCTTTCTGAGAGCTTTGAAAAATTCAAAGCTCTCAAGGAATAGAGTAGAATCTATTTAATTACTTGGATATGGAGATCATGGAGTTGAGCATCCTCAATCTCAGCGGGTGCACCTGTTACAGGGCAGGTGGCTGTCTGAGTCTTTGGAAACGGAATTACCTCCCTGATGGAATCTGCCCCCGTGATTATGGCAACAAGCCTATCAAATCCAAGTGCAATACCACCGTGAGGAGGAGCCCCATATCTTAATGCCTCAAGGAAAAACCCAAATTTTAACTCCGCCTCACTTTGATCTATTCCTAAGATTCGAAATATCTTCTGTTGTAAATCCATCCTGTGAATCCTTATACTTCCACCGCCTATCTCATGGCCATTTAAGATAAGGTCATATGCCTTTGCTCCCACCCTTAGGGGATCTTTATCTAAGAGATGCATATCCTCATCTTTAGGGGAAGTAAAGGGATGGTGCATGGAATCTATTCGTTTCTCTTCCAAATTATACTGAAAAAGAGGAAAGTGAGTGATCCACAAAAAACTGAATCTGTTTTTATTTAATAATTCCATCTTTTCTCCAACCTTCAATCTCAGATTACCAAGGGCTGCCTCTGAGACCTCCTTTTTATCTGCAACTATGAAGATGAGATCACCTAAGTGGAGATCCATCTCTTTTCCTAATTCCTCTTTTTCTCTCTCATTAATATACTTGGTAATAGGGGAGCTCCACCTATCTTCCTGGATCTTTATCCAAAATAGACCTTTTGCTCCATTCTCTTTGACTTCGGACTCCAACATCTCAATATCCTTTCGTGAAAACCTATTACCTCCATCTTCAACCTTTATCGCCTTTATCCTGCCGTTTGAATCTATGGTATTCTTAAATATCCGAAATTCACTCTCTTTAAAGATAGAGGAAATATCTTTAATCTCTATTCCAAATCTGGTATCTGGTTTATCAGTTCCAAATCTCTCCATAGCATCCATATAGCTAATTTTTGGAAAGGGAATGGATATCTCAATATCCAGCACCTCCCTAAAAAGATGATGGATCATCTCTTCTACCACCTCCATTATATCCGATTCCTCCACAAAGGACATCTCCATATCAATCTGAGTAAATTCTGGCTGACGATCTGCTCTGAGATCTTCATCCCTGAAGCACCTTACAATCTGAAAATATCTATCACATCCTCCGATCATAAGTAGCTGTTTGAAAAGCTGTGGAGATTGGGGAAGAGCATAAAATTTTCCTTTACTTACTCGGCTTGGAACAAGATAGTCCCTTGCGCCTTCAGGGGTACTCTTTGTCAAAAAAGGGGTCTCTACCTCTATAAAGCCTTTTTCTGAAAGGAAATTCCTGACTGTTAATGCAATCCTGTGTCTCATCCTTATCTTTTCAAATACCTGCCTTCTTCTAAGCTCCAGATAACGATATCTGAGCCTAAGAGTCTCAGATGCATCAATCTTTCCATGGATCTGAAAGGGTGGAATATCAGAGCTATTAAGTATCCTTAACTGCTCTGCCTTAACCTCTATCTGACCAGTTGGAAGATTGGGGTTTTCCTGCCCCTTTAATCTCAGAGCCACTTTCCCCCTTATAGCTATGACCCATTCATCTCTGAGACTACGGGCCTTTTTATGGGCATCTTCAGAAACAGTAGGGTCAAAGACCACCTGAGTTATTCCTTCCCTATCTCTTAGATCTACAAATATGAGCTTTCCAAGATCCCTCCTTCTTTCCACCCATCCCATTAAAACCACATCCATACCTTCATGCTCTCTACAGAGGCTGCCACAATCATGGGTCCTCTTCCACCCTTTCATCCCTTCAATCAGATCCATTATTACCTCTCCCAGATAAGATCTCTTTTAGGTTATCTATGAGATTATCCATATAGATCTCCTGCTGATTCCCCTCCTTCATATCCCGAAATATCACCTTACCCTTTTCAAGCTCATCCTCTCCTACAATAACAGCTGCCTTTGCTCCCATCTTATCTGCCATCCTGAGTTGAGCCTTTAAGTTCTTAGGACTATAGCTCATCTCTGCCCTTATACCATTATCCCTTAGAAGCATCATCCATCTTGTCCCTATCCTTTTTGCCCTATCACCCAGACAGGCGATAAAGATATCTGGAAGGGTTAGAGCAGGCTTTAGATCATCACTGATAAGCGATATAAGCCTTTCCATTCCAATTGCAAAACCTATGGCAGGTATTTCAGGCCCACCCAGTGTCTTGATAAGTCCGTCATATCTGCCACCCCCCACAACCGCATTTTGGGCACCTAAAGAGGAACTCTGAATCTCAAAGGCAGTCCTTGTATAATAGTCAAGACCTCTTACAAGTCTGGGATTTAGCTTATATTCCACCCCATTTTCTCTTAACATATCTAAGAGATTCTGTAGATGAGCCTTACATTCAGGACACAGAAAATGAAGGATCTTAGGAGCCTTATCCATTGCGTTTTTGCAAGCAGGATTCTTACAATCAAATACCCTCAGTGGGTTACTGTCTGCCCTTCTTTTACAGTCTATACATAGGGTGTCTTTAACTGTCTTTAAATATCCGATAAGTTCTCTCTTAAAGAGGCCTCTACAGTTGCCACATCCAATGGAATTGATATATAAGGTAATATCTTTTATTTGAAATATCTCCATGAGCTTCATGGATACCACTATGATTTCCATATCAGATATAGGACCAGGATCACCTAATATTTCCACATTCAGTTGATGAAACTGTCTGAATCTACCCTTCTGTGGCCTTTCGTGTCTAAACATGGGGCCGATGGTATAGAGCTTTAGAATCTGGGATCTATTATAGAGCCTATTTTGAATATATGCCCTGACAATGGATGCGGTGGCTTCAGGTCTAAGTGAGATGGATCTTCCCTTTGAATCCTGAAAGGAGTACATCTCTTTACTTACAATGTCAGTCTCTTTTCCGATACTTCTCCTGAAGAGTTCCGTATATTCTAAAATTGGGGTTCTGATCTCCCTAAAGCCATGCAGGTGAAAGATTTCCCTTGCCTTTGATTCAACCCACTGCCAAAGTCCTGTTTCTTCTGGTAAGATGTCCCTAAACCCTTTAATTGCGCGGATTTCCATGGTTATTATCTTACTTCAATCTTCTGGGCATCTATATTCTTTTTGTCAACGGATTCAAGCTGTGTGATTCTGAGATCAATTAAGGATCTAAATGCCTTAAGAAACTCTATCTTTGACTGTCTAAGATGTCTTCTAAATTCTGACCCTGAGCCAAAGGCCTGATTTACGATATTCATTATCTTAGTAAGTGGACAGGATACCTGCTCATTTTTCATAACCTATCACACCTCCTTTATAAGGATTTGGGCTTTTTATATTCTCTTATATTATCCTTCTTTTAATCAATGGAATATTTTTATTATCATGAATTTTAGCTTGAAGAGGGACTATTTTTAAAGAGAAATGGCAGATATTATTAAAATTGATAGTTAAACAATTCTTTGATCAGCCCTCTAAGAATCTGATCTCTAAATGATCCTCCCTCCATTTTGCAGTGATATCCTTTGCTGAAAACACCTGGCGTGGTAAGGGGATATGCCTTTTAAATGCACCTATCCTAATTACTAATTCATCTTCTATACGGTTTAACTCTATATCTTCCTTCTCTGCAAATGGAAGGGTAAGCCTTAGAATATAACAATGATCCTCTTTTTTAAGACTATATGGATCTCCTCTATAGAAGTGCTCTAATGGGTCTCTATCACCATATAACCTATCGGCCAGCTCCCTTAGCCTTTCATAGCCCAATGCCTCGGACTGCATGAGATCCAGATAGAGTATGGGAATAGGGTTGAAAAATTCCTGAACCCTCTTTATATAGCCATCCTGGACCCTAAGCCAATCCTTAAAGAATTCAGTATTAGACAGGGATATATCAGGTATAATCTTATTAATTATGATACAATCTATGTTCATATGATATAGATAAAAATACATTAATGCCCTCTGTGTCTCTTTTATAACCACCTTTTCAGGATTGGTTATAAGTCTTACTGAGGTGATGGTGCGATTTAGCAGGATCTCATTTATTCCTTTAAGCCTGTTAAATAGTCTCTCAATAGAGTCAAAATATTCCTGATCCGGTATGGGAACATCATACAGCCTCTTTAGCACTCCCCCAGCATATCTTGCAATTGCCCTTTCCATCTTAAATATCTTTTTCATATACCACTCTAAGGTAGTAGGAATACTTATGAAACGGATGGATTCCCCAGTTGGTGCACAGTCAAGAATAATTACATCAAATAGGGATTCCTTTACATACTTATTAATATATAGCAGAAGACTTACCTCTTCCATTCCAGGGAGAATGGCAAGCTCCTCTGCCAGCACCTCATCTAAGCCAGTGGTATTTAGAAGCTGTGTAAGATATCTATGGAGCTTTCCCCAGTTTCTCTCTATCTCCTCAGATATGTTTATCTCCTGAATCCAGAGATTCTCTTCAACCTGAAAGGGCTTTCCTCTGTTCTGATCCAAGAGGCCCTTTTCAAGGTCAAATATATCAGAGAGGCTGTGAGCGATATCTAAGGAGATTATGATTGTCCTGTATCCTAAGGAGGCACTCTTTATGCCGGTTGCAGAAGATACTGTTGTCTTTCCTACCCCGCCTTTTCCGGCAAAAAAGATTATCCTAAGTTTTTTATCCATATAGATAGACACTGTATTGGGTCTCTCTATTTAGGAGCTTATCGATCTTTTCGTGTATCTCCGCTCTATCAGGATCCTCCTTCCAGGCCTTCCAGTCTTCATAACTCTTCCAGGAACTGATTACCAAGTATTCTTCGGGGTCTTCTATATTTCTCCAGGTCTCCCCTGAGATATACCCCTTCTGCATCATTGCTCTGGATCTGAGCTGATTGAGAAGGGGTAGTATATCTCCCTCCTTGTCTTTTGAAATCTTTCGTCTTATTATAACTTTTATTGCCATAGCTTCCTCCTTGTAGATGTAATTTATTATAATTAGGTGTATATTATCAAGCTAAAATGTTGCGGAGACCCAGATGAAACAGGATAATCTTAGCAGATATTTTGAGCTTATAAGAGATATAGATAGGGTCTTATCAAGAAAAAGGAATATAAAGGCATGTGGAGTAGATGGATGCCTTAGGAACTATCTCATATCCCATATCCTAAAGGAAAGAGAAAGGGTAAGTGTAATAATATGTCCTGATGAAAAGAAATGTAAAAGTGTCTATCTTGACTGCACCTTCTTTCTTTCAGAACAAAAAGAGGGTATCCAATACCCTGAAAGGAGGGTATTTAGATTCCCCCAATATGATATATCTCCTTTTAGAGGACTGAGTCCCAGAAGAGACATAGTCAAAGAGCGGTTGGAATCCCTCTTTATGCTCAGTTCAGGGGGTAATTCAGTAATTATTACCTCCTTAGAGGCATTAATCTTTAAGATCCTTCCAAAGGATGAATTTTTGAAATCAGTGGATATACTTGAACCGCAAGAGGAACTGGATCTGGACTCTCTAAGGGAAAGACTCTTTACTCTGGGATACAGGCCTGTTTCTATGGTTGAGGAAAGGGGTGACTATGCCTTAAGAGGATATGTATTGGATATATTCCCTCCACTGTATTCACTTCCCATAAGGATTGAATTTTGGGGTGAGAGGATAGAATCCATTAGACAATTCAATCCGTTTAACCAGAGGTCGGTCAGAAGCTTAGATGAGATAATATTAATCCCTTTTAGTGAAGTTATATGGAGAAAAGAGAACATACAGAGAGCAAGGGAAAGGGGAAGGCTTCCTGAAACGGTAACACAAGTTCCTGGTTTTCCTGGCCAAGAGGCATGGATAAATCATTTTTACAGGGAATTAAATACACTATTTGACTATCTGCCAGAAGAGTCTCTTATTATCCTTTTAGATGGAGAAAATATTGAAGAAAAGGCCATTCGGATGATAGAGAAGGCGGAATCAGAGATAGAAAGATATGCTCTTGAGGCTGAAAAGAGGGAGCAATATTTTCCAGATACAGAAGGAATAATACTTGATATGGCCTATCTTAGGGAAGAGATCGGAAAGTTTAAAAAGATTCAGTTTGTTGAACTACCCTTTGAGAAGAGAGGAGATGAGGATGAGGTCTTAGAGCTATTTCTTGAAGATTATTCCTATGACAGATTGATTTTAGAGTTAGAAAGTAAAAAGAGGCTTTCCCTTGCGCCACTAATAGGACAGATAAGATATTGGATAGAGGCTGGAAGCAGGGTAGTGGTGGTATGTAGTTCTGATTCACAGATAGAGAGGACAAGAGAGATATTTGAAAACTATGGTGTTAGGGTATGGGATATAAAGGAATGCTGGGGTGATATACCTTTTAAAAGAGGATTGTATCTGTGTAGAGGGGATGTATCAGGTAGTCTATATCTTCCCCAAATAGAGCTCTTTTTGATAGATGAAGATAGCATATACGGAAAGAGAAGAATCTTTAAAAGAGGATCTATTTTTAGAGAAAGGCTAAGAGAGAGATTTGATACCTCTTCTGAGCTAAGAGAGGGCGATTTTGTTGTACATCAAGAACATGGAATTGGAAGATATAAAGGTCTTTACACAATAGAGGTAGATGGCATAGTAAATGATTATGTGCTCATTGAATATGCAAATGATGATAGGCTCTATATCCCTTCAGATAGGATAAGTGTGCTTCAGAAATATATAGGGCCTGATGAGAGGGAACCCAGTCTGGATCAATTAGGAGGAAGGGCATGGTCAAATTCTAAGGAGAGGGTTAAGAGATCAGTTAAAAAGATTGCACGACAACTCGTGGAGCTATATGCCTTAAGAGAGATGCAAAATGGCTTTGCCTTTAGTCCTCCTGATAACAGGCTTAGGGAATTTGAAGCCACCTTTCCCTATGAAGAGACCCCTGACCAGATAAAGGCCATAGAAGATGTATTAAAAGATATGCAATCAGAGAGACCAATGGATAGGCTTATCTGTGGAGATGTGGGGTTTGGAAAGACAGAGGTGGCACTAAGGGCATCCTTTAAGGCGGTTATGGATGGGAAACAGGTTGCGGTATTGGTTCCAACCACTGTGCTTGCAGAGCAGCACTGGAGAACATTTAAGGAGAGGATGGAGCCTTACAGGATTCGGGTAGAGGTATTGAGTAGATTTAGAAGCAGGGTTGAGCAAAAGAGGATTGTGGCTGAGCTCAGATCCAAAAAGATCGATATAATAATCGGAACACACAGGCTCTTGCAGAAGGATGTGGAATTTGCCGATTTAGGCCTTTTAATTATAGATGAAGAACATAGATTTGGGGTTAAACAGAAAGAAAAGATCAAAAGATACCGAACAAGGGTGGATGTGCTCTCTCTTTCTGCAACCCCCATTCCCAGAACCCTGCAGATGTCCCTGATAGGCATCAGGGACATGAGTCTTATTATGAGCCCCCCTGAAAACCGTTATGCTATTCAGACTCATATAATACCATTTGATGAGGAGAAGATAAGATATGCCATTGAGATGGAGTTGGAAAGAGCTGGGCAGGTCTTTTTTGTCCATAACAACATAAGGGATATTCATGAGATAGGGGATATGGTAAAGGAGTTAGTTCCAGATGCCAATGTGGCTATAGCTCATGGCCAGATGAAAGAGAAGGAGCTGGAAGAGACAATGATTCAATTTATAAGAAATGAGATAGATGTGCTTATCTGCACAACCATTATTGAGTCGGGATTAGATATCCCCTCTGTAAACACAATAATTATTGATGAAGCAGAGAGATTGGGTCTTTCACAGATATATCAGTTAAGAGGCAGAGTTGGAAGATCGGATAAGACTGCCTATGCATATCTGGTTATAAGGGATGGTGCAGCCCTTACAAGAGAGGCAGAAAAGAGGCTTAGAGCACTTATGGAATTTTCCAGGCTTGGATCTGGTATCAATCTTGCCTTACATGACCTTAAAATTAGGGGTGGAGGTAACATTTTGGGTTTTAATCAGTCTGGACATATATATTCTGTAGGATATGAGCTTTACCTTAAATATATAAGAAAGGCCATTGCTGAACTTAAAGGGAGGGAGTGGATTGAAGACATAGACCCTGAAATATCCATTAAGATTCAGGCATATCTGCCATCTGAATATGTTCCTGATATGGATCTCAGACTGTCATTGTATAGAAGACTATCCTCAGTGGAGGATCATGAAGAGTTAAATAGACTTAAAGAAGAGATAATAGATAGATTTGGAAGATCTCCCATAGAGGCTCTGAATCTCTTTGATATCATATATCTTAGAGTAGGGCTTAAGAGATTAAGGGTGCTTAAGATGAATATGGATCTTAAAGGGGTCATGCTAAGATTTTCCAAAGATACCATATTATCACCTAAAAGGCTTATAGAGTCTTTTAAGTTAATGGGACTTAATATGAGATTTTTAGGGGATGATACATTATTCATATATAAAGACAGCAGGGATATTAAAGAGACCCTTGGATATGGAAAGGAACTCATTGATCAATTACTTTCCTTAATATAGAGATAACTTAGAAACCACTTTTAAATGGGATTCTATGATGTTAAATTATAGATAGATAAAAAATGAGAGCTTTGAATTTTTCAAAGCTCTCAGAATAAAGCTGTAAATGGAATCTGTCATTGCGAGGGTCTTAAAAGACCCGAAGCAATCTATAAAAGGTATGAGATTGCTTCGCTTCGCTCGCAATGACAGGGGTCTGGTCTCCGACGTGGAGGGTCATCCGACCTGGAAGGGGGTGTAACCCCCAGTGTAAAAAGGGGTTATGCAAAGCTTTCAAAATAATAAGGAGAGTATATGAAAAGAACTGCGCTACTTATATTTCTATTTTTTCTGATCCTTCCTCTATCCTTAGCATATTCAGAAGTGATCAACAGGATTGTTGCCTTTGTAAATGATGATATAATAACCCTATATGAATTAGAAGACAGGTTAAGACAGGTTAGTGGATATTTTCCTACAAAACTTAAAGACATGGATAAAAAGGCCTATATTAATGCCAGAAAGATGCTCTTAGAGGAGATGATAAATGAGAGGCTGACCGAACAGAAGATACAAGAGCTGGCAATAGTGGTAAGCGATTCAGAGATAGATGATGCCATTGAAAGGATCAAACAGATAAATGGATGGACTCAGGAAGATCTCCTTCAAAGGCTAAAAGAGGAGAGGATAAGTTACGGTAAATATAGGCAGAGGATTGGAGAGGATCTCAAAAAGGTAAAGCTTATAAATAGGGAGGTAAAATCAAAGATCATTATTAAAGACAGTCAGATAGAAAAGTATTATAGAGCACATAGAGATGAATTTATGGAGGAGGAAGAGGTGGAGCTTGCATGTATCTTTTTATTCCCTAAATCAAAAGGGGAAGGAGAGTTAAAAGATCTTAAGGAAAAGGCCTGGTTCATCTATAGGGAGATAAAAGAAGGAAAAGATTTCAGTAAAATGGCAAAGAGATATTCAATGGGGCCGGGTGCAGAGGAAGGCGGAAAAATTGGCAGCTTCAAGGTCTCTCATCTTGACCCTGTGCTTAAAAAGGCAATCGAAGGTCTTCCTAAAGGAGAGATTACTGAACCTATTGTAGCGAAGCAGGGTATTAGGATTATTAAGGTGCTAAACAGGACAGGTGGTCAGATAAAGGGATTATCAGATGTAAGGGATAAGATAATGGATATCCTCTATAGGGATGAAGTAAAGCGAAGGTATAATAGATGGATTGAAGAGGTAAAGAAGAGATCCTATATAAGAGTGATATTTTAAAAGGGCCATGAAACAGATCAAAGACTCCGGGCATGGTGAAAGGCAGAGCTTAGGAAGATATCTAAGAAGTGAGCGGGAAAACAGGGGCTATAGTATAGAAAAATTGGCCTCCATTACAAGACTTAGGCCAGAGATAATTAAGGCGATAGAAAAGGAAGAATGGGATAGGATGCCCGCTCCTGTCTTTATAAGGGGATTTATTAGATCATATATTCAGGCATTGGGCCTTGAAAAGGAAAAGATCTTTCAGAAATTTAAGGATATCCCCAAAGTTGAGGCAGAGGCACCTGAGATCTTAATGCCAAGAAAGGAAGGCATCTCTAAAAGATTCTTCATCTATGGTTCAATTGTAGTAATCTTTATATCTTTGATCTCTATAATTACAATTAAAAAGGTGAAAAATACCTATAGTCCCATTACACCTTCTATTACCATACCTTTACAGGACAGAGGAGCCCTAAAAAGAACTGCTCCTACCAGAGAAGTGAAAGATTCAAAAGTGGGCCATATCCAAAAGGTTGAAAAAGAAAGACAGATAAAGGCAAGCCCAGAGTCCACATTTAAACACACTCTCATATGTAAAGCAAAGGATAGATGCTGGCTCAGCATCTCTATTGATGGTTTAAAAAATAAAGAATATATGCTTGAGTCGGGAGACTCTATAAGATGGGGCTTTAACGATAGGATAGATCTGATACTTGGAAATGCAGGTGGAGTTGAGCTTGAATATGATGGGGATAGGATCCTTAAGCTTGGTAAGAAGGGTGAGGTAAAGAGGATCTCTATTCCCAATGATCTTAAAGAGGTAAAAAACAGATAGATGGGGAGGGAGGTGTGCAAGATATAATCGATATCTTTGAAGAGAGAGGCTTTATTGAACAGATAACTGATAGAGAAGGGCTTAAGAGATTAGCTGAGGGAACCATAACATGCTATATAGGATTTGACCCTACTGCAAAGAGTCTTCATGTAGGAAACCTCATACCCATAATGGCCCTCTCTCATATGCAGAGGCAGGGACATAGGCCTATTGTGGTTATGGGAGGTGGAACAGCCCTTGTAGGAGATCCCAGTGGAAAGACAGAGGCACGACCCATAATGAGCAGAGAGGAGATTGAAGAAAATGCAGAGAGGCTCAAGGTGCAATTTTCAAAATTTTTGGACTTTTCAGAAGGAAGGGCCATTATGGTCAATAATGCAGATTGGCTGGTTGAGCTGAAATACATTGATTTTTTAAGGGAGATTGGAAGACATTTCAGTGTAAACAGAATGCTTTCCGCTGAAAGCTATAAGATAAGGCTAAAGGCAGGACTTAGTTTTATTGAATTCAATTATATGCTACTTCAGGCATATGATTTTTGGTACCTCTTCAAACATTACAATTGCAGGCTTCAGATGGGGGGAAATGATCAATGGGGGAATATAGTTGCTGGCATTGAGCTTACAAGGAGACTTGAAGGTGAGACCATATATGGACTTACATTTCCCCTAATTACTACTTCAAGTGGCATGAAGATGGGAAAGACACATAAAGGGGCCGTATGGTTAGAGCCAGAATTGACCTCTCCATATGAATATTATCAATACTGGATAAATCAGGATGACAGAGATGTGGAAAGATTTTTGGCATTATTTACCTTTCTGCCTATGGATGAGGTAAGGAGGCTTGGTGCCTTAAAAGATGAGGCTATTAGAGAGGCAAAGGAGATATTGGCATATGAGGCTACAAAGATATGTCATGGAGAGGAAGAGGCTAAGAAGGCAAGAGAGGCCTCTAAGATTCTGTTTTCTAAATCACCTCTAAAAGAGGCTCCTGATACCATTCCCACAATATTATTTCCCTATAGAGAGATAGAAGATGGCATCCCTGCCTATATCCTATTCCACAGAGCTGGACTATGCAGTAGCAGAAGTGAGGCAAGAAGGCTAATAGGTCAAGGGGGAGGATATATAAATAATAAAGGTATTGAAAGTTTTGATCAGATTATAGATTTAGGTTATCTTAAAGATGATTATATACTTTTGAAGGCGGGAAAAAAGAGATTTGTGAAGGTAAAGATTAAGAGAGATACATAATGAAAGATTCTACACTATTAAGAGAAGATGTAGAAATCACTGAACCTCTCCCATCGGAAGAGAAGTTAGATCTTCTTCCGATTGCAGAGATAGGGGAAAAGGGTGTTGTCCCTTATGATCCTCTTCAGCTATATCTATTGGAGATCAAAAAGTTTAAACTCTTAAGCAGGGAAGAGGAGATTGAACTTGCAAGGAGAGTCAGAGAGCATAATGATAAGATGGCTGCATATAGATTAATTACTGCGAATTTGAGATTAGTTGTTAAGATAGCAATGGATTTTTACAGATACTGGAATAGAAGCCTTATGGACCTTATCCAAGAGGGTAATGTTGGTCTTATTCAGGCAGTGAAGAAATTTGATCCATATAGGGGAATAAAATTTTCTTATTATGCATCCTTTTGGATAAAGGCATATGTTCTTAAATTTATTATGGAAAATTGGAAACTTGTTAAAATTGGAACCACTCAGACCCAGAGAAAACTCTTCTTTAACCTCGCAAAGGAAAGGGAAAAGCTGATGGCTCAAGGCTTTATCCCTGAACCCAAGCTCTTGGCAGAAAAATTGGAGGTTAAAGAAAAGGATGTGGAGGAGATGAGCCAGAGGATGGGCAGAGGAGAGATTTCCTTAGACTCACCTATTGGAGATAATGGAAGAGAGATGTTAGGATCGCTATTGCCTGATAAAGGGCCCCTACCAGATGAGCTTATCAGTCAAAAAGAGGACAGAGAACTGCTTTTAAAGAAGCTTAAAAAATTTAAGGCCCATTTAAAAGGAAAGGAGCTGGATATATTTGAAAATAGGATTATGGCAGAAAAGCCCCTGACCCTTCAGCAATTGGGCGATAAATACAATATATCCAGAGAAAGAGTTAGGCAGATTCAGGAAAAGATTATAGGCAAGATAAAAGAGTTTCTAAAGAAAGAGATTCCAGATTTTGAAAAGAGATATTCAGACTTTTTAAAATGATGAATGTAAAAACTTCTATTCTATGTCTTCTCTATATTGTATTTCTTTCGTGTGCAGCCACCTATCCAGTGGTAAAAGAAGATCTTTCTAAAAGTAATGAGGAGATTCAAAAAGGAAATGCTACTGCTGAGCCTGAGAAAGATCCAAAGCAGACAGCATATGCAAAATTTCTTATGTCTTCATTCTATATCAATAAAGGGGAATATAAAAGGGCAGAACAGGATCTTGATGATGCCTTACGATCTGATCCTGACTCTGCTTATCTAAATTTGAAGATGGCACTGCTTTTAAAGGAGATGGGAAGGCTGGATGAGGCCGAGCTCTACGCTAAGAGATCTATGGAGTTAGATTCCCAAAATCTGGATTCCCTATTGGTATTGGCAGAGATACTGAGGAGGAAAGGCCAGGAGAAAAGGGCATTCGAAATCTATGAAAAGGCTATAAAGCTGGATCCTCAGAACAGAAACTTAAGGATACTGCTCTGTAATTATTACCTAAGGAGAAGAGAATTTAAAAATGCACTTAACCATGCCGAGAATCTTTTAGATATAGCCCCCCAACTTCCCATTACTCATTACTACTTGGGAAGGATACATTTCCATATGAGTAAATATAAAGAGGCTGAAGAGTGCTATAAAAGGGCCATTGAATTGAAGGAGGATATGGCTCCTGCTCTTTTTGATCTGGGGACTCTCTATCAGGTAAGGGGAATGTATAAGAAGGCAATTGATGTGTATGAGAGATTTATAAAGAAATTTCCGTCTAATATAGAGGTGCGAAAGAGGTTAGTAAATCTCTATATGAGCATAAATAAAAGGCAGGATGCCCAAAGGCATCTAAGAGAGATGGAAAATAGGATAAAGGATGGAGACAAAAGGGGCTCTGAGCTTGCGCTCCTATATATCAGATATGGCAGGATTGATAGGGGCATAGAGATACTAAAGGCCATTCTCAATAGATGGCCTAAGTATAATAAGGCACTATATTATCTTGGTTTGGCATATGAAGAAAAGGATGAATATAATAAGGCACTTAATAATTTTAAAAAGATAGGTGTGAATTCTCCCTTATATGAAGATTCCCGGGTCCATATGGTCTATGTGCTATCAAGACTTAAAAGATTCGATGAGGCAATAGAGATTATTAAAAATGCAAGAAAATATAAAAAGAGCAGAGACTTTGATATAATGCTTGCTGAAATCTATGAGGAAAAAAGAGATTATAAAAAGTCTCTTGAGATACTAAATGGTCTTTTAAGAAATAACAGTCAAGATGTAGAGCTTATCTACAGGATAGGCATAGTATATGATAAGATGGGGAAAAGAGAAGAGTCTATAAGGATTATGCAAAAGATCCTCTCTATTGACCCAGACCATGCAGATGCACTAAACTATATAGGTTATACCTATGCAGAGATGGGAATAAGGCTTGATGAAGCCCTTAAACTTATAGAAAAGGCCTTAAAGATAAAGCCGAACAGTGGATATATAGTTGATAGCTTAGGTTGGATCTTTTTCAAGAAAGGACAATATGATAGGGCATTGGAGCTGATTAAAAAGGCCCTATCTCTTACCCCAGACGATCCTACCATAATTGAGCACTTAGGCGATGTATTTATAAAAAAGAGGAGATATAAGAAGGCCCTGGAGCTGTATCTAAGGGCTATTGAACTGAATCATCCTGACAAAGACAGGATAAGGGATAAGATTAGGAGAGTAAAGGAATTTATTAAATGACCATATTAGATAGAGAAAGACGTATCTTAATTATTATAATCTTTTTTTTTACCTGTTTGGATGTGCAATTAGGCCAGGCTATAGGTTTTCAGAGATTGAACTCAGAGATACTATTAATCTTTTAAGGAAACAAGGGGAATGTGTCTACTCCATATATGGCTCCTTTACATGTGAGATATATAGTTGGCCATATGAAGGCAGGTTTAATGTATTTTATGTGCTCTTAAAAGAGCCATTCCGATTAAAGATGGAGATAAATACCATTTCTGGAATGCCCCTTTACCATATTCTTATAGAAGGTAACAGACTCCATCTAATCTCCTTTACCCAAGATTCCTACTATAGGGGTAAGGCTGAGGATATCTCAGCACTATTTCCCTTTACGATTGATAAAACGATTATATGGTATCTGCTCCGGGCCTACCCTACCTTGTGGCATCAAGATAGCACCATACATAGAGATGGATTGATATATATTCTAAATGATAATGGAAATATAGAGAGAAAATTAATATTGTTAGATATGGGAATGGAGTGTGACTTTCCACCAAAGACCCTCAAGATGAGATTCCTATCAATTGAAAGACTTAAAGAAGGAATTCTTTATGCAAAAGATATCGCTTTGATACCTACAAGAGGGAAAGGAAAGACATTGATTCATCTAAAGAGAATCAGATTTAATGTCACTCTTCCTGCTGATATCTTTAAGATATCTATCCCTCCCAATTTCAAAAAGGTTCCTATTGAATCTCTATCCTCCAATACTTGACATATGTCTTGAACATCTCCTGGGGAATACGATTCTTTTTTGAATATCTCTTTTCTTTTTTTCAATGGTATCTCTTAGCACCTCTACCAACTCTTGATCGCTTTTTCCGTTTCTAAGCATGTATCTGAGATCCACCTCAGAGTCAGAAAAGAGGCAACTCCTGAGGCCCCCTTCGGCTGTAAGACGAAGCCTGTTACAGTTTTTACACTGATGTCCTGTCATGGTTTCGATAATTCCGATCTCTCCTATGGAATCTTTTATCTTAAATCGCCTTGCGGGCCCAGAGTAAGGATCTGGGGGCACCTCCACAAGTTTTCCATATTCCTTTACCCTTTCAAAGATCTCTTTACCGGATATGAATCTTTCGGGATTCCACCTGTTGTTTTCTCCAACGGGCATAAATTCTATAAACCTTATATGAAAAGGTCTTTTAAATATAAGGGAGATAAAGTCATCCAGTTCATCATCATTTATTCCTTTCATAACTACGGTATTTATCTTTACTGGATCAAAACCCTGCTCTAATGCCTCTTCAATCCCTTCCCAGACATCACGGAAGTGGTCTCTGCCTGTTATCTTCTTGTATCTATCAGGTCTTAAGGTATCTAAGCTTATATTTATTCTCTCTATACCGCATCTTTTAATATCCTTTGCAAATCTCTTAAGCAATACCCCATTAGTGGTAAGGGATATATCGACGAGTTCAGGAATCTCTCTTAATTTACAGAGAAATTCTATAAACCCTCTTCTTAAAAGGGGCTCTCCACCGGTCAGCCTTACCTTTCTTATCCCTACCTGGATTGATAGACGCACCACTCTTAGTAACTCTTCATAGGTCAAGATCTCTGAATATGGCACAAATCTTATACCTTCCTGGGGAACACAATAGATACACCTCAGATTGCACCTGTCTGTAATTGAGAGTCTAAGATAGTTTATCTTATTTTCATTTCCTTTCATGTTCTATTGAAGAGATCTTCCTGCAATCTTAATCCCGTATCATTCTTTAACTCATCTTCTTCTGGTATAATACCCTTTAAAAAGAATCTGTCATATACTCTGCTAAAACCTGTCCAGAGTCCATTATTTTTATCTATTTCAAAAAATCTGTATATTCCGTTTATTTTGGCATCTATTTCATCTACTAAATGAAGCACCACAGCTTCAAGTATCTTGGGCCTCTTTGGAGAACCAAATTCGTATTCTCCATGATGGCTAAGGATAAGATGTTTCAGTTTAAGTATGAGATCTTTCGGTATCTTATCAATATATTTAATCTTTTCTTCTAACATAGAAATTCCTAATATCAGGTGTCCCAATAGTCTACCCTCATGGGTATAGTCAAAATGCAGATCATATTGATATTCCTTTATCTTTCCAATATCATGCAGAAATGCCCCACATAACAAAAGGTCTCTGTCTAAGAATGGATATAGCTCTGATATCTGGTTGCACATCTTCATAACATTTAGGGTATGCTCAAGCAGGCCACCAAGATATGGATGATGAAGGTTTTTGCCCGCTGGTGCTCTTTTAAAAAAGCTCATAAAATCTGTGTCTTTGAGAAACTCATCTATAACGGATTGAAGATATGGATTTTTAATCCCTCCTAAGATATCTCCTAATTCTTTCATCATTTGAGATATGTCCTTAGAGGTGGTCTCTAAAAATACTGATGGATCAATCTCCCCTTTCTGCAGTCTTATCTCCTTTATGTTCAGTTGCATAGAATCCTTAAAATATGTCACATATCCCTCAATCTGGATCACATCTCCTTCTTTAAACTGTGCTGATAATTCTTCTACCCTATCCCATACCCTGGCCTCAATCTGCCCTGTCTTATCAGAGAGAATCATGCTCAGATATGGGTCTCCTTTTTTTGTTAACATGGATCTCTTACTCTTGACCAGATAGGACTCCTTGACCCAGGTATCGGCCTTTATATCCCTTATCCAGATTCTGTAATTTTTATTAGTTTCTCTTTCAGTCATCATAGTCACCGGCTTTTCCATGGTCAGATGAAAACTGAGATGCCCTTTTTCTTATCTCTTCCGCTGTCCAATCTACTGGATTCTCTTTTTTTGTGGTCTTAAAGCCCATATCATGGGATCCCCTCTCTAAGATGAGTTCCATTGCTGTATCTGCACTCTCTTTTGCATTAAAGACCTCTGTAAGAAGTCTATATACAAAATCTGAGACCCCTTCGGTTATCCTATCCCTTATCTCAGGAGGGAGACTGAGCAGATAGTTTTCAAAGGGAAGATTCAGCCTCTTATAATCTGAGACCCCCCAACCTCTATCATTGGCATATCTAACCATCTTATCCCACAGTTCAGAAGGTATCCCCTTAGAGTCTTCTTTAATTAATCTACCTTCACTATCCAATATGGCATTTCCATATTCATTTACTTTGACACCCCATGAAACCATCTGAAGAGCAGTAGAGATATTTGCCTTTGTAGTAAGGGTCTCTTTTGCAATCTTTTTAAGCATCTCAAAGCTATTTCCAGAAGTCCCGTGTTGAGCTCCAGAGATACCAAAGTCTGAGATCGCATTATGTATCTCAATTGTTCTTTGAAGATCTATTCCATAAGCTTCTTGCTCAATTCCATGTACAGTTCCGTTATTTATAGCAAGCCAGTCCGGAAATATTCCATGGGCATTTAATCCTCTTATATGGAATTCAGCCTCTTCAACCGTGGTCATCCCCTCCTTTCCCTTTATCTCTCCTACCTCTGTCTCATATCCAGCCCACGAAGGAATATACCTACAGAGTTCTATATTGGCAAGCAGGTTTTCATCTTCTGGAAGATGGGATGCATCAATGGCTATGGATGTTATTCCATAGTGAAACAGGGAAGGGATGATATCTTTTGCCTGCTCTAAATCAGCGCTATTTTTTATGCCATAGTGATCAGCATGTATTGCAATGGGTATAGTAATATGGAGTTCATTGCACAAGTTATCCACTATTCTTGCTAAATTCCAATAATTTATTGCACAGTAACCATTTAGTCCCCCTTCTGATTTTGCAATCTCAACTATTATTGCCGCATTTGCTCTCTGGGCCGCAAGTAGCACTCCCTTTGCAACAAAATAATTCCTTGCATTAGCAGCTATGGTCATACATCTGCCCTTTTTTATCATTGCCCTGTCTATAACCTTACCGCTAACAATGAGTGCCTTTGAATTGGGGAATAGCCTCTTAATATTAGGGGGTCTACCTTTATCCAGTGCCTCTAAATAATCCCTTGAATAGGTAAGATTATTCATCTAAAATCACTCACAAAAGATGATCTGTAAGGTATATTATGCCACGGAGAAGAGTAATTCAACATAAAATGAGACACGGTTTATAGAGAGGAGACCCAATTGGTGGATGAGCTCGAGATAGAGCAGGGATATGCGAATTTTTATCGCAACCTGAATCAGGTTCTCAGAAGAAGGGATGTAAGGCTCTTTAAAAGATATATTGCAGACCATCCTCAACAGGCAGGCAGACTTTCCCATTGCCTTGGATTAAGCGACAATCTTGCTAAGATAGAGATGTATAAGGCCATTTTAAAGAGAAGCGCCCTTAAAGATCTCCACAAAGAGGCCATTGAGTTTTTAAAGAAAAAGGGTATATCCATTAAATTTAATAGAAAGAAGAGGGGGAGGAGAAAGACCTATGGCAGAAGATGACATAAGGCCCTGTAATATAAGGATTGATAAAGAGGGAAAGTGGTTCTACATGGGTATTGAGATGATTAAAAAAGAGATTATAAACGATCTATACAGATACTTAGATAGACTTGAAGATGGAAGATATATACTAAATATGAATGGTCAGAGATGTATAATTGAGGTGGAAGATTGTCCATTTGTTGTTGTGGGTGTGAATATAATCGAAAAAAGGGATAAGTCACCATCTGCCTATATCCTAAAATTAAATGATGATGGCACAGAGGAACTAATTCCTGAAACCCTCTTTATTGGGAAAGAGAATGTCCCATACTGTATGGTTAAAAGGGGGAGGTTTCAGGCACGCTTTTCCAGACCTGCCTATTATCAAATTTCATCTAAGATAGAAGAAAGAGGCGGGATCTTTTATCTTCCATTAAAAGATAAGAGATATATGATAGAAATAAAAAGTTAATTATGGCCTCTTAACTATCCTTATATCTGCTCTTTCCTTTACTGAAGTAAGCCATTCAGATAGAAACAGGTTATACTTTGAAAACATGAGGCTCTTAAAAAGCTCTGTCCTCTCCTCTTTAAATAGTTCTTCCTCTGGAAGCCGCTCATCTAATAGTCTAAATATCAATGCCCCATTTTTATCTCTAAAGGGCCTATCAGGATATGGCATATCTCTTGAGAGGGAAAATATCTCATCTATTATGTCTTCTCTATAGCCTATTTCAGATGGTGGCTCACCCCTTTTAAAAAAGTCTGTCTCTTTTGACTCGATTTTTAATTCATCCTTGATCCTCTCCCAACTTTTGCCCCCCTTTAGTCTCTCAAGCACATCTTTGGCAACCTTTAATGCACTTTCAATGGAAAGCATATCCTTTAAATCTTCTTTAACCTTTGTGATTACCTCTTTTAGATCTGGAATTCGTGAGGGTATCTTTTTTAATACCTGAAAGATATAGAACTTACGATCAATCTCAATAACATCACTTATATGTCTTTCCTTAAGAGAAAAGAGTGCATCTTTTATATCTTCGCTAATCCAGGGATTAGATATTGGCTCATCTTTTGAAAATGGATTGAGCTTAGAGTATCTTACGTTGCTCTCCTTTGCATAATCCGATAGATTCGCTTCATAGGGCATATGATCCCATAACTCCACAGCCTTTTCATAGGCAAGCTCTTGAGCTCTTCTCTCTTTGAGTATCTCTCTTATCTCTTCTCTTACCTCTTCAATAGGCCTAATCCTCTTCTCTTCTATATCTTCTACCTTTATTATATGGTATCCAAACCGTGTCTTAACAGGCCCTCTTATCTCGCCCTTTTTCATGGAAAATACCGCATCTTCAAACTCTTTTACCATCTGACCCCTGCTGATATATCCCAGCTCTCCTCCCTGTTTGGCAGAAGGCCCTTCAGAATATCTCTTTGCAAGTCTGGCAAAGTCCTCTCCCTTCTCTGCAAGCTTTAATATTCTCTCTGCCTTCTTTCGTATCTTATCTTTCTCCTCTTCTGATGCTCCCTCCTTTACTTTTAAAAGTATATGCCTTACCTTTACCTTCTTCTCTTCAATAAACTGATCCATATTCTCTTCATAATAGTCCTTTATCTCTTCTTGGGCAATTTTTACCCCTTTTTTAAATTCATCAGGATCTAACTCTAAATAGGCAACTTCAATCTTTTCAGGAATTCTATATCTTTCCCTATTTTCTTTAAAATATCTTTCAATAGCCTCTTGATCCAGTCTTATATCCCCTATGAACCTGCTCTTAGGTATCTCCATGATCTCAATCTTTACTTCTCTATCTTTGATATAAAAATAGTCTTTAAGCTCTTCCTCTGTAACTGGGGTAAGTGATATAAGGATTTGGGATAATTTATCTTTTAGGATCTGCTGAGCCACCCCTTTTTCAAACTCTGGGGGATCCATGTGATTCTGCTCTAAAAGTTGTCTATATCTTGCCATACTGAACTGCCCCTTTATCTGAAAAAGGGGATAATTTAGGATGGCATGCTGAATCTCACTCTCATTAACATCCAGCCCTAATCTCATTGACTCCTGACTGAAAAGCTTTTGATCTATAAGCTCCTCTAATATCTTTTCTCTTAGATTCAGCCTCTTAATCATCTGATCATTCCATAGCTTTCCTAATCTTCTCTGAAGCGCCTGAATCCTTTCCATATAGAGTTTTTGAAACTCTCCACCGCTTATTACTTCTCCATTTACATAGGCAATCTTAAGCCCCTCTCTTGAACGAAAGGAATAGCCAAAATAGAAGATAAATACTATGGTAATTATTCCTATAATAAACTTAATTAGCCACGATTTAGCATGCCTTCTCATCATCCCAAGTATCATAATTATCCCTTTGCCCTTTCATAGAGCTGCTCTGGGGTAAAACAGGCTGAACAATTCTTACCCCATAAGGTGAAAGTATTATTCTCTTTATAACGTAAGATATCTGTATAGCCATCCTGCATCATCCTCTTTAATACATGGACATGAACCTGGACTCCATCAATATTGACCTGCTCATTATCCCCTCTGCCTTTTATTAATTCTTCAATCTTCATCCTTTATCCCTCCTTTAAGGATTTTTTGCTAACAACAGTTAGATTATGAGAGCTTTTATGAGTAAATTTTCCTTTCAGGTGATGGCTATATCGGCTTATCATCCAGATTTCAGGAATAATCTCTGAGACCAGTTCCCCATCATCAAATATCCTTACTATAGAGCTTTCTGATACCACCACTGCAACTGCAGAGGTCTCCTTAGTGATGGATGCAGCTGCCATGTGTCTGCTTCCAAAACCCAATGGGAGATTGATGCCATCAGATAAGGCATTTATATACCTGCATGCAGAGATTACTACTCCATCATCAGATACGATAAATGCACCATCCAATTGTGCCAATTCTTTTATGGTCTCCCTCATATTGGGATCATCAATTCGTTTAAGATTGTCAGGATGTCCTTTCAGAGGATCAAGTATTATGCAACGGGATCTCTTTAATACCTCCTCGGAGTCAGAGAGCACAAAGAGAGTGCCTATCTTTCTCCCCTCCCTTCCCTCCCTTGCGATCTCTAAGGCAAGGATAAGAACCTGCTCTAAGGTAAAGAGATTTATTCTTCTATCCTGACAACATACATCTTTTAAAAGCTCTACAGTCATATAACATATAAGAAATGCATAATCTGACGCTGGAATCAATAACAAAAATGGGATTGGATAAAAACCAATCCCACACAAGCTCTTTAACCCCCTACCTTTATCTTATGAGGCGTTGCCTCTTTTATCTTTGGAAGAGTAATACGCAGAACTCCATTTTTAAGTTCTGCCTCTATGCCCGTCTGATCAACTATGGGTGTAAGGACAAATTCCCTCCCATATCTTTCAGTATCAATCTCCATCAATATATAACTCTTCTTTTTATCAGTCCTATTGACCTTACCATCTATGGATAGGATATTGTCCTTAACTTCCACTGACAGATCCTCTGTCTTTACTCCAGGAAGATCTGCCAGTATGGTAATTGAGGTATCATCTTCAAATATATCAACCTTGGGTTTGGTAGTATAATAGGCCCTTCTCTTATATCTTTCCACTTTCTTCATATCTATCACCTCCACTTCATCTCAGCTTTTAACAGGTATCTGCTTTGGCTTAGCCTTATCTGATTTGGGAAGTTTCAGATACAATATCCCATCTCTTAATGAGGCATCAGCACTCTCTGGATCTACCTCCACAGGAAGAGAGACAGCCCTGCTAAATCTCCCCCTCTCTATCTCCTTTCTGAAGAATCTGAGTTCATCACCTTCAACACCATCTCTTCTTTCTCCCTCTATTATTAAGGTATTCTGATTTATGGAAAGATCAATATCTTCCGGACGAACACCAGGAAGCTCTGCCTCTACATAGATACAATCCCTATCTTCAGTGATATTTAAGGCGGGATACAATCCCACCTCTCCTTCTTCTAAAAAATTTCTACCTAAGTCATCAAATAGCCTATCAATCTCTCTTCTAAGCTCTTCAAACTCCCTAAAAGGATCCCTTAATTCAGATCTTACCTGTGCCATACCTTCCCCCTCCTTTTAATGGATTTTTTTAGAAAAAATAATTTTGTTTAGGTGTATGTCAAGTTGCTAATTCCTAAATTTAGAAGATCAATCTATACTTTATTAAAAAATCCCTAAGCTCCCTTGACAATGGACAAAGTGATCTTATTTAAGAAATAGAAATTAATCTTTAAGGAGGTGATGGCGATGTTGGAACTGATACCCTGGAGGGAGAGAAGAGAGCTTGATAGATTCAGAAGAGAGATGGACAGACTCTTTGATGAATTCTTTGAGATGAGACCTCTGAGAAGGCTGTTTGGTGAAGGTGAGTGGATACCCTCTGTGGATCTATCAGAGAATCCTAAGGAGATAGTTGTCCATGCTGAAGTCCCGGGGATTGATCCAAAGGACATTGATATAACAATTCATGGGAGGACTCTGACCCTTAAAGGAGAAAAGAAGAGTGAAAAAGAGGAAAAGGATGTAAATTATCATCGTATAGAGAGGAGATATGGCTCTTTTACCAGAACCTTGGAGCTTCCTACTGATGTGGATCCTGACAATGCAAAGGCAACTTACAAAGATGGTGTATTAAGACTGGTTATTCCCAAGACAAAAGAGCAGGCAGTTAAAAAGATAGAGGTTAAGAGTGGTTAATGATGATTGGGGGCTGGATATCCTATTCCAGCCCCTTTTAATGCATATACCGACTTTAATTGACATATCCTCATAAATGATTATAATTTTTTGCGTATAATTCATTAACTTATTTCCATAATTCAATTTTTTAAATAATAAAGTTAGTAAAATCTATTAATATTAACCTTAGGTTGTTAAATAAAATTTGAAGGAGGGTGGTATGGATAAGATCAGAATTGGAATTGTGGGTGTTGGGAATTGTGCAAGTTCATTAATTCAAGGGATTCACTATTATAGGGACAAAGATCCTGATGATGCCATTGGTCTTATGCACTGGGAGATAGGTGGATATAGGCCATATGATATTGAGGTGGTAACTGCATTTGATATAGATAAGAGAAAGGTGGGGAAAGATCTTAAGGATGCCATATTTGCCTCTCCTAATTGCACAAAGATATTCTGCTCTGATATTCCCGCTTATGGGTTCAAGATCCATATGGGAAAGGTGTTAGACGGGTTTTCTGATCATATGAAGGACTATGAGGATAAATATACCTTTGTGCTTTCTGATGAGGAGGAGGCAAAGAAAGAGGATGTTGTCAGGATCTTAAAAGAGTCAGGTGTGGAGATTCTCTTAAATTATCTTCCAGTGGGCTCTGAAGAGGCAACCCGCTTTTATGCAGAGTGTGCACTTCAGGCAGGAGTTGCATTTATAAACAACATTCCAGTATTTATTGCAAGCACTCCCATGTGGGCAGCCCGTTTTAAAGAGAAGAATCTTCCACTCATTGGTGATGATATAAAGAGCCAGATTGGCGCAACTATCACCCATAGGATCTTGACGGATCTATTTAAAAAGAGGGGGGTAAAGCTGGAGAGGACCTATCAGCTAAACACCGGTGGTAATACCGATTTTCTAAATATGTTAAATAGACACAGGCTGGTATCAAAGAAGAAGTCAAAGACCGAGGCTGTTCAGTCTGTAACTGCAAAGAGATTGGAAAGTGAAAATATACATATTGGCCCCAGTGACTATGTGCCTTGGCAAAAAGACAATAAGATCTGTTTTATCAGGATGGAAGGAAAGATATTTGGCGATGTGGCAATTGATCTGGAACTCAGGCTATCTGTAGAGGATTCTCCAAATTCTGCAGGTGTTGCTATAGATGCTATAAGGTGCGCCAAGCTGGCATTGGAAAGGGGTCAAGGTGGAGCGCTTATAGGACCATCTGCCTATTTTTGCAAACATCCTCCTCAGCAATTCACTGATGATGAGGCATACCGTATGGTAGAGGAATTCATTAATCAGGAACAAAAAAGAGCGGTCCATGAAGTGCCTTATTATAGCGGCAGGTAAAGGAACACGGATCAGGAATAAGGGGCCTTGTAAGCCCCTTGTTCCTATATTGGGTGTCCCTCTGATTGAGAGGATAATAAGGTCGGTCTTAGAAGCAGGGATAAGAGATATATATGTGGTAATAGGTTATGAAGGTGAAAAGTTAGAGGAATTTTTAAAAAGACTTCAGATCAAAATAGGACAGAAGATTCATATAATTGAAAATCCTCAATGGGATAAAGAGAATGCCATATCTGTCTTGAAGGCAAAAGGGCATATAAGTGATAACTTTATCCTGGTTATGGGAGATCATCTCTTTGACCCTCAGATACTAAATGAGATTAAGGACTATCCTCTTCAAGAGGATACAGTTCTGTTGGTAGTTGATAGAGACTTAGATAATCCTTACATAGATCTAAGGGATGTTACCAAGGTAAGATGCCAGGATAATAGGCTCATAAGCATTGGAAAAGACATTGATAGATTTAATGCCTATGATACAGGAATATTCCTATGTTCTCCCTCGATTTTTACCTCTGTCAAAGAAGTAGTCTCTGAGACAGGGAGAACCACTCTTACAGATGTAATAAGATATATGGCAAAAAGAGGTAAGGTATTCACCTATGATATGGGAAAACGCTACTGGATAGATGTGGATGATGAAAAGGCCCTTTTAAAGGCAGAAAGGCTAATATTGGAAGATCTAAGTTCAAAGCAGAGTGATGGCCCCATATCCAGGTATATCAATAGGCCCATATCTCTGAGGATTTCAAGGCATATCTGTAATTGGTCCATAACCCCAAATCAGATAACCCTCTTTTCCTTTTTTCTATCCCTTTGTGGTTCTGCAATAATACTATTAGGAACATATCTTCATCTCCTTTTGGGTGCCATATTAGCTCAACTGGGCTCCATAATAGATGGTTGTGATGGGGAGATAGCAAGAATAAAATATCAAAGAAGTGAATACGGTGCCTGGCTTGATGCGGTTTTAGATAGATATCAAGACGGTTTCCTTATCTTCTCCCTCACATATTATGGCATTCTCATCAATCCCACCTTTTTTACTTTTCTGATTGGATTTATGGCACTTATTGGATCATACATGGTAAGCTATACAGCCCATAAATATGATAGGATAAAAAAGGGGCAGGGCCTGCCTTTTAAATTTAGGATAGGGAGAGATATCAGGATCTTTCTGATATTTGTATTTTCCATACTTAATCAGGTGATTTGGGCACTTACCGCTATTGCTATCTTGATGAATCTGGAAACCGGCCGAAGGATCTGGATTATGAGGGATCAGAGATGGGATATGAAAAGATATGGAGGGAGATAAGGGGAATTATTCAGAATTCCAATCTTCCTGAAGATCCTATTCATGCTGAAAATACATTAAGGTGGCTCCTTATCCTTAAACCTGATGCGGATGAGGCCCTTAAGTTATCGGCCTTTGGGCATGATATTGAAAGGGCAATTGAGGAAAAAAAGGTAAGAAGAGAAGACTATAAATCGTTTCAAGAATTTAAGATGGCGCATGCCCTTAATAGCGCTCTGATTTTAAAAGAGATAATCTTGAAAAATGATGGGCCAATTCCCCTTGCTGAAGAGGTATTTAGAATAGTAAGATTGCATGAGATAGGGGGTGATCAGAGATCTGATCTGATAAGGGATGCAGATAGTATCTCATTTTTTGATACAAATCTTCCCTACTATTTTAAAAGAGAAGGTGTAAAAAATACTGAAGTGAGATGTAGATGGGGATATAATAGGTTATCTGATAGACTTAGACCCATAGTTGAGAAGTTTAAATATTCAGATCCCCGGTTAGAGGAGATTATGAAGAGAATAATAAGA
>CAYTXJ010000012.1:0-27847 GCA_964440775.1 uncultured Desulfobacteraceae bacterium | reverse complement strand
TGTCAAACTTAAGTAGAAGTTATTAGAGGTGGATTTAATTGAGGAATTACCTAAAATTAAGTGACTGAAAAGGCCACTTTAGGACAAAAAATATTGATTATTTGAGTTTTTTTGTATATAATGGTAAATATGATAAATAATTAGGTTATATAAGATAAAATGAGTATTAGTGTTTCAACAATAAAATTGTTGGATGAAATTGAGCCATCTTTGAGAAAGATATTCCTTGCGATTTTTGAAGAGATAGAGAGGCAGAGGGAAGAGAATGTAACCAAAAAGGAATTTAATGAGCTTAAAGATATTGTCAAGGAACTAGCAGAGGCACAGAAAAGGACAGAGGAAAAGGTTAAAGAACTGGCAGAGGCACAGAAAAGGACAGAGGCGGAGTTAAAGAATCTCATTTCAGAACACAGAAAGACAAGGGAACAGGTGGGGGGATTGGCTCATACTGTGGGATATGTGCTTGAAGATAGGGCATATAGAGGTCTTCCTGAACTCCTTATGAAAGACTTTAGAGTTGAAATCACTGAGGCCCTAAAAAGAGACTATGTTGAGATAAAACCGGGCAGATATGAAGAGATTAATATTATTGGAAGAGGGAAAATAGATGGACGGGGGGTCTGGATTATTGGAGATTGCAAAACTCAGCTAAAGAAAAGAGACATTGATAGATTTCTCAAACTCTTAAGGGACTTGAAAGATATTTCTCAGGAAGATATTATAATTATTGCCGTTACCTATCAAGCCTCCCCTCAGGTGAGAAAATATGCTAATTCAAAAGGTATTAAAATCTATTTCTCTTATCAACTTCCCCTTTAAAACTAATCCTTGAATCTTGCATTGACCTGATTAATGGCATAAATTTTGCTTTAAATATAGATAAAATCAGAAAGATGATTATATAGATAAGCATGCAAATATATAATAAGATAGTTAGAAGGATCAGCATAGATCTTGCCATCTGGTCATCTCTTATATTGATAACCTTAATGGCTACATATGCCTATAGTCTAATCTTTAAAAGGCAGAAAATACACTCAATAACCTACATTTATAATTCTGATAATAGACCTGATCCTGATAAGATATGCTTTCTCCCACCCTATGAGGATATGGAACCCTTCTTTGAAGAAGGTAAAGCAGATAGCAAGATATATAATTCTTTAGACTTTACTATACAGAAGGTGTGTGAAAAATACAACATGGATCCGGCACTCATAAAGGCGATTATAAAGGCTGAATCAGACTATAATCCAAAGGCAGTCTCTAAAAAAGGGGCTGTGGGGCTGATGCAGGTGATGCCCTCCACTGCAAAGGAGTTGGGGTTTAAAGATATCTATGATCCCAAGAGCAATATTGAGGCAGGTGTTAAGTATCTAAGATATCTACTGGATCATTTTAATGGGGATCTTATCCTTACTCTTGCTGCCTACAATGCAGGACTAAACCGAGTCAAACGCCATAGGGGTGTTCCACCCATAGTGCAGACTAAAAGATACATAAAAAAGGTCCTCAAGTACTATCGGGAATATAAGGCATCCGTGTAAGTTTTTACTTTCTACTTTCTCATCTTTTAAATATAAATTCTTGACCCATAGTCTCTTCCTTATTATAGAAGATGAGAAATCCTTTTTAAGGAAAGAGCATGTCTCAGAGCAGAGAGCTTTGAATTTTTCAAAGCTCTCAGAAAGAAGCTGTAATTATGGGTTATTTTAAGTTAATTTTTGGGGGTCTGGGGGTGTAACCCCCAGTGTAAAACGGAGTTATGCAAAGCTCTCAGAGCAGATTGATAGAAGAGGTGATCAAGAACGGATTGTGTATAAATTGTGGTGCATGTGTAGGACTTTGTCCCTATATGGACTATTTTGATGGAAAGGTTGTCGTCTTGGACCCCTGCACATATAAAGAGGGCAGATGTTCCCAATTCTGCCCTCAGATAATAGATGCTCCACCCGATATTAACAGAGAGAGTCCCATTGGAAGATATATTGAAGTGTTTGCCTCAAGGGCAACTGATGGAGAGATAAGGGAAAAGGCACAATATGGGGGCACTGTATCGGCACTGCTTATCCATTTATTGGAAAAGGGATTTATTTCCTATGCCATACTTACAGACAAAGGTAATTCCCATTCTCCCTCTGGCAGATTAGTGAAGAGCAAAGAGGAGGTCTTGGACTGTGCAGGTTCAAGATATAGTGCATCAGGATCTCTATCCCGCTTTAATTATCTTATAAAAGATAAAGGCCCCTTAAAAGATATCTGTTTTGTTGGACTCCCTTGTCAGATAAAGGCACTGGATAAGATGAGCAGTAAAACTGATCTTTCCAAGATCTTAAAGATAGGGCTTTTCTGCACCTGGTCTTTGGATTATAGGTCTCTTAGGGAATTTCTTATATCTAAGGGGATAGATGGGGCAGATGGTTTTGATATTCCTCCCCCTCCCCTTCAGGTATTTAGAATATATAGAAAAAATTCTAATATAGATATTCCCCTTGATGAGATTAGACCTCTAATACAGAAGGGATGTTCCATATGTATGGATATGACCTCTGAGCTTTCAGACATATCAGTGGGTGCAATGGAAGGAGATGAGGGATGGAACACAGTGATAATAAGGACAGAGATGGGAAAGGAGCTATTTGATAGGGCATTAAAAGAGGGAATCATTGAGATTAAAGAGCTTCCGGAGAGAAATCTCACCCATCTTAAGGATTCATCCCTAAATAAGAAGAAGAGAGGAGCCAATAACATTAAAGATCTTTTCTCTTAGAGGAGGCTGATGAAGAGGGATATTTTTGAAAGACAAGGTGGAATACAGCTTTTGCTTCAGGGAAATGAGGCAATTGCCAGGGGGGCACTTGAGGCGGGTGTGGCATTTTGTGCCTCATATCCAGGCAATCCCTCCTCAGAGATAATGGAGACCTTGGCTGAGGCATCAAAAGAGCTTCCCATATATGCCGAGTGGTCTGTAAATGAAAAGGTGGCCCTTGAGGCAGCAACCGCTGCATCTTTCTCTGGTCTTAGGGCCATAGTGAGTATGAAGCAGAATGGGGTTAATGTGGTATCTGATTTTCTTACAAATCTTACCCTCTCTGGCACAAAGGGAGGATTGGTGCTGGTTAGCTGCGATGATCCATCTGGTATTTCAAGCACAAATGAGGAGGATGCAAGGCTGTTTTCAAAACTTGCAGATATTCCATTGCTTGAACCGTCCACCTCCCAAGAGGCACTGGATATGACCAGATGGGCATTTGAGCTTTCAGAGACCATTCAGAATGTGGTGATGCTGAGGAGTGTATCTCGGCTCTCTCATACCAGAGGAAATGTAGAGATAGGAGATCTTAAGGAATTTAATTTTAATCCCCATTTTTCAGTGGAAAGTCCCTTTCATACCTTTCCTGTAGTTAAAAAGCATATGGAAAGGCATAAAAAATTGGAGCTTGCATCAGAGCTATTTGACTCTTCCCCTTTTAATAGATATGAAGGCCCGCTGAATCCTGAACTTTTAATCATAGCCTCTGGATGTTCATGGAGTTATGCAAGGGAATCAGTGGAGCTATTAGATCTGAAAGATAGAGTAGGAATACTAAAACTGGGAACCACATGGCCCCTTCCTAAAAGACTTATTGAGGAGTATCTTAAAAAGAGCCCTAAGATATTATTTGTTGAAGATGTGGATCCATTTATTGAAGAAAATGTGATGTCCTTCTATGCCTCCATAAATATTGAGAGCAAGATCCAGTTTTTTGGAAAATACTCAGGTCATATCCCGCAGTGCGGGGAAAATTCCCATAGCACCGTGATGAATGCCTTATGCAGGATATTTAATATGGATTCAGCAAAGGATGATTTCACAAATAGGGCACAGGCACTCATCGGAGACATGGTCACTCCAAGGGAATTTGGTTTCTGCCCAGGTTGTCCACATAGGGGTTCTTACTATGCTATAAAGACAGCCCTTGCATGGGATGGAAGGGAAGGGTTTGTATCTGGTGATATCGGATGCTATACCATGGGAATCTGGCCTACAGGGTTTAATCAGGTAAAATCAGTGCATGCTATGGGATCGGGAGCAGGATTGGGATGTGGATTTGGGAAGATGGAAGGCTTAGGCTTTAAACAGCCCGTGATAACCGTATGTGGTGATTCCACATTTTTTCATGCCTCTGTTCCTGCCCTTATAAATGCAAAATATAATGAATCGGATCTTTTTTTGGTTGTGCTTGACAACAGTGCCACTGCCATGACAGGTTTTCAGCCCCATCCGGGCGTGGGATATACCGCAAAGGGTGAAAAGACAGAACCCGTTAAAGTAGAGGCAATTGCCAGGGCACTTGGGATAGAGGTGGATGTGGCAGATCCATATGAGATGATGGAAACTGCAAGAAAGATCTATGACATGCTCCAGAAGAAGGGACCCAAGGTCCTGGTGCTTAAGAGGAGATGTGCACTGGTTCAGGGGAGAATGGAGGGGTTCCCATATAGGATGAGAGTTAATCAGGATCTCTGTATCGGAGAGGAGTGTGGTTGTAACCGTTACTGCACACGTATATTTAGATGCCCAGGTCTTATCTGGGATGAGGAGAATAAAAAGGCTAAGATTGACGAGGTGATATGTGTTGGATGTGGCATATGCCATGATATATGCCCACAAGGTGCGATTGAGAGATTACCAAAGAAAGGGTAGGGGAGATGTTACTAAATCTGATCATAACCGGTGTGGGAGGCCAGGGTAATGTCCTTGCCTCTCAGATTGTGGGAAAGGCAGCTGTTCAAAAGGGCTTAACAGTTACTATTGGAGAGACCTTTGGCCTCTCCCAGAGAGGGGGGCCGGTGATGAGTCATATAAGGATATCAGATAAAGGGCATTATGCCCCCCTTATTCCTCCAAACAGCACCCATATTATTATGGGCCTTGAACCCCTTGAAACCCTTAGGATAATAAAGGACTTTGCAGGCCCAGATACCATATTCCTGGTAAATTCAAGACCCATATATCCATTAAATGTCATATCAGGAGATGTAAGATATCCTAAGCTATCAGATATAAAGAGGATAATTACTCAACTCGGTAAAAGGGTATTCTGGTTTGATGCAACCTCTATAGCACTTTCTCTTGGAAATCACATCTTAATGAATATGGTTATGATTGGAGCCCTCTGTGGACTTGATATATTCCCTCTAAAAATCGGGGATATAGGGACTGTAATTAAGGATATATTCCCTGAAGCCAAGATAGAGTTAAATTTAGAGGCACTTAGAAGAGGAGAGGAGCTCACAAAGAATGAAAATTGATCTTCATATTCACTCAAAAGAGGGCTCTGATGGAAGATGGCCGGTGGAGGAGATATTTAAGGAGGCCAAAAAAAGGGATATATCCCATATCTCCATCACAGATCATGACTCAATCGATGCCCAAAGTAAGGCAAAAGAGCTCTCATTAAGATATAATATGGGATATATCTATGGAATTGAACTAAACATAACCTTTTCTCATCCCAGATATCCTAAGGAATCCCCAATCTCTCTAGATCTCTTGGCCTATGAATATGATCTCAAAGATGCCCCTTTAAATCAGACACTTAACAGATTAAAGGATTATAGGAAGAGGAGGGCACTTGAGATCATTGAAAGGCTAAATTACGAACTAAAAAAAGAAAATAGAGCCCCTCTTACTGAAGATGACATAAATAATATTGAATCTCAGGTAAATAGTTCATTTGGAAGACCACATATTGCCAATTATCTTGTGGAAAAGGGGATAGTCCAGGACAAAGAGGAGGCATTTCAGAGATATCTTCACAAATGTAATGTCCCTAAGATGCCCCTTTCCTTAGAAGAGGTCTCTCAACTGGTAAGGAATGCAGGGGGAAAGGTATTTTTTGCCCATCCAAGTGATCCCAAAGGTACCTCTCTTATCAGATTCAGCAACTCTATCTATGATCACATAAAGATCATAGAAGACAGTATGCTCCCATACTTAGACGGTATTGAATGTTTCCATTCAAGGCATGGAAGGGAGATTTCATTGATCTATCTTGAATTTGTAAAGAAAAAGGGTTTGATGTTTTCAGGTGGATCTGACTGCCATCAGGACCCGGTTATAATGGGAACAGTAGAGGTCCCGGAAGAGGTGATAGGATTCTTTAATTTTTAAAGAAAAACTTTAAAAATGCCAGATATTGATTATAAAAAATTAAAAAAAGATTTATTAGATCCATCATCATATCCAGACAAAAATAAGGCTATAAGGCTGGTAGAGACCCATATATCAATGGTATTTATTGGTGATAGATATGTCTATAAGATAAAGAAGCCTGTTAATTTTGGCTTTCTGGATTTCACCACCTTGGATAAGAGGAGGTATTATTGTAAGGAGGAGATAAGGCTAAACAGAAGGCTTGCAGAAGATATATATATGGAGCTTTTGCCTGTGGTCTTTGATGGAAAGAGATATGCTATTGGTATGGAAGAAGATGCGCAGGTAGTTGATTTTGCTGTTAAGATGAGAAGGATTCCTGAAGATAGGATAATGAAAGAGATATTCTTAAATGGTAAGCTTAAAGAAGGGGATCTTAAAAGTGTTGCTATGGTTCTTTCAAGATTCCACCTAAATGCGGATTCAGGGGAAGGGATTGAAGAATATGGGCTTCCATCAAAGATCAGAATTAATACGGATGAGAACTTCTCACAGGCTGAGCCCTTTATCGGTAAGACTATAGATTCATGGGTATATAATTATATTAAGGATTGGACTGAAGGTTTTTACAATAGAAATGAGAGGCTATTTTATAAAAGAATAAGAGATGGGAAGATAAGGGACTGTCATGGTGATCTTCATATGGAGCATGTGGCATTTCTAAAAGAGCCTGTAATAATTGATTGTATTGAATTCAATAGCAGATTCCGCTTTGGAGACATATTAAATGATATGGCATTTATCCTGATGGATCTGGAATTTCACGGAGGATGGAAAGAGGCAGAGAGGCTCTGGAGCTATTATATGGATCTTACTGGGGAGCAAGGAATAGAGGAGCTTCTCTGTTTTTATAAGGTATACAGGGCGTTTGTAAGGGGAAAGGTGATAGGGTTTCAGTTTATGGAATCCCAAAGTGAGGAGCTTAGGGAAAAGGCAAAGAGATATTTTGATCTTGCCTTGAACTATATTAAACAGTGATATTTAAAGAGCATATAAAGGGAATTGAAAGGGATAGTGTGGTTATAACCTGTGGTCTTCCTGCAACCTGTAAGAGTGGCCTTGCTGCGGTATTGTCCAGGAGCACTGGACATGTGATTGTAGCAACTGATATGTTGAGATTAGAGATAATGAAAGGGCATGATATATTTAGTGAATCGGTTGCATCTGATATGAGAAAGAGATCCTCTGTGTATGATGAGATGTTTTATCTGACAGACCGATTATGTCATATGGGATATGGGGTAGTGATGGATGCCACATTTATAAAGCAGGAGCTCAGAGTAAAGGGGGCAGAGATTGCAAATACTCATAGAAGAAGTTTTTATATATTTGAGACAGACTGCTCAGAGTATAAGGCCCTTTTGAGAATTTCAAGGAGAAGGCGTGATAGATATGATTCAAATGCCATAACAGATAGGGCATATTTTAATAATAAGAGTGGATTTGAAGGGATAGATATTAACCATCTTAAAGAGCTTTTCCCTCTGCTTTCCATAATTCATTTAAGGATAGATACAGAATCAGATGATTCCAGTGAGTGGAAGATAATAAGATTTCAAAAATACTGATATGAAGATAGGAATACTCTATAAACACAGTTTCCCTCCTGCAAAAAAGGAGGCAGTAAGGCTAAAAGAGTGGCTAAGAAAAAGGGGAATAGAGGTATACATGGAAGAGATGGATCTTGTGGTAGGAGTAAAGTCAGGCCCTGAAACTACCTCTATACCCTCTGATATAAGCTGGGCAATAGTGCTTGGAGGAGATGGAACACTTCTGGGTGCTGCAAGGCGGGTTGGACATTTCGATGCCCCAATTATGGGGGTAAATTTAGGAGGACTGGGATTTTTAACAAGTATTCCTCAGAGGAAACTATATAGTGCTATTGAAAAACTTCTCAGGGGAGAACTTAAGATAGAAGAGAGGATGATGCTTGAGACAGTGGTAATAAGGGATAGGCAGGAGATATGCAGATATAAGGTGTTAAATGATGTGGTAGTAAATAAAGGACCTCTGGCAAGGATATTGGAGTTGGATGTATATATAAGCGATGAATTTTTAACAACTTTTAGGGCAGATGGACTCATTGTTGCTACTCCAACAGGTTCCACTGCCTATAATCTCTCCGCAGGAGGTCCTATAATATACCCTACAATTTCAAACCTCATAATTACTCCCATATGTCCCTTTACCATATCCAATAGGCCTCTAATACTACCGGATACACTTGAAGTATCAATCTCTATAAAGAAGGAGACAGAGGAGGCAGTATTACTCACATTTGATGGGCAGGTAGGATTTGAGATCTCCTGGAAGGATAAGGTGAAGATCAAGAGGGCAGAGAATCGTATAAGACTTGTAAGCCCTCCATATCAGAGCTATTTTGAAATCCTCAG
Organism: uncultured Desulfobacteraceae bacterium; assembly: GCA_964440775.1. Taxonomy (GTDB): domain Bacteria; phylum Desulfobacterota; class DSM-4660; order Desulfatiglandales; family JALVMZ01; genus CAYTXJ01. The sequence goes on along the minus strand of CAYTXJ010000012.1, from coordinate 19,255 downwards.
AACCAAGCTCCTATGGGGGGGGAGCACATTGAGATCGGATGAACACCACAAGAATTCTCCTTGAAATTAATAGAAAGGATATAAATTATATCAGAATCACTTTGGAATCATATGATGGAATGGCCTTGGTAAGGACTCTTGATCCGAAGGTGGCCATAATTGAGGTATATATTGCACCTAAGTGTGAAAAGATAATAAAGGATCTTATCGATAATCTTATAGATAAAGAGGGATTGAAGATAAGATATATATCATGAACATGAAAAGAGGCCATTTTTATATAAAGACAATGGGATGCCAGATGAATGTATATGAGTCTGATTATGTATATCAGATATTAAAAGATTCAGGTTATGAATATACAGATGATCCAGGCAGAGCAGATCTTATAGTAATTAACACCTGCACAGTAAGAAAGAAGGCGGAACAGAAGGCCTATAGTCATATAGGCAGAATGCTTTCTCTTAAAAGAATAAAGCCCCATATGCGTATAGCGGTCTTAGGATGTATGGCCCAACAGCAGGGTCAGAAACTACTTGAACGTTTCCCTGATATAGATCTTGTAATGGGACCACGGGAGATTGAAAAGTTCAAACTCTTTTTAACTGATATGATAAGGGGTACAAAGATCGTTGCAACGGATCTTAAAGGTGGGCCAGTTGGAATCATAGATTGTGCCCCAAGAGTTCCGAGTTTTAAAAGCAGAGTAACAGGTTTTGTATCTATCATGCAGGGATGCAATAATTTCTGTTCGTATTGCATAGTTCCATATGTAAGGGGAAGGGAGGTTAGCAGGTCTTTGCAGGATATAGTTGCTGAAGTTAAGATGTTAGTAAATTGGGGGATTAAGGATATTACCCTTTTGGGACAAAACGTCAACTCTTACCGATATAAAGACTATGATTTTGCCAGGCTATTGCAGAAGGTGCATGAAGTGGAGGGACTCCTTAGGCTCAGATTTACCACCTCACATCCTAAGGATGTGTCTCAGCGATTAATCCAGTGTTTTAGAGATCTTCCCAAGCTATGTTCCCATATCCATCTTCCATTTCAGGCAGGTTCAGACAGGATATTAAGACTTATGAACAGGGGATATACCAAGGAACACTACATGGAATTGATCCAGAAGCTAAAAGATGCAAGGCCAGGGATTGCCATTACAAGTGATGTGATGGTGGGATTTCCAAGAGAGACAGAAGAGGATTTCATAGATACGCTTGATCTCATCAGGAGAGTGGAATTTGATAATCTATTTTCCTTTAAATATTCAGACAGAGAAGGCACTCCTGCCCATAAGATGCAAGGAAAGATCCCAGAGGAGGAAAAGCAAAGAAGATTGGAGCTTCTTCAATCTATTCAGAAGGAGATTACCCTTAAAAAAAATCGTGAGATGGAAGGCAGAATTGTAGATGTTCTTGTGGAGGGAAAGAGTAAAAGAGGAAATACATTAACAGGTAGAACCGATACCAATAAGATTGTAAATTTTATAGGAAACTTTGATCTTATTGGTAAAATGGTAAAAATTAAGGTCCTAAATGGTTACCAGAATAGCCTCTTAGGTGAATTATTTTGATGTCCGATAAGATATATTATGTAAACTAATAATTATATCCAGCTTCAGAAGTTGTTTCTTGACAATCCATTAAGATATCCTCTAAATTTGGAAAAATTTTTATCTATAAGGAGGTATTAATGGGAAGCGTAATTAAATGGAGAAAGAAAAAGATGAGAAAACATAAATACAGAAAGATGAAAAAGAGGGTGCGACATAGAAATAAATAGAGGGAAGAAATCATCTTTTTTGTATCCCTTCCCTCTTCTATTATTTATTTATTATAATCATACCAGCCAGAACCTGTCTTCCTCCCCAACTTTCCTGCCTTGACCATGGTCTTTAACAGATGGGGAGCCACCCACTTAAGCTCCTTGTTAAGTTCGTTGTGGAAATAGTTGATTACAAAGAGAGCTATATCTATACCGGTTAGGTCCATAAGTTCAAATGGCCCCATGGGATAATTGAGTCCATTTTTAACAGCTATATCCACATCCTCTGGACTTGCAATACCCTCTTCCACAATCCTTATGGCCTCAATAAAATGGGGTATCATTATCCTGTTTACAATAAATCCAGGGGAGTCCTTCTTTACCTCCACTGTTACCTTCCCCATCCTCTTTGCAAGCTCTGTGGCAATCTTTACCGTCTCATCACTGGTTGCATACCCTCTGATGATCTCTACCAGCCTCATCAAGGGCACTGGATTAAAGAAATGCATTCCACATACCTTATCTGGCCTATTAGTGGCGGTGGCAATTTCGGTAATGGACATGGATGATGTATTGGTTGCAAGCACCACCTCTTCGCGACAGAGCTCATCCAGCTCCTTGAATACCGCCTTCTTTAGATCCATATCCTCAACCACCGCCTCCACAACAAAGTCCACATCTTTTAGGTCTTCCATATTGGTGGTTCCCTTAATCCTTGATATTATCGCAGCCTTATCCTCTTCCTTAATCTTTCCCTTTTCCACACTCTTTGAAAGAAATTTATCGATATTCTTTATTCCCCTCTCTACAAAGGAATCCTCCACATCTCTCATAACCACTTCACATCCAATCTGTGCAGATACCAGTGCAATACCATGACCCATAGTCCCTGCACCTACTACACCAATCTTTTTTACCTCCATCTATTCACCTCCTAATAGAATTTTAGTGTTTATTAAAAGAGGCAAAAAGCTAAATTGCCTCAACACTCTTTACCCCAGAAAGACACTCTTTAAGGATCCTCTCTATCCCCATCTTAAGCGTCATCTGAGACATAGGACACCCGCCACAGGCACCAGTAAGCCTGACCTTTACCACACCACTGTCTTCCACATCCACAAGCTCCACATCCCCACCATCTGCCTGAAGATAGGGTCTGATCCTGCTTAATACCTCCTCTACCTTATCCTTTAACATAGCCTTTACCCCTATTGGATTTTTCCCTATTAAGCATATCAATACACTCCTTAAGGTCAATCTAAATCTTTAATGTGAAATAATTTTATTGCCCTCTGATCCAGATATTGACATAGCCCCCTTCTTCCTCCTGGTGACCAACCAAACGATCTATTCCATACCTCCTCAGTCTCCATACAGAGATATAGCCCCAGATCATCTGACCACTCATCCAGCATGGCCTTAGCCTTTGCATATATATCTATCCTCAATGGCTTGAAATATCTAAGTTTCCCATCCATCCCCCTTATAAATTCTCCCTTTAATATCCTGCTATTTCTGTGTCTTTCCAACAGTATCCATTTAAGCTCTGGCATAAATCTAAGGGTCCCTAAGCTGATCCATATAACCCCCTTAGGATCGATATGATCTGCTAAGGCATCAATGATCCTCTTATAGTCCTCTTCCCATCCTTTATATTCAATTATGGGGTCAAAATGAAATCCCACCACATATCCTTCCCTCTGACACCTCTTAGCTGCCTTTATCCTCTCTAAGAGAGAGGCAGTAGCCCTTTCCTCCTCTGTTATTATCCTGTGCGATGCCAATGACCATGAAATTACTATCTTATCTCTGTATGGAAGATCTAAGAGGTGGTCAATATTTATAGCCTTTGTCTTAAGCTCTAAGATCAGATTGGAGCTTTTAGAAAACAGAGGTATCAACCTCTCATTCAATCTCAATAACGGATCTAATGCCAGGCTATCAGTAAATTCACCTGTTCCTATCCTAAATATCCTTTTTAAACTAATAAGATAATTTAAAGATTCTAATAAACTTTCGATATTTGAATAAAATATTAAATTTTTTTCTTTAAAATATGTCTGTAATATACAATAATTACAGATCATTGGACAATTATAGCCCACATCTATAACCCAATACCCGCAGCATATATAGGGGGGAAGGGTTCCTGGGCAGGGTCTTAAAAACCTCCCCTTCTGAAAGGTGATATACAGGATCTCTTTTTCTGGGATATGGACAGAGCTATTGTTATTATTAAGAGTCCTTAGCCTATTGAATCTTTTTTGGATCTCTGATGTGTAGGGATGCCCCTTGCAGGAATCATCCACTATAAGTTGCTTTATTCCTATCCCATCTTAGACCCTTCTTATCTCTCTGATCTTTTCATTTTTAATGAGCTCCCCTAAGATATCCCCCAGTTCCATCCCATCTCTAAAACGGATCTTACATATATATCCCTCACCTTCAAAATATGGGCTATGGGATATCTCAATGTTTGATGGCAGCTTGAGGGCCTTGATGATCTTTTTAAATCGCTCCTCCTCTTTCATATACCTTGGATATCTTCTGGATCTCAAATACTCAAACAGCCCCTTTATCTTTAAAGATGAATTGAGATCTCCCTCTACAATATCTCTTATGCTCCTATCAGCTAAGATATCCACTATAGACCTATCTTCCCTTATGGATAAATCTAATAGAGTTTCAATAAATTCAATTTGGAAATTAAAATTTAACTTTAAAAAGTTAATATAACTTACCAATTTTTCAATATCTTTTTTATTAAATAATCTTAATAATTTCAGTGTCTTTATATTAATGGCTCTTTTTGCTATTAATCTCTTGCTGTTTTCATCAAGTTGAGCTATGAAGAGATACAATTCCAAGGAATCCTCCCTCTTAGGGATATCCAAAAGGGGCAGGTATTTTTCAACTATCACCTCTTTTGGAAGGTAATGGGATATCCTTTTTAAGAATATGGCCTTTTCTACCTCATTTAATGACCTGGTTATTAGATTATCATAAAGGGAGATTAGTAATAATTCGTATTCCTTTATATTTGGATCATCAATTATTCTACAGGGAATGGTTTTATATCCAAGTTCTTTGAATGCCAATATCCTTTTAAGGCCAAAGACTATTTCATATAGTGGATTATTATTTCTTTTGATTAAAAGTGGTGGATTGATTAGTCCAATCTCTTTTATGGAGTGCATCAACTTAGGACTGTCAAATCCATAACTTATGCAAAATGGTTCTGGTCTTACTTTGATATCAGATAGGGGGATCTCCTTTTGAATCTCCTTCCATCTCATAGGATTATCCCTATAATTGCACCTGTCATACAGGTTGATAGGGTGCCTGCTATTATGGATCTTATCCCTAAGGAGACAACTTCTGAGCGTCTTTCAGGAATCAGACTTCCAAGCCCCCCTATCATTATTCCCAGAGATCCAAAATTGGCAAAACCACACATGGCATATGTCAAGATGAGTGAACTCCTTAAAGAGAGAGAACCTTCTGGGAGATTGGCAAGATCCATATATGCGATGAGTTCATTTAGAACTGTCTTTGTTCCCATAAGTGCCCCACCTATTGTGGCCTCCTTCCAGGGGACTCCCATCATCCAGACCACCGGTGCCATAATAATACCCACTATCCTTTGAAATGTTATAGGTTTTTCGCCTAAATTGGGTAGGATTGAAAGTATCATGTTTAACAGATGAACCAGTGCCACAAGCACAATTAACATTGCCACAATATTTATCAAGAGATTAATCCCATCAATAGTGCCTCTGGTTATAGCATCCATGCTGCTTTTGGCCCTTTGCTCTATCCTTATATCTGCCTCCGAAAGGAAGGCCTGAGTTTCAGGAAGCATAATCTTTGATATGACAATTGAGGCAGGTGCACTTATGATGGAGGCAATGAGCAGATGGCCCATGGCATGGGGAATTACAGGTTTTAATATGGTTGCATATAGAACCATAACAGTGCCTGCAATGGTAGCCATTCCGCATGTCATAATGGTAAAAAGCTCACTCTTAGATATGGAAGAAAGATATGGCCTTACAAACAGGGGAGATTCAATCATACCCACAAATATATTCATTGAACATCCAAATGCCTCCACCCCACCTATCCTCATGGTAGTCTGAAATATCTTTGAAAAAACTCTTACAATAAGGGGGAGGATATTCCAGTAAAAGAGGAGAGATGATATGGCACTAATAACCAATACAAGTGGAAGTCCCCTGAATGCAAATATATAGATAAATTGGGGATAGTCTGATTTAAAAGGCAGAGGGCCTCCACCCAAATATCCAAATACAAAGCTGGTTCCTGCCTTAGTGGCCTCTTCAAGTGCCTCTACCATCCTGTTTAGTGCTAAGAAGAGGTTCTGGCTTACAGGAATCTTTATAAGTATAAAGGCTAACAGGATCTGAAGTATGACCCCAGCAACCAATACTCTAAGATTAACTCTTCTTTTATCCTCGCTAAGGAGGAATGCTATAGATAGAATCAATAATATACCTAAGGAACTCTGAACTCTTAGCAACCCTAAGCTTCCTCTTTTTTATAAGATTGATGGAACTACCATCCAGCATATCCTAAAGCCATTTGACCAATCTCCTTCAATGCATACCACACCCCCCTGCTGAAACCTGATTAACTCTTTTGATTCATCTCCAAGTAAAATGAGTGATGCAAATTTACTTATGTGTGGTAGATGACCCACAATCATTATGTCATCCTCATAGTCCTTTATCCTTTCAAAAATGATCTTTGGATCATCAAGGGGGGACAATCCGTCTATCTCTTCAGGGCCCTGTAGAATCTCTATATCTTCGGAGATGATATGGGCAGTCTGAATGGCCCTTTCCTTTTTACTATGTATCAGGGTCTTTACCTTAATCCCCTGCCCTTCTAAAAATTTTGCCACCTTTTTCACATCCTCCTTCCCTTTTTCAGAAAGGGATCTTTTGGGATCTTCTTCCTTAGAAAGGCTATGACCATGCTGTATGAGATATATCTTCATAGACACTCCCCTCCTTTAATAGAATTGAGACCTTTTTATAAGGGCTTTGAAAAATTCAAGGCTCTCAGATCTATATAAAAATTGGGTATTATAATTCAATATTCAAATTTAATATACAGATGGATCTATCTTTTTTATGGTTTGAATAAGCGGGCTCTCAGTCTCTTCTTTAAATCTCTCTTTTATTTTCAATATCTGATCTTTAACTTTAAAGAATGAGTTCACTACTTTTGGAGATAGGTGTGTGCCGGCTTCCTCTTTAATTATCTTAAATGCCCTATCCACAGGATAGGGTTCTTTATATGGCCTTTTAGAGATAAGGGCATCAAATACATCGGCGACTGCAACTATCTGCCCTGCTATAGGTATCTGATTTCCTTTAAGTCCCCTTGGATAACCATCTCCGTTCCACCACTCATGATGAGTAAGTGCAATAATTTCGGCAAATCTAAGATAACCAGATTTAGATCCTGCTAAGATCTTTGAACCTATAATGGTATGCTGCTTCATAATCTCAGATTCAGAGGGGCTTAATCTTTCAGGTTTTAGAAGTATCTGGTCAGGTATACCTATTTTCCCTACATCATGCATAGGGGCTGCTAAGAGAAGCCTTTCAGAAACTTGGCTGCTTAAGCCCATCTCTCTGGCAATAACCGCACTATAATAGCTCATCCTCTTTACATGAGCACCTGTCTCATAATCCCTGTATTCTGCTGCCATTGAAAGACGATAGATGGTATCTAAGGATGCCTTTCGTAATTGATATAATGCCTTTTTTAGCTGTTTCGACCTGCGTGCCACCTCTTTTTCAAGCTCTTTTTGGTAATTTCTCATTTGATCATTATATGCCTTTACTTTAAGTAGGGATTCAACCCGTGCCCTTAATTCAATGGGATCAAAGGGTTTTGTCAAAAAATCATCTGCTCCCTCATTAAAGGCTTTCACCTTAGATTCCGAATCAGTTAGGACACTAACTATTAAAATAGGAATTAACCTTGTCTGTTCACTCTGTTTAATGCTCTTAGCCACCTCAAAACCATCTATACCGGGCATCCTAATATCCAGAAGTATTAAATCGGGCTCAATCTCTTTAACCTTATCAATGGCCTCTTTACCCTCTCTGGCAAATTCCACTCTATATCCTAAGGGACTAAGCGTATCCCTTATAAGGTAGCGTGTTATCTCTTCATCCTCACAAACCAATATCTTTGCCAATGTCTAATCTTCCCTGAATAATATTATTAAGAATAGAGGCAAGAATTTCAGAATCAAAAGGTTTCTTAAGCCATCCGTCTATTCCTTCAGGAAGGTATCCATCTAAGAGCGGATATCCACTCATTACAATTATCTTTATGAGAGGAGACCTCTTTTTCAATTCCTTTATAAGTTCTGCTCCGCTTAACTTAGGCATTACCATATCCATGAAAACAGCAACTATCTTATCTTTATTCTCTTCAAATTTTTTTAGCCCCTCAATTCCATCAACAGCGGTAATTACCTTATAATTTAGATCTCTTAACATATCCCCAACCACTCTTCTGACATCTTCCTCATCTTCCATGACAAGGATTGTCTCACCTTTTCCCATATCATAAAGAGAAGGTTCACCAGAGTTTAAACTAAAACCATTGGTTTTATTCTGCTCTAAGGGTGGAAAATATATAATAAAATTAGTTCCTACTCCCACAAGACTTTTTATATCAATATATCCTCCATGTGGTTTTATTATCTCATCTACCTGAGATAGCCCCAGTCCTGTCCCTTTACCTGCCCCCTTGGTAGAGAAGAAAGGTTCAAAGATTTTAGGCACATTTTCTGGTGGAATACCCTGCCCTGTATCACTGAAATTGAGCATTATCCATTCTCCTTCTCTCATCTCAGGAAAAGGTAGATCAGTCCCCTTTAGCACACCTCTTGAAAGTCTTATATCAATATTGCCTCCTTCAGGCATTGCATCTTGAGCATTTACTGCTAAATTGCTTAATATCTGCTGTAAACCTATTGCATCTGCTTTAATTATATACTTTCCAGGAGATATCTTTAAATTTATGTTGATGTCTTCTCGAATGGTTCTTTTTAATATCTTAACTGTCTCTTTAAGAAATGGGACTAAGTTAAGAGGAGCCTTTTCAAGAATGGATTTCCTGCTAAAGTCCAGGATCTGACTAATCAGATGACTTGCCCTCTTTGCTTGAGTATGTATCAAGGTGAAAATATTTTTTATACCCTCTGGAACATCCTCCTTTTCTCTAAGTAGTTGGGAATATCCTACAATTGGTGTCAGAAGATTATTAAAGTCATGAGCAATCCCTGCAGCGAGTTGACCAACAGTTGCAAGTCGCGCCTGTAAATCCATTACTTTTCGTGCCTCTTCCAAAACCTTCTTTAAAAGTTTTAATAAGGATATCACCCCAACCACACTTTCCTGCTCCATTACGATGGCATAATCAGAATTAAGTTTAAGGAGCATATCTAAGGCATCTGTAATATTCATACTTGATTCTAACTTAGGGGGTTCTATAAGGGGGATATCTATAATTCTTCTGGTTGGAGGATAACAAAGAGCAGATTTGGGATTTAGAAGATATAATACCCCTTTCCATTTAATTAAAACAGGCCTCTTACTCAGTTTATCATATATCTTTCCGAGGGTATCCATCTCATCGCATACCAAAGGAGGCTCTATTATCTCAGATATCCTTTTTATCACTTAAGTTCCACCTCTCTTTCAACAATAATATTAATATCCATTACTATATGCAATGAATCCGTTTCATCCATGACCCTCTCAGCATATCTTAGAATAAGAGGAACAAGTTCGCTTTCAGGAATCTTTCTTAAGTCCGAGGCCTTGATAATTAGCCCCTCTATCACAGGATGATCCACTTTTATCAGTTTGAACATACCTGGTGTCATTTCATCACAGGCTTTACAAACGGCATTAAGCCCCACATTGGCTCTTTTCCCCACAACCAGTGCATCTGCAATAGGAGGGAGACTAAAGCGGCTAAACTCAATCTTTACCCTTGCTTTAAGCCTGGTATCTATGTTAAGTTCTTTTGTATCAATTTTACCTATGCCCCCATATTAAGTAAGATATTTCAATCAATTAGACCAGCTCCTTAGCTAAACCCCGGGACATTAAGATCCTTAGGCTCTTACCCAGAGATAAGCTTAGAAAGTAAAACAATATACTACTTAAAAGGGCCATTCTATTTAATTTTAACTAAATTTTTTAAAATACGCACCTAATAAATATAAATCTTTTTAACACTAAAAATATAACATGTAAAATAGAAAAATATAGTAAGATCTCCCCTTGCTAAGGCTTCTTTTAATGTTTGATATGTATAATCTTGGTGCTATATTTTTTTATATTATGCTTGCAAAGTTATATATAACTAACGGATTTATTCATTGAATATGCGCCGAAAAAAGAACACATGGGGTTTTCTGGACTATATCAAACTTGGCCTTTTTGGCCCTCCCCCCAATACCATAGGAGGGATCGATGTAACCTACCACTGCAACCTTGCCTGCAGGCACTGCTACTTCCGCAAACAGGCTTATCATAACGAGCTTTCCATTGAAAAGTGGGAACAACGTTTTGATCAATTGCAACAAAAGGGATTTCCATTTCTCATATGTGGCTGGCTCGGGGGTGAGCCTCTTTTACGTAAGCGATTAATTGAGGTAGGTAAGAACTACTTTAAGACCAATGTAATTTTCACAAACGGCACTATTCCGCTGCCAGAATGGCATGATGTATCCTTCTCTGTCTCCATTCATGGAACAGAAGAATATTACTATCGCATGACCGGAGCACCTGAAGGGACTTATAGAAAAATCAGACAAAACATCAACCGGCCTGGATTAAATGTTGTAATCTCATGTTGCATAACACGAATCAATTATGCCTGCATTGAGGAGATGCTGGATGAATGGCATCAAACCAATGTTAAGGGAATAGCATTTGAATTCTATACCCCCATGAAAGGAGAAGGGACAGAGTTGTGGCTCACATGGGAAGAGAGGGATAGGGTCATCGATCAACTTATCTCACTTCGCAAGACCTATGGAGACTTCATTTGGTTTACGGACAGGGCATATAGATTGATGAAATCTGACATGGCACCTTCTATTACAAATAATTGTCCTTTTAAAAAGATCGGGTTTGCATGGGATCCAATGGGGAGGCCAAAGACCCCATGTCAACTTGGCTCAATCGCGGATTGCTCCCGTTGCGGGTGCATTCTTCCATTTTATTCCTTTATTTTGACAAATAGGACTCTGCTCTTAGGCGAGTTTTTTGATGGGGTTCTTTTTAGGCTGAAAAGGGCCCTCCTGAAATGTGGCAAGGGCCTTTAAGATGTAAACAATTCGTCCTGCCTTTCTGGCTGAACCTTTAACCAGATCCTGTACATCCTCTCTCCCCCCTCCTCATAACACCTAAATCCCCGGGAGTTAACCTCTTCCACCTGCACTTCGCCCAGCTCCCTGCACTGCTCAAGCCAGTTCTTGAAATGCTGACCCCCGCCAAAATAGACCTTCACCCACCTGTTACCCTGCTCATCAACCCTCTCTCTTACCCTCTCCTCTTCAGCTATGCGCTTGCGGATATCTTCTGAAGGATCTTTTGGATCAAGATTATCGGAATAAGGTATTTTCCTATCCTTACCTTTCATCAGTTTGAATGAAGCTGTAATGCTGCCTCTCTTAACAGATTCTTAAATCTTTCAAGACTTACAGGATATGCCTGGATAGGGATGCCCATCCAGTCGGAATATTCAAGAAATTCTTCCGGGTGTTCCGCCATGTACTTGTCAGTATACCCGATTCCGTCAAGCACTATAGCTCCTCCCGTGTGTCTAGGAAAATTTTCATTTGCCAGACCTTTATCCCATCCCTTAAACACATAATGCCTAAATTTAATCCAGCCAGGAACCATCCACCAGACCTTCTCGCCTCCTGCCATTTTTTGTGCGATCCTTTCTCTCTCCTCCTCACTGGACAGCATATCCATACAGTGGGTGGCATTTATTCTTATAACGCCCTTGCCCTGCTCTTCAATTATCTTTTTCATTGTGCGAGTAGGATCTTGGCCATTAACGTAGCAAAATTTTCCCCCATAGACAACCAATACCTTCTCTGAGATTTCCTTTGCCTTTTGAATCCTGTAAATGAGTTGTCTCTCTAACTCAGAAGGTCTTTCGTGCAGACCGGGTGTGTTGAAAAAGATATGTCTTGCATTTAGAAATCCGTTTTTTTTCAAATAATTCAGTTCTAAACTCAAAGTTCCACATGATACTATTACAATGTCATCAAATGAAACTTCTCCCATAATATCTCCTCCCTTACATTCATTTTGGATCAACAATCGTGCCAATGGACTGAAACTGTGTGCAAAGAAATGGTAATCCGCGAAATTTAGGATAACTTATCGTTATCATAAAAGATTATTTTAATAGGTATCATGTGCAAATAATGGATAAAAAATCTTGACTGTCAGGATAAGTGTTAACTATACAGTTGGTAACGCAAAATAACGTTAATTAACGTTACCAAGCCAGTCTGCAAAAAGTCAAAGTATATGGTTGGCCTTACCAGATAAGATCTCTTAAAGAGAAAATCCTCCTTGAAAAAGAGCTCTCTTCTGGATATAAGAGCATTAGAAATTGGGTTATAGCAATCCATTTCAATATCTGGCAAATACAACAGAATCTGTGAAGATTCGTTTTAAAGTTGAAAAATAGATGAGGAGGTATCCTAAGATGTCTTATAAGTTTATACTTTATGAAGAGAATAACGAAGATCAGATAGGAGTTTTAACGCTTAACAGGCCAGAGAAGAGAAATGCATTGGGAATAGAATCTGAACAAGAGATCATACACTGCCTTCAAGATGCGGCTAAACGTTGTGAAGTTAAGGTGATAATCTTAAAGGCAGCAGGAGAGGTCTTCTGTTCGGGTCATGATAGGCTTGATATATTAAATCAGCCTGTTCATAAGATAAGAGAGCTGTTTCAGACATCTTTCAATATGATGATGACACTACGCACCATCCCTCAATGCGTTATAGCCCAGGTGCAGGGGATAGCCATGGCTGGTGGATGTCACCTGGCAGCTGCATGTGATCTTATCACAGCCGGGAAAGAAAAGGCAAGATTTGGAATGACAGGCCTCATCTATTCCTATAATTGCTCTACCCCAACAGTTGCGGTCAGCAGAGCAGTGCCACAGAAAAAGTGTATGGAGATGCTAATGACTGCAAATCTCTATAGTGCAGATGAGGCGAAGGAATTTCACTTAGTAAACAGGGTCTTTCCTGATGAAAAATTGGATGAGATGACATACGAATGGGCAAAGGAAATCGCCAAGGCAAGCAAGTATGCTATATATATGGCAAAGCAGGTATTCTATGCACAGGTGGAGATGACGGAGTGGCAGGCATATCATTATGCAAAGGAGATGATGGCGGTTGCGGGGGTAAGCATTAATGCTATAGAGGGATTTACTGCATCTATTGAAAAAAGAAGACCTGATTGGGATGAATCTATGGTCTTTTAGCCTCTATTTTGGAATGGCATAGCTTTTCCATTTTTTATATTGACCTGTCCTATATCATCTCATATAGTCTTTCTTCAGATTTTGTAAAGGATAGGGTATGAAGATGGAAGGAAAAGAGGATATGTCTATTTCCTTAGTTGATTTTGATCCCAAGAAAGATCAATTAATGGATCTATGGTTTCAGGATTGCATTGAGTTTGGTCATGGTATCAGCCTCAGGATTAAGATAAAAGATATACTTTACAATAAGCGTTCCAAATACCAGGAAATTGTAATACTTCAGACAGAGAAGCTGGGCAGAATGCTTGTAATTGATGGAATAACCATGCTCACTGAATGGGATGAAGCTGCATATCATGAGATGATTGCTCATGTCCCTTTACTTGTTCATCCCAGGCCATCAAATATCCTCATCATAGGTGGGGGAGATGGAGGGACATTAAGAGAGGTTATAAAGCATCCAGAGGTGGAAACAGTTCACATCTGTGAAATTGATAGAGACGTTATAGATGCCTGCAGAAGATTTCTTCCTTCCCTTGCATCTTCTTTTGATGATGAAAGGGTAAAGGTATTTTATGAAGATGGTGCTGAGTTTATAAAGAGATGCGCTTCGCCTTATGATGTAATTATAGTAGATTCTACTGATCCCTTAGGGCCTGGGCAGGCCCTATTTCAACGCAAATTTTATGAGGATATGAAAAATGCCTTAAAGGAAGATGGAATAGCTGTTACCCAGTGTGAATCCATATATCTTCATGAAAGGGTAATTAAAGGGGTCTACTCCTTTGCAAAGGAGATATATAATAAACTCGGATACTATTATACATTAATTCCCACTTATCCGAGTGGAATAATAGGCTTTTTCTTTTGTTCCCTCAGATATGATCCTCTAAAAGATCTAAACTATGATCGTGCACATAGGTTAAAGGAGTTAAGATATTATACCCCAGAGCTTCATAAGGCCTCTTTTGTATTGCCTCTTTTTGCTAAGAACTTTTTTACCACTTAAATTGAAGACGAGATCTTTCAATGATTAGAGTTAATAGGAAACCTGTTCCTGCAACCAATATGATGGTGGCACTTGCACTTATATCAACTCTGTAAGATATCCAAAGACCTACCAAGATAAATATTATGCTTAAGATGGCGGACAGAATCATCATCTTAGAGATAGATGTGGTAAATCGCTCAGATATATAGGGAGGAATAGACAATAGGGCAATAATCAGGATCAATCCCACCATCTTAATGAGGATAACCACAGACAGGGAGATCATGACCATAAGAATTAGATAAAAAGATGTGACAGGAAGTCCAATGACCTTACAAAACTCCTCATCAAAAGACATGGCCAGGAATTCTTTATAAAAGATAGATACAGTGAGAATGATAAGTGCAGTTACAATTGATATAAAAAAGAGGTCGTTTATAGAGATACTCAATATGCTTCCAAAAAGATAGGCCATAAGATCCTTTTGATAACCAGGAGATAGATCCACAAACAGTATCCCCAATGCCATACCCAGTGCCCATATCACTCCTATAATGGTATCCGATCTTTCCCTATTCTTAAGACTTATCACACCCATAACTATGGCCATTATCAGGGTAAAGATAGTGGCACCAATATATGGAGAGATTCCCAGATATATGGCTATTCCAATTCCTCCATATGCTGCATGGGCAATACCACCACATAAAAACACCACCCTGTTTACCACCACAAGAGTTCCCACCACTGCACATATAACACCCACCAATATACCACAGAAGATGGCATTTCTCAGGAATTCATAATGGAGGGCCTCCCACATATCAGTCCTTTCTATGACTCTTTAAGACCCTGTGAGGAATTCCATGTGCCACAAGTTCTACAGGACACCGATATGCCATCTCCATCATCTCTTTGGTTATCTCTTTATGAGAGTGGTATATTAGCTCTCTATTTAGACATGCAACAGATTTTACATAGCTGGATATTACCCCAATATCGTGGGTTATTATCACTATGGTCATCCTCTTATTGAATTCATTTAGGATTTCATAAAGACCCATTTCAAAATCTAAATCTGTATGGGAAGTGGGTTCATCCAAAAATAATATTTCAGGATCACTCACTAAGGCCCTCGCAATGAATGCCCTCTGCCTCTGCCCCCCTGAAAGCTTTCCTAAGGGCATATCCCTTAAATTCCATATCCCTGTCTGTTTTAATATCTTTTCGACCTTTAGCCTGTCATCTCTTTTATACCTTCTGCCCAAGCGGGAGTGAAACATTCTTCCCATCAATACCATTTCCATCACAGAGATAGGAAATCTGCGATTAAAGTCAGTGTCCTGTGGCACATATCCTAATCTATGAGAAACCTTTTGAGGATTATCCCCAAGTATCCGAATTGTTCCCCTTTGGGGTTTAAGAAGCCCCAACATTATCTTTAAAAGAGTGGTCTTTCCACCACCATTGGGGCCAATGATTCCTAAGAAATCTCCTTTTCTTATCTTAAGATTTATATCTTTAAGAATTACCCTGCCCTCAATAGAGAACCAGAGATCCTCTATCTCAATGGCCAATCCGTTTTTGCTCATACTATTATGCCAATGCCTCTAAATTTGTATTTAGTTTTTTGATCTTTTCTTCCATATCATCTGCTTCTGCTCTCACCTTCTTAACTATCTCTTCAGGCGCTTTAGTAAGAAACTGTTGATTTTGCAATTTCCTCTTTAATTTTCCTAACTCCTTTTCTGCCTTTTTTATCTCTTTTTGAATCCTTTCTCTCTCTTCTTCTAAGTTTACCACATCTTCAAGAAGCACATGCACCTGATTCCTTCCAGCAACAGCACTTCCAGAATGCTGTGGTTTAATTATATTCCTTTCAATGCTAATCTTCCTTACCCTTGCAAGTAACTTTATGTAATGGATATTTTTTTCTATGATACGTTGTTCCTCTAAATCCGGGACATCCGCAATCACATTGACCTCTGCTGAAGGAGCTATATTCATTTCACCCCGAACATTTCTTATTGCTATTATTATCTCCTTAACAGTTTCCATCTCAGATATCGCATCTGAATCATGCATGAATTCATCTGGCTTAGGCCATTCAGTTTCCATTATACTCACTGTATCTCCTTGGAGTCTCTGCCATATCTCTTCTGTTACAAAAGGCATAAAGGGGTGAAGGATTCTCAATATGGCACTTAGTGCCTTTTTAAGCACCTTTTGAGAATCGGTCTTTACCTTAAGATCTTTACCATATAGGGCATATTTTACCATCTCAATATACCAGTCACAGAATTCATGCCAAACAAACTGATAACATATATTTGCAGCCTCATTAAAGAGGTAATCCTTTAAGGCATCAGACACCCTTAGAGTCACGTCACTTAGCCTTGTCAATATCCACCTATCTGCCAGGGTTAATTGTTGTGGTATATCCTCATCTAAGTCTTCAGATAGATTCATCAAGGTAAATCTGGCACTGTTCCAGAGCTTATTTACAAAGTTTCTGTATCCAGAGATCCTTTCCTCTGAAAGCTTTATGTCCCGCCCTTGAGCAGCAAGGGATGCAAGGGTGAACCTGAATGCATCTGTTCCATATCTATCCATTACCAAAATTGGATTAATCACATTACCCTTTGATTTGCTCATCTTCCTGCCTTCTGCATCCCTTACCAGCGCATGGATATATACATCTCTGAATGGGACATCCTTCATGAAATGAAGTCCCATCATCATCATCCTGGCAACCCAAAAGAACAATATATCAAATCCTGTTACCAGAACCGATGTGGGATAAAACACCTTAAGCTCTTCTGTTTCATCAGGCCAGCCCAAAGTTGAAAAGGGCCAAAGTGCTGAGCTAAACCATGTATCCAAAACGTCAGTCTCTTGCTCAATATTTCCGGAATCACATCCTTTACATCTTTGAGGCTCCTCTCTTAATACCATTACCTCTCCGCAATCTCTGCAGAACCATGCAGGAATCCTATGCCCCCACCATATCTGCCTGGAAATACACCAGTCCCTGATATTTTCCATCCAGTCATAATATACTTTTTCCCATTGAGATGGAATTATCCTTGTCCTTCCATCTTTAACCGCCTCAATAGCTTTTTGGGCAAGAGGCTTTATCTTTATAAACCACTGCTTTGATAGCAGAGGCTCTATCACTGTCTTGCACCTATAACAATGCCCTACGGAATGTCTGTATGGCTCTTTCTTTTCAAACAGCCCCTCTTTTTCAAGGTCTTGTAATATTGCTTCCCTACATTCAAATCTATCCATACCTCTATAAGGGCCTGCAAGCTCATTCATCCTTCCCTTTTCATCAATCACCTTTATTGCTTCAAGGCCATGCCTCTGAGCAATTTCAAAGTCATAGGGATCATGAGCTGGGGTAATCTTTAGGGCACCAGTTCCAAATTCTGTATCCACATAGCTATCTTCTATAAGAGGTATGCTTCTATTCATAATGGGTAAAATAACTCTCTTATTAATATGCATCTTATATCTTTCATCTCTCGGGTTCACTGCAATTGCAGTATCTCCGAGCATGGTCTCAGGCCTTGTGGTTGCAACTGTTATATATCCCTCCTCTCCTTCTATAGGATACCGGACATAATAAAGAAAGCTGTCTCTCTCTTCATATTCCACCTCAAGGTCTGCAAGGGCAGTCATACATCTTGGACACCAATTGATAATGTAATCACCTCTGTATATGAGATCCTCTTCATATAACCTTATAAATACCTCCTTAACTGCTCTGGATAGCCCTTTATCCATCGTAAATCTTTCCCTTGACCAATCACAGGAACTTCCCAATCTCCTTAGCTGCTTTGTAATAATATCGCCATATCTCTGCTTCCACTCCCATACCATCTGTATAAATCTTTCCCTTCCCACCTCTTCCCTGCTGAGCCCCTTCTTTGCAAGCTCCCTTTCCACCACATTCTGCGTAGCGATTCCTGCATGATCGGTACCTGGCTGCCAGAGCACATTAAACCCTTTCATTCTCTTATATCTACATAGTATATCCTGAAGCGTGTTATTAAGAGCATGACCCATATGGAGATTACCGGTAACATTAGGGGGTGGAATAACAATACAAAATGGGGGCTTACTTGAATGGACATCTGCCCTAAAAAGCCCCTTCTGTTCCCAATAGGCATATATTCTCTCTTCAATTCCTTTTGGATCATAACCCTTAGGTAAGATCTCCTTCATACACAAACACTCCTTATTCTCAAATTAAAAAGGGGTCTTAAATTTAACCCCTTTTGAATAATAGTTTATATCTCAAAATTCAAGAATGTTTTAGAATCTTAGCCTCTTACTTTTGACTCCTCTATACTCTCTTTTAATGTGTCTATTGCTCTTTGAATCAGGTCTTCTGCCACCTCTTTAAAGGTCTCCCTTGCAACCCTCTCTACAGTCTCTTGAACTATCCCCTCAATCCTTTCTTCAAATGTCCTTTTATCTACCTCCTCTAATCTGTCCTCTTCTTTCTCTTCATCTTCAACGATTTTTTCAACAACTTCCTCTTTTTCTCCTATCCCCTCTTTTTCTTCTGCCTCTTCATCAATGAGATCTAAAAGCTCAATAATATCTTCTTCATCTTCTGATTTTGAAGAGGATTCATCTTCAACCTCATCCAGTTCAAATTGGAAGAACTCCTCTTTTTCCTTTTTCCCTTCTCTTTCCTTTTCCATCTTTTTATCTCATCCGCTTTTTTAAAACTATTCTTTAATAAAATCCAGATCGTGTCAAGAATCTTTAAGAGCTTTTAGATATTTAATACTTGAAAAATTCTTCAAATTGTATAATCAATTCATTGGGCGATTAGCTCAGAAGGATAGAGCGTTGGCCTCCGGAGCCAAAGGTCGCGGGTTCAAATCCCGCATCGCCCAT
>CAYTXJ010000011.1:0-28418 GCA_964440775.1 uncultured Desulfobacteraceae bacterium | reverse complement strand
TCGCAATGACAGGGGTCTGGTCTCCGACCCAGAGGGTCATCCGACCCGGAGGGGGGTATAACCCCAGTGTAAAGAAGGGCTATGCAAAGCTGTCGTGATATGTATATAGATAGTTAAGGTAATATTTAAAAATTAAAGAGAAAGGAGGTCAGGGCTATGAAGGTGAACTTTAAATGTTTTTTTATGGTGTCCCTTTTGGTGTTATCATTAGTTATGGTAATGCCACCAGTTCCTGCTCATGCCCAGAAGGTAATCAAGATTGGTGTTATTTATCCTCTCACTGGTGGAGCTGCAGCGGCTGGCAGGGAATTGAGAGCAGGAGCCGAGCTTGCAGCAAGGATTGCAAATGAGGTCATGGCAGATATTCCCATGACAATGGCAAAAAATGCAGGGATAAAGAGCCTTGGGGGAGCAAAAATCAAACTGATATTCAAAGATCATGAAGGAAATCCCACACTGGGGGCAGATCTTGCCAAAAAATTGATTCTTGATGATAAGGTTGATGGAATACTTGGATGTTATCACAGTTCCGTAACAAAAACAGTAAGTGCAGTGGCAGAGCAATATGGAATCCCCATGATAAATGGGACATCCACATCACCTGCACTTACCCAGAGGGGTTTCAAGTGGTTCTGGAGGACAACTCCCCATGATAGGTGGTTTACAAAAGATCTGTTTGAATTCTTGGTGGGATTGACCAATGGAAAGGTAAGGGGAGTAAGACCTGTTCCAAAAGATCAGATTGATGAGATTGCATCCGCCTGTGAAAAGACAGAATGGGGTTCTCATGTCTCTGGTCTCATAAAGGAATTTGCAAAGGAATACGGATTTAAACTCAAAAAGTCTCTGCTCTATGCGGCAAAGTCCGCTGATCTTTCCAGTGAGGTGAGATCACTCAAGGCCTCAAGGGCTGAAGTATTGCTGTTTGCATCTTATACATCAGATGCAATACTCATGGTCAAGACCCTGAAGGCACAGAAGGTCAAACCAAAGATCATATGGGGACAGGATGCGGGTTTTGAAAAGCCAGAATTTAGAAGCACACTTGGTGATAGCATTGTTGGCATTCTCACAAGGACAGTATTTTTACCCAAGGTGGTCGAAATCAAGGCACTTGCTGGGAAGGTGAATGAACTTTACAAAAAGAAGACCGGAAATGACTTGGGAGGTGCATCTGCACGGGCATTCACCGGGGTTCAGACATGGGTATATGTGCTGGAGAAGGCAGGTTCCACTAATCCCAAGGCCATACAGCAGGCTGCAAATACAATAAAAATTCCAGGCAAAGAGCTGGTGGTTCCATGGGCGGGGATAAAGTTTTCCACCTCTGGAAAAGAGATTGGTCAAAATATCCTGGGCTCTGGGCTCATAGGCCAGTATCAAAAGGGAAAAGGCGGGAAGGTTGGACTTGAGATTGTCTATCCATTTGATGTCTCCTCTGCGGATATGATCTTCCCATTTCCAGGGTATTAGAGTAATTATTGGGGGGTGGTTTTTCAGACACCGCCCCTTTATTTTTTGATTAGAAATCAAGATGAATATTTGATGGGAATTCAGCCTGTATCTTACGGGAGTGGTGGATGGATATCTTAATAAGTTCCCTTGTTGCAGGTATATTGATAGGAATGGTGCTTGCCCTTGTAGCACTGGGGCTTACCATCATCTTTGGAGTCATGGACATAGTAAACTTTGCACATGGCGAATTCCTTATGATAGGTATGTACACTGGTCTTTTTACAGCCACCGCCACAGGATGGGATCCATTGTTGACCCTCCCTCTTGCAGGTGCAGTCGGGTTTCTGCTCGGTCTGCTCTGTTATGTGGGTTTTGTTAAATATCTTATGCGGGGGCCTATGGTTGCACAGCTCCTGGGGACATTCGGCCTCATGCTTTTTTTAAGAAACTTTGCACTGCTTATATTTGGTTCAGAGGATAGATCCCTTCATCATGGTATACTGGTGGGAAAGAGCTTTGAGCTGGGCTATGGAGTGGTTATCCCAGCTACAAAACTCGCCGCTGCTCTTCTTTCTGTAATCTCATTTTGGATCATCTGGCTCATAATAAAGAAGACAAGACTGGGAATGGCACTTACTGCCACTTCCCTGAACAGGCAGGCCGCTCGGTTCATGGGTATACCAACTGAAAAAATGAATGCCCTTGCATGGGGAATTGGAGGTGCATCAGTTACAATTGCAGGAGGACTAATTGTAAATTTCTGGGCTGTGAACCCTTTTGTTGGACTTCTTTTCACTATGATTGCTTTCACAATTGTGGCACTTGGTGGATTTGGAAGTGTACCGGGAGCCTTTTTTGCAGGCCTTGTTGTGGGTATCATTACTGAGATTCCTGGATTATGGGATTTCTTCACATACACATTTGATGTTCAATGGATGCAGGATGTTCCCATGACTTCATTTAAATACACGCTCCTTTATCTGTCTTATTTTGTAATTATGGTGTTTAGGCCACGGGGGCTGTTTGGATGGAAGCATTAAAAAATGCACTTGATTTCAGAGATTTTCCAACCATTGATCTTACAATTGCAGGGATTGGGGCACTTTTTTTAATTATATTTCCAGTGCTCCCCCATAGCTCCTTTGCCATGGCGACCATGATCCAGTTTCTTATGTTCTCACTTTATGGAATGGGATGGAATACCATTGGGGGGTATGGTGGTCAGGTGGATCTTGGGAAGGCCCAATATGTGGGAATTGGGGCATACACCACAGCAGTTATGCTGGTGAAGTGGGACATCCCGTTCTGGGTATCAATGCCCATAGGCATGTGCCTTTCAGTAATATGGTCATTTATTATAGGATATCCACTTTTCAGACTGAAGGGTCATTATTTTGCAATTGCAACCATTGCCACGTCCTTAGTGTTAAAGGATATATTTGAAGTCTGGGAATTTGTAGGTGCTGCAAGGGGTATCAACATCTCACCCATAGACTACAGTCCTCCTGACTTTCTAAGACTTATGTTCAAGGAGGATACATACTACTACTATGTGATTCTGGGATTCTTTTTCTTAGGGATCTTTTATGTGAACTGGTTCAGGAAGAGTCGTCTTGGTTTTCAACTCCGAGCCATAAAGGATAATGAAGATGTGGCAGGATCTCTTGGAATCAATGTGCACTGGGCCAAGGTGAAGACTTATGCCATTGCCACTGCATTTGTGAGCCTGGTTGGCTCATTTCATGCCTGTTACATAAAGAATATTGAACCAGAAGATACCATGAGTCTTGATATCTCCATTCTCATAGCACTTATGGCAATGCTGGGTGGTGCAGGTTCCTTGTGGGGACCAATAATTGGTGCAGGAATACTTATTCCTTTGAAAAGCTATCTCAAGGAATGGCTTGGGGCAACAGCAGGCCTTGTGGGTATAGACCTGATCATCTATTCCCTGATAATAATGGTGATCTCTGCCTTTGAACCAAAGGGTATATGGGGAATAATTGAGCGGGTAAGGGGAAGGAGCAGTTCCTGATGAAGATCCTTGAGGTAATCAATCTTACAAAGGACTTTGATGGTCTAAGGGCAAACGACAATATCTCCTTTTCCATAGAACAGGACTCTGTGGTTGGGCTCATAGGACCCAATGGTGCAGGCAAAACCACGCTATTTAATTGTATATCTGGGCATTATCCATTAACAGAGGGAAAGGTAATCTTTGATGGAAAAGATATTACGGATTTGAAGTCCCATGATATTGCCCGACTGGGACTGGCACGAACATTTCAGGTCTATGTGGCATCAGGGGATCTCACAGTAAAAGAGAACATAATGGTGGGGTGTTTTTTGCGGACTCACTCCCGTTCTGTGGCAATGAGGAGGACGGATGAGATCCTTGAACAATTGAATCTTACTCATCTGAAGGATTCCCTTGTGAAAGAACTTCCGGTGGCTGGTCAGAAGAGGGTCACCATGGCAACCGCCATAGGAACCCAGCCAAAGATGCTATTGCTGGATGAAGTGGCAGCAGGACTTACACCACCAGAGATTGAGGAAATCATTGGTATAATCAGACATGTTCATAAAAATTTTGGTCTCACCATAATGTTGATTGAGCATGTCATGGAGATGGTTATGAAGGTGAGTGAGAGGGTAATAGTCCTTAATTATGGCAAAAAGATTGCAGATGGAACACCAGAGAATGTATCAAAGGATCCCAAGGTCATAAGCGCTTACTTGGGTGAAAGATACGCAAAGGAACACGGGGTGGGAATAGACAGGGGGCTTCATGAATGAGTTCTTGCTTCAGGTTGAAGATATAAAGGTAAAGTATTCATCTATTGAAGTGCTTCATGGGATTTCCATCAGGCTTATGGAGGGTCAGACAGTTTGTGTGCTTGGGAGTAATGGTGCAGGCAAGAGCACTTTGCTCAAGGCAATTGGAGGAGCTGTGAGAATAAGTAATGGAAGGATAATTTTTAAAGGAAAGCCAATCCATACCCTTAGGACAGAGGTCATAGTAAGATTAGGGATAGTATATGTGCCAGAGGCAAAAATGCTCTTTGGTCCTCTTAGTGTGGAGGAAAATTTACTGCTTGGTGCCTATGTGTTGAGGGATGAGGACAGGATAAAGCAAAATCTTGAATCCGTGTATGAACTATTCCCGGTGCTTAAGGATAGAAGGTATCAAAGCGCCTCCACCCTATCCGGAGGAGAACAGCAAATGGTTGCAATAGGCAGGGGACTAATGTCCAATCCTAAACTGCTCATGCTGGATGAACCCTCATTGGGGCTTGCACCATTCCTGGTAGATGAGGTGATGGATACGGTGCGTAAATTAAAGGAGGAGGGGAATTCCATTCTTCTTGTGGAGCAAAATGTAAGAGAGGCACTTGATATATCAGATTATGCTTATGTGATACAGACGGGCAGGATAATGACCCAGGGAAAAGGAAGGAAACTGCTTCAAGAAGATGTTATAAAAAGAGCGTATATGGGGCTCTGAGGATAAGTAGTTACACTTGATGAGGGGTTCGAATGAGATGGTAATCATAGGTGTTGATACAGGTGGGACATTTACCGATTTTGTATTTAAAGATGGAAAGAGATGGGGTGTATTCAAGCTACTTTCCACCCCATCAAACCCTGCAGATGCTGTATTGAAGGGACTGGAACATGTGGCAGGTGATGAGAAAAAGAGGATAATTCATGGATCCACTGTTGCCACCAATGCAATACTTGAGAGAAAAGGTGAAATGACAGCCCTGATAACCAACAAGGGATTTGAGGACATTATTGAGATAGGAAGGCAGAACAGAACAAGGCTTTATGATCTTTATTACAGGAAAGAGCCTCAACTTGTTCCTACGGAATTGAGGTTTGGAGTAAGGGGAAGGATAATCTCATCCGGTGAAGAGCTTGAGCCTCTTGACATGGATGATGCAAAAAAGATCGTTGATAGAATAAGGTCACTGGGAGTTCGCTCTGTTGCCATATGTCTGCTGTTCTCTTACCTTAATTCATCCCATGAAAAGATGCTTGGAGAACTCTTCAGCGATGATGAGATATCAGTATCCCTTTCACATGAGATCCTCTCTGAGTTCAGGGAGTTTGAAAGGGCCTCCACCACAGTTCTAAACGCCTATGTGTGTCCAAAGATGAAAAGATACATAGACACACTCATTGAAAACCTTAACCATGATGATACCCTGAGTATTATGCAGTCAAATGGTGGTAGTATATCTGCTGATACAGCCATGAGGGAATCAGTAAGAACAATACTTTCTGGGCCAGCAGGAGGTGTTGTTGGTGCCCACAGGATCGCAGAGATGATGGGTTACACAAAACTGATAACGTTTGACATGGGTGGCACATCTACGGATGTTTCCCTGGTGGATCGGAATCCTACCCTGACCGTTGAGTCCTCCATATCCGGATATCCTATTAAGGTCCCCATGATTGATATTCATACGGTGGGAGCAGGTGGAGGATCAATAGCAAGGATTGACTCAGGAGGGTCTTTAAGGGTGGGACCTGAGAGTGCAGGTGCTGATCCAGGGCCCATCTGTTATGGAAAGGGTACCGAGATTACCGTTACAGATGCAAATCTATTCCTGGGAAGGTTGATTCCAGAGAGATTCCTTGGCGGACACATGAAGATCTATCCTGAAAGATTGAAAGGATATTTTTTATCACTTTCAAAAGAAGCAGGACTTGATACCCTGGAACTTGCAGAAGGGATCCTTTCTGTGGTGAATGCCACCATGGAGAAGGCAATCAGGGTAATATCTGTGGAAAGAGGTTATGATCCCAGGGAATTTGCGCTGTTTTCGTTTGGGGGGGCGGGGGCCATGCATGCACCGTTTCTTGCAAAGTTGTTGAATATACCAAAGGTAATTGTGCCAAAGAACCCGGGTATATTATCTGCCATTGGAATGATAATGGCTGATGTAATAAAGGACTACTCCCTTACAATCATGAGAAATCAATCAAACATTGGAAGGCAGGAACTGGTGGAGCTTTTCAAGGAACTTGAAACAAGGGCAATTGAGGACATGAAGATGGAGGGAATAAGCGGAAAAGATCTCTTCCTTGAAAGATATCTTGATATGAGATACGAGGGTCAGTCTTATGAAATAATTGTTCCTTTTGAAGAGGACTACATTGATCTGTTTCACTCCATGCATGAGAAGAAGTATGGATACAGAAACCCAGAAAGGATTGTGGAGGTGGTGAATCTGAGACTCAGAGCACGGGGGTTGCCAGAAAAACCCTCACTTAAAAGATCAGAACTTCGATCATCCAGGATCCCCAATGATGCAATCATTGATCAGAGGGATATAATATTTGATCAGAAGTCCTTGACCAGTCTTGTGATTGAGCGGGATAGGTTAAGGCCAGGCAACAGGATACCAGGGCCGGCTGTGGTGGTAGAGTATTCCTCCACTGTGGTGATTCCTCCATTTGCTGAGGCGGAGATTGATGAATATGAAAACATTATCTTGGAGGTCTCATCCTGAGGTATGAAAGTTAATCCCATTTTACTTGAGGTTTTTAAAAACAGGTTCTCATCCATTTCAGAGGAGATGGGAGTCACCCTTACAAGGACATCTTTTTCCCCAAACATAAAAGAAAGGCGAGATCTGTCATGTGCAGTTTTTGACTCAAGGGGTGACATGATTGCTCAAGCCGCTCATATCCCTGTTCACCTCGGGTCAATGCCTATGTCAGTTAAATCCGCAATACAGAATATTCGATTCAAAAAAGGAGACATGGTTATTTTGAATGATCCATTTAAGGGGGGAACGCATCTCCCTGATATCACCATTGTAGCTCCTGTGTTTGCGGGAAAGAGAACCCCCTGCTTTTATGTTGCCAATAGGGCACATCATGCAGATGTGGGAGGTATGAGTTCCGGTTCCATGCCCCTTTCCAGGAACATTTTCCAGGAGGGGATCATCATTCCTCCAATGAAACTCATTGAGGCAGGCAAGATTGATAGAAAAATAATGAATTTTTTCCTCAACAATGTGAGAACACCTGTTGAAAGAGAGGGAGATTTTTCAGCTCAGATCATGGCAAACCTTACGGGGGTAAAAAGGGTGGGAGAGATAATCAGGAAATACGGGTTGAAGACAGTGAACTTCTATGCCCGAGCATTAATGGATTATTCGGAGAGGATAACCAGGAAAGTCATAAGAGAGATCCCTGACGGCGTTTATGAATTTGAAGACTATATGGATGATGACGGGATCTCAGATGAAAAGATTCCCATTAAAGTTTCCATCACCATCAATGGGGATGAGGCCGTAGTTGATTTCAGTGAATCTTCTCCACAGGTGAAGGGTAGTATAAATGGTGTATATGCAATAACACTTAGTGCAGTATTATATGTATTTCGGTCATTAGTTATGGAGGATATCACGACAAATGCAGGCTGCCTGAGACCCATAAAGGTAAAGACAGAAAAGGGGGCAATTGTAGATGCGGAGTTTCCTTCTGCGGTTGCAGGTGGAAATGTGGAACTATCTCAGAGGGTTGTAGATGTGGTGCTGGGAGCACTTTCTAAGGCCATTCCACACAGAATCCCTGCGGCAAGTCAAGGCACCATGAACAACATCACTATAGGTGGAACTGATCCAAGAAATGGAAAGGTATTTGCGTATTATGAAACTATTGGTGGGGGAATGGGGGCCTCAGATGGAGTTGATGGAGAGAGTGCAATCCACTGCCATATGACCAACACCATGAATACCCCTATTGAGGCACTGGAATATGCCTATCCTTTTATGGTCAAGAGCTATTCAATAAGAAGGGGATCAGGGGGCAGAGGAAGATATAGAGGAGGAGATGGAATTATAAGAGAGATTCAGCTCTTGTGTGACGCAGAGGTAACAGTTCTAAGTGAAAGGAGAAGATTTCCTCCCTATGGACTTGAAGGGGGAGAAAGTGGAAAGCCAGGGCGGAATATTATAATAACCAAGGATGGAAGATCCCATATCATGCCAGGCAAGTTTCATGAAACCCTAAGAAGCGGTGATTTATTGAGGATTGAAACCCCTGGTGGAGGAGGATATGGAAAGGTCTAATAATCAAATTCATCCAGCTCCTCTGAAGGATAAAACATATGGATGCACTCTGATGTCATTTCTTTATCCTCACATTCAATTAAAAGCCTTTCATAGTCTTTCCTCCTCTTTTCTGCCTCCTCTTCCATCTTTTTGAATCTCTGTATAAGCCCTTTCTGTTTCAAGAGTCTCTTTATGGAATAGAATAGATTATTACTCCCATATAAGAACTCTGCCTCATATAAGATCTTACAGGCCACAAGATCAGAAAAATTTTTGCAGCGGAGCTGTGAGTGCACCTTTTCCATATCTTTTACCACATAGTCCAATTCTTCCCGTATATGGGGATTTCTAAGAAGATTCATCTTTTCTCTAAAAATTAAATCATCCAATCTTTTTAATAAATTTGATGATATTCCCTCATCTCCCACCACCACAAGATCTATATCAGATCCTCTGACCAGTATCCCCGTGCTCTTCTCTGGCCTTGGAACATCATGTGCCATGTTATAGACAGTATCTCCTGCTATCATAAAACAACACCCCTCTGACACCTTTTCCCCTTCTGCCATATTCTCCACTATTCTTTTAATGAGCCTATATGCAAGGGATGATTTATATCTGCTTATAACCTTCATCTGGTTGGATATGAAGAGGGCCTTTTCCAGAATCTTTTCTCTATCTTGAACAAGACCTATAACAGAGTAGTCTAAGAACTCTCTAAATATGGATGGTGAAAGCCTGAAATACCCATTTAAATGCCTGTCAAGCCTCAGGTATCTTTTTCCGATCTTATGAATGATTATATGGGAAGATTGATAGCATGTCTGCCAGAGCATGAATCCATCGCTTACATCTATCTTCTTTTTAAGTTGTGAGCCTGTAAGGGGCCCATATCTTTTAAGTATCTCCAATACCCTATCTTCCATTATAGTCTCCTCACCCTCTGTCTTGCAAATTCCTGCTTGTCTATTATTCGGTCAGATTCATCAATGATTTCCCTTCCCAAGATGTCTTCAAGTATATCTTCTAAGGTAACCACTCCAGACATTCCGCCATATTCATCCAACACCACAAACAGTTTTTGTCTTGAGCCAATAAATTCAAACAAAACCGTGCTTGCTTTTGCACTTTCAACCACAAAGTGCACAGGCTGCATTATTTCACCAATCCTTTTATCTTTCATCCCTCGTGAAAGATTTATAAAGAGCTCCTTGGTGAGGACCACTCCCACGATGTCTTCCTTATTCTTATCATAAACTGGATAACGGCTGTGCTCCCAGTGTTCAAATACCTTGGAAGCCGCTTCCACTGTCATCCCTTTATTTAAAGATAAGACCACGGTTCTCGGGGTCATGATCTCTTTAATTCGTCTGGATTCAAGTAAAAGTATATTTTCTATTATTTTCTGTTGATAAGGCTTTATCTGGCCAGATCTGAGACTAAGGGAAGAGAGTATTCTCAACTCCTCCCCGGTGATAATATCTTCCATATGTTCCTTCTTAAATATTCCAGTAATTAAAGAGCTAAGCCAGATAAAAGGACTAAATAGCCAAACCAGTATCTTCATAGGATATGCAATTGTAGGCGCTATCTTTGCATTATAAATAACACCAGCAGTTTTGGGTAAGAGTTCAGAAAATATGAGAATTGCAAGCGTAAATAGGGCAGAAAAGTATCCTAAGCTATGATGTCCAAAGACAGAGGCAAACGCTGCACCTGCCACTGCGGCCCCTGCGGTATTTGCAATGGTATTCAGGGTTAGAATAGCGGTTATGGGCCTTTGAATATCTAATCTGAGATCTTTAAGGATTATTCCAGATCTTCTTCTCTGCACGATCAATGATTCAATATGCCGCAAAGGAACGGAATAGAGCACCGCCTCAAATAGTGAACACATTGAAGATATGATTAAAGCTAAAAAGACAGCTACAATAAGTTCTGTCATTTCTCCAATCCTCCTCTTTGAATAATGACTGCCTGAGGGAATATCATTATTGGCCAGATACAGGTTTATTTTTATTAATATAATCCAAATCTTCTGGCCTGTTAATATTTAGGATAAAGGAAAAAGAAGGATCAAATTGGGTTATCTCCTCCTCTTGCACATATCTGACCTTTGTCTTATTAAAAATGGACCTTATCTGATATATCTCTCTTTTTATAAGCTCTTCAATATAAGGAATACATGCCTTTGAATATATGGCATGCAACGGCTCAATCTTCCATCCAAATCTGGGAACAACCACATCCTCATCATTCCAGATACTTATCATATATCTGATAAAGGCCGCATTAAGAAACGGCATATCACACGCCACAAAGAATCCTCCCCTACAATCTATATTTTTAAGCCCTGTATATATTCCACCAATAGGACCAAGGCCTTTAATTATGTCTTCATAGAGTCTTAGATTAAATTGACGATATTCTTCCTTTGAGTTGGTAATGATTATAATATCTGAAAATACCTCTTTTAATACCCTTATGATCCTTTCAATAATGGGGATTCCATCAACAAGCTCAAATGCCTTATTTTTGCCATATCTGTTACTCTTTCCACCAGCAAGTATAATGCCTGTTATATCATTACCTTCCATACCTTTAATCTAATACAATCCTCTCTGGAACGCTATGGATCCTGTAACTCCCACTTCCAACGTCCACCAGTGTCATATTATATCTTCTTGACATATCCACTGCCATTGCAGATGGCCTTGATATGCAGACAAATACAGCAATCCCTGCCTTTATCGCCTTAGAGACTGATTCCAGATTTGCCCTTCCACTGGAGACCAATATCTTATCCTTAAAAGGAATCTGGTTAATCAGACAATAGCCTATTACCTTGTCAAGAGCATTATGCCTTCCGATATCTTCTGCACATATAATATTTTTGCCATCTTTATCCAGCAAGATACCTGTATGTGTTGCCACTGTTCTTATGTAAAGAGGTTGAAATTTTTTTAAAATATCTGGGATTTTTACAATAATTGAAAGTGGAAATTTATATTTGTCTTCTATTCTTTTAAAAATATTACAATTTTTATCTATATAATCCTTATCTTTTATACTCACATGAGCTTTAAATTGATTCTGATCTTCTTCTATATCTAATCTTTCAATATCGGTTACTTTCTGTATATGACCCTTACAAAAGAGTAATCCTATAACTGTTTCTCTTATCATGGAGGGAGTAAACATGACCGTTGTGGGATTTCTTCCGTGTATTAAGATATCTAAAGGCATCTCTAAGATCAGTTCACTTTTCAGTCTTATTAGGTTTCCATCTTCTGAAAATCTATAGAAAAAATCTTCCCTTAGCTCCAATATCTCCTTCCTCGTTTTATATGGTAATGGATCATATTAGATCTTTATAGGATAAAATCCATAAAAAGACAATAATCACCTTTCCCTTGACTGAAATTATAAGGTAAATTATAAATCTTTAAACTTTTTTATTTGTCCTTAAAGGAGGTTCTTATATGGGTAAGGTTGCAATAATTGGTGTGGGACAGAGTGCATTTGTAAGAAGATATGAGGGAAGCATAAGAGAGCTTGCATTTGAGGGATTCAGAGAGGCATTAAGAGATGCAAACTTGACTGTTAATGATATTGATGCATCCATAATATGCTCTGCTCCTGAATATGACAAACAGAGATCCCCTGCCGGAGTATTTGCTGAATATTTGGGACTTACCCCCAAGCCCACTTTTTACTTAGAGTCACTGTGTTCATCCAGCAGTATGGGGCTTAGAGCCGCATATTCAATGATAAAATCAGGACTACATGATATTGTGGCCGTTATTGGATTTCAGAAGATGTCGGAGCTGACTTCTTCGGAGTCGCAGGAACGTATGGGAAGGGGGGCAGATATACAGTGGGAAAGCCCTTTTGGGACTATGATGCCTGCATATTATGCCATGTATGCAAAGGCACATATGGAAAAGTATGGGACCACCTTAGAGGATCTTGCCCTTGTTAGGATTAAATCCTCTGTATATGGTCAGATAAATGAAAAGGCGGTCTATAGAAAGCCTGTTAGTATGGATATGTTTTCAGATCCTGAAAATCCGCTATCTGGCCCTGTGTCAGATCCATTGAGGGTGGGAGATTGCTGTGCAAATGCAGATGGGAGTTCCTGTATAATTGTCGCAAGTGAAGAGAAGGCAAAGGCTATATCTGATAAGTCTGTATGGATATTGGGGATGGGTGCGGCATCTGAAAGTGTCAATCTGGCCTCCCGCAATCTCTTCACCGGTCTGAGTGTTGCAAGGGAGGCGGCAAGACAGGCATATAAAATGGCAGGTATTGGCCCTAAAGATGTGGATGTGGCAGAGGTGCATGACTGCTTCACCATTGCTGAGATAATGGCATATGAGGATCTGGGATTTGCGAAACCTGGGGAAGGAAAGGAACTCATCAGGGCAAAAGAGACCTATAAAGAGGGCTCTATTCCGATAAATATAGACGGTGGAATGCTGTCCAAGGGTCATCCCATAGGAGCAACAGGGGGGTCCCAGATCCGAACCATTGTGCTCCAACTGAGGAGAGAGGCAGGCCCTATGCAGGTAAAAGATCCTGAAATTGGGCTTGTGCATAATATAGGCGGAGTCGGCCTTTATGGAAATGTAACCATCCTTGGGAGGTAGATGATGGCAAGACAAAAGAAAGAGCTGGATGTGAGATTCAAGAAGTTTGGAAGCGTGAGCTTTACTGCTACAACCAAAGTAAATGATTTTATTGATTACTTAGAAAAGGGTAAGGTGATGGGCACAAGGTGCAAGAATTGTGGGAAACGCTATTTTCCACCCCGTGCAGACTGCTATCAGTGCCTTTCAAGTGAGATGGAGTGGTTTGAGGTGGAAGGAAAGGGAAAGCTCATCACCTA
The DNA here is from genome assembly GCA_964440775.1 of uncultured Desulfobacteraceae bacterium. Lineage (GTDB taxonomy): Bacteria > Desulfobacterota > DSM-4660 > Desulfatiglandales > JALVMZ01 > CAYTXJ01. Next base: position 15,005 of record CAYTXJ010000011.1, on the reverse strand, counting down.
TAGTAAACTTCAGTATGCACCAGTTGGATTTGAAAAGGATCTTCCATATTATATCGCACTTCTTGACTATGGAGACTACAAGGTCTTTGGAAGGATATCCCCGGATCTTCCAGAGGAGCAGATAAAGATAGGTATGGATATGAAGACAGTGGTAAGATCGCTTCCCAATGGTCAACTAAGTTATGCCTTTGTAAAGTCAGAATAAGTGAATGGCTTATGGAAAGAGATCCATATCCAGATAGACAGTAGATTCTATGAGCCTCTCTGTTCATTTCTATTTGATCTTGGAACCTCTGGCATAGAAATCTTAGATGGGGGGATCAAGGCCTATTTTAAAGAATCTGGTCTTGATCCCCTGCTGATTCAGAAAATAGAAAATTATATTAAAGGGATGGAAAAGGAACTAAGTATCCCCATCACCTTTAAGATTAAATTCCTAAGGATAGAAGAAGGGAGGTGGGAAGAGAGGTGGAAAGAATTTTTTAGACCTCAGAAGGTATCAAATAGGCTTACAGTTATCCCTGCCTGGGAAGATATAGGAGATATTAATACAGAATACATTATCCGCATTGATCCTGGCATGGCCTTTGGAACAGGGATGCATCCCACTACCAGAATGTGTCTTAGGGCAATGGAAATCTATAGGCCATCTTTTAGCTGGAGAATGCTTGATGTGGGAACAGGAAGCGGAATCCTTGCCATATATGCTGCGTATCTGGGTGCAGATAGTATAGTGGCAATTGATATTGACCAGGAGGCTCTTACTGTTGCAAAGAGAAATCTCTCTATCAATGGTCTAAAAGATAGGGTTAATCTGGTATGCGGTAGAACCGATTCCATCAGATCTAAATATGATATGATCTGTGCAAACCTGGATACAAGGAGCCTTTTGGGACTCTGTATAGATTTTAAAGAAAAGATAAATGATAGAGGTATCTTGATATTATCTGGAATAGTTAAAGTTGAACTTGAAGATATATATTCCAGATTCAGTATCAAAGGGTTTAAATGCAGAGATATTATATGTATGGATGAATGGGCAAGTATAGTGATGGAAGGATAAAAGGCTTAGTATGAGAAGATTTTTTGTAGAGGAGATAAGGGATAAGTTTACAAGGATAGGAGGAGCTGAAGCAAGGCATATAAAGGTGGTTTTACGGTTAAGACAGGGTGATGAACTTCTTCTTATAGATAGTGGAGGTAATAGATACAAGGCAAGTATTTATAGGTTTGAAGGTAATGATATAGTGGTAAAGATAAGGAAGAAATATCCTCCTATCCCTCCTTCTCCATTAAAGATAATACTCTGCCAGGCGATCATTAGAGCTAAAAATATGGATCTTGTTATTCAAAAGGCCTCTGAGCTGGGAGTCTATGAAATCATTCCATTTTATTCTGAAAGGACCATATTGAAGCTTTCTAAGGAAAGGGAGGCACAGAAGATAAGACATTGGAAGGAGATTGCCATACAGAGTGCAAAACAGTCTGGGAGGGTCCCACTTCTTAATCTGAATAGGCCTTTAAGACTTTCTGATATGCTAAAAAGATTTAAATATGAAGATATATTTAAACTACTTCTTTGGGAGGGAGAAGAAAAGAATTTATTAAAGCAGGTTTTTAGATCCTCCCCTCTGCAGAATAAAGCAGTTGTAATAGTTGGGCCTGAGGGTGGTTTTTCAGAAGGTGAGATAGAGATGGCAAAGGAGGCGGGATTTATGATTACTGCAGTGGGGCCAAGGATACTTCGCTCAGAGACCGCATCCCTTGTTATTTCCTCCATATTACAGTATGAGTGGGGTGATCTTTCAGATTAATTTCTGCAAAGGCCATTGAAACAATGCGGCATCTCCAAGCTCCTCTTCAATTCTAAGTAATTGATTATACTTAGCAATTCTTTCTGATCTGCAAACACTCCCTGTCTTTATCTGACCAACTCCAGCTGCAACAGATAGATCTGCAATAAAGTGATCCTCTGTCTCTCCTGATCTATGGGATACAATGGCATTCCATCCAGAAGAGAGGGTCATCTCTATTGCCTGCATGGTTTCACTCAAGGTGCCTATCTGATTTAATTTGATAAGCACAGCATTTGCTGAGCCCTGTTCAATCCCCTTTGAGATCCTCTTTGAATTTGTAACAAAGAGATCATCACCTACGATCTGAATCTTATCTCCAAGCCTATGAGTCATCTGCTTCCATCCCTTCCAGTCATTTTCGGACAATCCATCTTCAATGGATACAATGGGATATCTGTCTATCCATTTTTCATAGAGATCTATGAGACTTTCACTTGAGTAAGAGGAGTTATCAGATTTGAAAAACACATATTTACCCTCTTTGTAAAAGGAAGATGCGGCCGCATCTATTGCCAAAAAGACATCCTTGCCTGGCTTATAACCAGACTTTATGATCGCATCTAATATCAATTCAATTGCCTCTTCATTGGACTTGAGATTAGGGGCAAATCCTCCCTCATCACCCACTGAGGTGGAAAGACCCTTGGATCTTAATACTCCTTCCAGAGTATGAAATACCTCAGCCCCTATTCGGAGGGATTCCCTAAAACTTTCAGCTCCTGCAGGAACTATCATAAATTCCTGTATATCCACATTGTTATCAGCATGGACTCCACCGTTTAGTATATTCATCATAGGAATGGGAAGGTGGCATGCATTTACTCCTCCAAGATATCTATAAAGGGGCATATTCAAGGAACTTGCAGCAGCCCTTGCAACCGCTAAAGAGACCCCCAATATGGCGTTTGCCCCCAGTCTGCTCTTATTTGATGTTCCATCAAGCTGTATCAAAGCCATATCAATTGCCTTTTGCTCAAAAGGGTCCATCCCCCTTATCTCAGGAGCAATTATATTATTAATATTCCGGATAGCCTTTTCCACTCCTTTCCCTTTATACCTCTTCTTCCTTTTGTCCCTTAGTTCCAAGGCCTCATATCTGCCAGTTGATGCACCTGAAGGAACCGCTGCTCTTCCCACTGTGCCATCACTTAGAACCACATCCGCCTCAACGGTGGGATTGCCACGGGAGTCCAATATCTCCCTTCCCATTACTTCTTCAATGATTTCCATATCTTCTCCTCCATAAAATCATTAAATCTTTCAGGAACATATCCTTTTATAGTGAATTAATCTATTGATTACAAGGAAAAAGGCTGATAAAAAGCAAATAACCAAAACAAGAAAAAAGGGGAGTTGTGAAAGATATAAGATATGCATTAAAGAGACTTTTTAAACCACAGAGTGTTGCAGTAATCGGTGCATCAGGGAGTTCAAAAAAATTGGGATTTCATGTAATGAAGAGCCTGGTAAGTGGAGGATTTAGAGGCAGAATTGTTCCCATAAATCCCAAGTCAAAAGAGATCTTAGGAATTTCAACTTTTCCATCTCTTAATTCATGCGATGAAGATATTGATCTTGCTATAGTGGTGCTACCTTCATCCATAGTGGAGGAGATATTGAGACAATGTGTCAAAAAGGGAATTAAGGCAGTGGTTCTTATCAGTGCGGGATTTAAAGAGATGGACGATCCCGTTGGTGGTATTCTCCAAGATAGGCTTTCAGAGTTTGCAGACTCTCACGGTATGTCTATTATTGGCCCCAATACCTTTGGGATGATAAACCTCCATCATCAACTAAATGCCTCCTTTACCCCCCAGTTTTCCCAATTAAAGAAGGGGAGAGTTTCTCTCTTGAGTCAGAGCGGGGGGATGAGTCATCTATTGGGATTTCTTGCAATGAGTGAAAATGTGGGTATGAGCAAGATCATAGGTCTTGGAAACAGGCTTAACCTGGATTTTCCAGAGATGATCTCATATCTTGAAGAGGATCCTTTTACAGAGATCATAATGTTATATCTGGAAGGAATAGAGAGGGGAAGAGAGCTGTTAGAGACTTTTTCTAAGATAGATAGCCCAAAACCCATTATTGCATATAAGGCAGGAATTGGCATTCATAAAGACAGGGCATCCCTTTCACACACCGGGACAGTTGCAGGCAGAAAGGAGATATATGAAGGGGCATTTATGCAGGCGGGTATCTTATCGGTTCAAAGTGCTCATGAGCTTTTGGATACCGCCAAGGCCCTTTCCATCTGCCCCATACCTTTAGGGCCCAGGGTCGCTATATTATCAGGTCAGGCAGGACCTGGTATATGCTGTGCGGATGTCTGCTCTAAGGATGGGCTTGAAATTGTTCAATTTAGTAAAGAGAGTCAAAAAGTAATTGATAAGATTCTTCCCCCTATGACTCACAGATCAAATCCAGTGGATATGGGGCCTCTCTGGTATAACTCAGAGGCAATGGCAGATATAGTGGAGGCGGTGATAAGAGATAGGGATGTGGACTCTGTCATTATATTGATGATGTTTGCATCTGCAAATCTGGATATAGTTGATGTCCTATTAGACAGACTTAATAATATCAAGATTAATAAACCTGTTATTACCTGTTTTAATGCCCCTCAATATTTATGGAAAGAGGCAATACACAATGGAGAAGAAAATAGAGTAATTGCCAATTTTCCAACGCCTGAAAGGGCAGCAAGGGCGATGGTAAATCTATTTAGATATAGTATGCTGAAAAGGGGATGGCAGGATGGATATTAAAAAGATTATAGAAAGTGCAAAAAGAGATGGAAGAAGGATACTTAACGAATATGAATCCAAAATTATCCTTAAAGAATACTCCATTCCTATAGTAGATGATATCTTGGTAAAGGATGAGATTCAGCTCTTAGATGCGATAGATAAGCTCTCCTTTCCATTAACCCTAAAAGGCCAGATGGATGATCTGACTCATAAGAGTGAAGAGGGATTGGTAAAATTAGATATAAGATCCATTGAAGAGGCAAAGGATGCATTTGAAGAGATCATTTCAAGGGTGGGATCTGCTGGGGCTGTATTAGTGGAAAGATATATAAAGAGTCCCAGAGAATTTATGGCTGGAATGATACGAGATCCTCAGTTTGGCCCAACTGTTATGTTTGGCTTAGGAGGAATATTTACAGAGATATTTAAGGATATATCCTTTAGGGTTGCTCCTCTTAAGCTAAAAGATGCAATGGAGATGATGGATGATATAAAGGCATCAAAGATGCTTGGATCGGTAAGGGGGCTTCCTGAGGCAGATAAGAATTCCCTATCCCAGATATTGATAAATCTGGGAGAACTGGGAATGAAGATTCCTGAAATTAAAGAGATTGACATAAATCCTATCCTCTTAGATGGAAGCAGACCCATTGGGGTGGATGCCCTTATTATACTAGAAGGGGATTAATTGATATATATCTTAAGGAGGTTGAAAAGATGAGAGAAGATAGGCTTAACCCAAGGCTGAGACTTATCCAGAACATGGATATTGAAAATAAGGTGATACTCTTAAGGGTTGATCACAATGTGGTAAAAAAGGGGATAATAAAAGATCCCTACAGGATAGATATATCGCTTAAGACCCTATATCATATAGCGTCCCGCTGTGGAAGACCCATATTAATGACCCATGTGGGAAGACCCAGAGATAAAAAGAGTGGTAGGATTCGATGTAGAGATGAAAATTCTGTAGCTCCAGTGGTGGACTATTTAAGGAGAAAGCTCCCTATCAGGATTGAGATACCAGAGCTACCTATTGACTCTGATTGGGGTATAAAAGAGACGGGAGATTCCATAACTGAATCCATATGGAAGCTCAGAAGCGGTGAGATTCATATGCTATACCTTCCCAATATCAGATGGTTCCAGGGAGAGGAGGCAAGAGATGAAGAGAGGAATAGGTTCCTGAGGTGGCTTTCATCCTTAGGTGAGGTATTTGTAAATGATGCAATAAGTGCCTGGAGGCCTCATGTGTCCACATATGATATTGCAAAGGCATTGCCATCATGTGCAGGATTCCAGATGCAGGAAGAGATTGTAAACATAGAAAAGGTGCTGGAACCCCAAAGGCCATTCTTGGCAATAGTAGCAGGATCAAAATATGATACCAAAATAGGACCTCTTAAAGAGCTCTATATGAGGGCAGATCACATACTGCTGGGTGGGGTAATATATAATGTGTTTTTATCAGTGAGAAATGGAGTGCATATTGATGGAGTTTCAGATGAAGATAGGGAACTGGCAAAAGAGCTGGTGGAACTTGATAAGAAGCATGGAAAGATTATAGATATACCCTATCTTGTTGAGTCCAGATCATTAGAGGAAAGGAGGGATGTCAAGACCATATCCATAAGAGATATGAAAGATGGAAAGAGCTTCTCCTACATCTTGGATATGTCCCCACTCTCCTTAGAGAATGAGAGGATAAGAGATGCCATTAAATCTGCAAAGACCATATTTGTAAATGCAGTTATGGGACTCACCCCCCTATTTAGTGAAGGCACTAAAAGCCTTTATAGAAAAGTGGCAGAAAATCATAAGGCACAGAAGCTCCTTGCAGGGGGGGATACCCTTCAGGAGCTCAGAAAGCTCTGCCCTGATATATACCTTCATGGTATGGAATCGGATCAATACTATTATTTTACAGGTGGTGGCAGCATATTGACAGCCATTGAAAAGGGTGATCCCTATGAGCTTGAACCTGTAAAGGCATTGATGGAAGATTTATATGCCACTTAGACCACTATATGATCCTGAACATTGCGGCTCCCCTATGAAGGTGGCCATATTTCTTTCAGGATCAGGGACAAATGCAGAAAGGATCATTGAAAGGGAGAGGGAACTTAAAGAGGAACAGAAAGGGTCACCCTTTGAGGTTTTATTTATCTTTAGTGACAGCCAGGGAAAAGACTGCAGAGGGCAGAAGATCGCAAGACGATTTGGGATCCCTTATTTTTCCTATGATATTGCGAGATTTTATAAATCAAGGGGGAGGAAGAAGAGTATAAAGACTGAAGAGGATCTCAGATTAAGAAAGGAATTTGATAGCATTCCAAAGACTCTCATTAGAGCATTCAATGTGGATATAGTGGCACTCTGTGGATATATGAGTTATACCACAATTAAAGGATGTATCAATGTGCATCCTGCAGATCTTTCCATCTTAGATGATAAAGGTAAAAGAAGATATGTGGGAGATCATGCAGTTAGAGATGCCATTTTGGCAGGGGAAAAGGAACTAAGATCCTCAACAATTCTCATTGATGAAGGGGTGGATACAGGTCCCCTTTTAATGGTCTCTGCCCCCCTGACAGTGGAACTCCCTACGGATCTAAAAAGCCTAAGAAGTGATCCTAAGAAATTGGAGGAAGTTGTAAAGGATCATCAGGAAAGGCTTAAGAGGATCGGAGATTGGAAGATCCTTCCAAGGACAATTGAGCTAATTTCTCTTGGAAGATTTCAGATGGACGAAGATAAGAGGATCTATCTGGATGGAAGACCTGTTCCCTTAGGTTACAGGGAGTAGATTAATTGAGAGCTTTGAAAAATTCAAAGCTCTCATTAATTGTTTAAAAGTTTATCCCACTCAATTTTATAAAATATGTTGTATAGATAATGGTCGTCATCTACTTCAAAAAAGCTTAGATTTGGAAATATCTTTTTTGAAATATCTCTGATCTCAGCAATGGGAATAACCATATCATTAATGCCATGATAGATTCGAGTAGGAGTAGATAAGCTCCTTATGGGATAATCTATTAAATAGAGAATGTTTAAGGCAGGAGCAAGCAATATAAGGGAACTTACCTTAGATTCATTTTCCATTGCATATACAGTTGCCATCAGCCCACCATAGCTTGAACCAATAATTATGATATCTGAATATTGAGAGAGAATTTCGTATAATTTTTGCATCCTCTCATCAAAAGATCCGGTAAAATGAGGTATTATCATATGGGGAAATCTCTCTTTGAAATATATGGATTTCTTTCCCTTATTGCTAGAGTTCAAACCATGTATAAAGATTACAGGCCTTGGCATCCTGAGCTTCCCCTCTAACATATCTCTAATATCTCAAATTCCTGAACCCCAGATGGAGTCCTTACACTTATCTCATCTCCAACCCCTTTTCCAATAAGGCTTCTTCCAAGGGGGGAATTTATGGAGATTTTTCCGTTTTCTGGATCAGATTCATAAGGGCCTACCAGTCTATATATTACTTTTTTACCCATACTTATGTCATATAGGGTAATCTTTTTACCAAAGACCGCTATGTCAGATTCCTCTAAAGTTGAGTCAATGATCTCCGCCCTTCCAATAATATCTCTGAGCTCCCTTATCTTTGCTTCAATTAGGGCCTGTCTCTCTTTTGCGGCATGATATTCAGCGTTTTCCCTCAAATCTCCATGAGCTCTGGCCTCTTCTATGGCCTTTATATTCTCTATTCTTTCAACTGTCTCCATATGATTTAGCTTTGCCTTTAGCCTTTCCAGACCTTCGGGTGTAAAAGGTATTCTCTCCATCACTTTATCCTCCCATAAGATATTATTTATAGATAAGATCAAGAAGATAAAAATTCAACTTAAATATAAAGATCATAGAATCTTCTTTTTAAATTCTTTTCCATAGAGATGTCTAATATTGCTTGACTTATTATTTTCTATTTGATAGGGGAAAAAACCTTTATATAAAGAGTAGTTACAAAAAAATTTTGAAAAAGGAGGTATAGGGAAGATGCCATATGATCCAACTAAATTAAAAGACTGGCAGATAGCAGAGGCAGCAGAAGAGAACATGCCCACACCAGAGGAGTGGAAGGACAGACTGGGTCTGGAAAAAGATGAAATTATTCCATACGGAAGAATCTGCAGGCTGGATTTCATGAAGATAATCAGGAGATTGGAAAATAAGCCAGATGGAAAATATATCGAAGTAACTGCAATTACTCCTACCCCTCTTGGTGAAGGAAAGAGTACCACGGCCTTGGGACTTATGGAAGGAATGGGAAAGTTGGGGCTGAATGTGGGAGGTTGTTTGAGGCAGCCATCAGGTGGTCCTACCATGAATATTAAAGGAACTGCCGCCGGTGGCGGAAATGCACTGCTTATTCCCATGACAGAGTTTTCCATGGGTCTTACAGGTGATATCAATGATATAACTAATGCTCACAACCTTGCAATGGTGGCACTCACCGCGAGGATGCAGCATGAAAGAAACTACACTGATGAGCAACTTCAACGACTCACAGGGATGAGGAGACTGGATATTGATCCTACAAGGGTTGAATTTGGATGGATAATGGACTTTTGTGCCCAGGCACTCAGAAACATAATAATAGGTATTGGTGGAAGATATGATGGATTTATGATGCAGAGCAAGTTTGGAATCTCTGTCTCCTCTGAGCTTATGGCAATACTGGCAATTGTAACCGACTTAGCTGATCTCAGAAAGCGTCTTGGAGAGATTACCCTTGCATTTGATAAAAAAGGGAATCCGGTGCTCACTAAGGATCTGGAAGTAGATGGTGCCATGTGTGCATGGATGAGAAATACAATAAATCCCACACTGTGCAGCACAGTGGAGTATCAGCCATGTATGGTCCATGCCGGTCCATTTGCAAATATTGCAGTGGGTCAGTCATCAATTATAGGAGACAGGGTAGGATTGAAACTTTTTGATTATCATATTACTGAGAGTGGTTTTGGTGCAGATATTGGATTTGAAAAATTCTGGAATGTTAAGTGCAGACTGAGCGGTCTTAAGCCCCATGTATCCGTCCTTACAACCACAATCAGGGCACTTAAGATGCACGGAGGTGGCCCAAAGGTAGTCCCAGGGATCCCCTTAGATGAGGTCTATACAAAAGAGAATCTTGAGCTTTTGGAAAAGGGTATCCCTAATATGGTCCACCACATAAATACCATAAGGAGGGCAGGTATAAATCCTGTGGTATGTATTAATGCATTCCACACAGATACCAAGGATGAGATAGCACTTGTCAGAAAATATGCTGAGGAGGCAGGCGCAAGATGCGCAGTTTCTGAACACTGGCTTAAGGGTGGTGAGGGTGCTATTGAATTGGCAGAGGCAGTAAAAGAGGCGTGTGAAGAAGAGCAGGAATTCAATTTCCTATATCCATTGGAGATGAAACTGAGAGAAAGGGTGGAACTCATTGCAAAAGAGGTATATGGTGCAGATGGAGTGAGCTGGGCACCTGAGGCAGAGGCAAAGGCAAAGATGCTGGAAAGCGATCCTAAGTATACTGACTTTGCAACCATGATGGTAAAGACCCATCTTAGCCTTACCCATGATCCTTCACTTAAGGGTGTTCCAAAAGGATGGATTCTTCCTATAAGGGATGTATTGATCTATTCTGGAGCTAAGTTCCTGTGTCCATGTGCGGGCACCATAAGTCTTATGCCTGGAACAAGCTCTAATCCCGCATTTCGCAGGGTGGATGTGGATGTGGAAACAGGCAAGGTGATGGGACTATTCTAAATTAAAAGAGCTAAATAAAAAAGAGGGGGTAATCATACCCCCTCATTTTTATCTAAGAAAGATCTGGAGCTAAACCACCTTAAAGATCCCTATGTAGTCCAATTCTTTATACACAAAGCCATCAAAGCTCTTATAAAAAAGCTGTAATTATGGGTTATTTTAAGTTAATTTTGGGGAGTCTGAATGATTTTATTCCTCTTTTCAAATACCTTTGAACTTCAAGGTCTTCAACTCTTACAAAAAATAGAGCTTATCATCTACCTTGGGAGGTGAGATCTTCTTTGTGGGCACTACCCCTTTGTCCTTAAATGTAAAGGGTTCTTCTTCATCTTCTAAGAGATCACCCATCTCCTGCTCAATCTGATCAGGGTCTTCACCTGCCTCCATCTTTCTAAGCGCCTCTTCCATCCTGGGTGAGAGATTGAGCCCTGTCATCTCGGTCAGCTTTCTCATCAGGTTTGCAGCCTGTTTTGGGTCGTTTTCATCAATATGATCGGCCTCTTTGGAAAGAGCCTCAATTGCCTTTTCCATTCGGCTTTCATCAATATCAAAGGGCATGTCTTCATCTCCCTTTCTCTTTAGGGTTGAAAAGACAGATACCCTTCTTGAAAGCTTGGTCTTTTTACATCTTGGGCAAGTTGGAACTGTCTCTGTATCTGGCTTAGATGAGAAGAAGTTAAATATCATATTGCATCTCTTGCAGTAGAACTCATATATGGGCATCTCACACCTCCCTTTAAAGAGAGCTCTATTTAGAGGACTTTAAATAATCAACAGCATTTTTAAAGATATTGACCCCTTCTCCCATTCGTTTAATCTCCTTTATATTCTTTCTTTTAAACATATCATAGCGTCTTGTCCAGTCAGGATGGTTGGTAAAGTGATTATATGCCTCTGGATGGGGCATAAGACCAAAGATCCTTCCAGTGGGGTCACATATGCCAGCAATATCCCTCAATGACCCATTGGGATTTTCTGGCCATCTGCCATTTGCCAGAAATCCGTCTCTATCTGCATATTGCATAACAACCTGATTATTTTCAAAGAGTCTTTCAATATCACTTTCTTTTGCATAGAATTTCCCTTCTCCATGCCTTACGCACAACTCAATCTGGGATATACCCTTAGTAAAAACACAGGGAGAGTCGGGATTTATCCTGAGATTTACCCAGGTATCAATAAAGTTTCCATGATCATTTCCGATAATTGCAGCCCTTCTTTCTCCATAATTCATATCTATTGCAGGAAGAAGCCCCAGATTAACCAATGCCTGAAAACCATTACATATCCCTATTATAAGCCCCCCTGAATATACAAATTCCAAAAGTCTTTCCCACAGATTAAACCTTAATTTGCATGCTAAAATCACCCCTGCACCATGATCATCTCCCCAGCTAAATCCTCCCCCAAAGGCAATTATATGGTAGTTTTTTAAATCAGCCCTTTCACCTTTCCCCTTTATAATCTCATTTATATGAACTCTATAGGAGCGAGCTCCAGCCAGATTTAAAGAGTAATCTGTCTCATAATCACAATTCAGTCCATAGCCTGTTGGGACTAAGGCTCGCACCTCCATATTATACAAGCTCCCTAAAGGGACCAAGCCATGCATCTTTTAAAGCAAAAATATCTTCTTCAATTATACATCTGCCATCTTTTTCAGATATCTTTAAGATATTGTCCGATGTTACTCTGCCCACATAAGAGATGGGAACACCACTCATAATGCTTAAAAAATCCTCTCTCTTATGTGGAGAGACTGTCACAATAAATCTTCCTGCAGACTCTGAATATAATATCTTTTCATCAGTTAAATCTGCATCTCTTATAACATCTGAAAGGCATATCTCCATCCCCAGCTCGCCTGCCATTGCAACCAATGAAAGATGTACTCCTAAACCACCTCTTCCAACAGAATGGGCTGAGCTTAATATCTCCTTATCTATTGCCTCATGGAGTGCATAATAGGTATTTAAGAACTCATCAGGATTTACCTTTGGAACATTTAATCCGATCTTTCCATGCATAAGATAATATTCGCTTGCACCCAATTCATCCCTTGTCATACCCAGTATATAGACAAGATCACCTTCCTGTTTTACATCCAGTGTAATACACTTTATTATATCCTCTACTACACTTGTAACAGTAAACATCAGTGTGGGGAGTGCAGATACCCTCTTTCTACGGCCGTCTTTTGTCTTTAAGATCCCATCCACATACATGCTATCCTTTCCAGAAAGAAGGGGTATCCTGTATTTGAGGCAATAATCTCTTAACGCCCAACACGAGCGGACAAGTTGAGCTGCCTTATATTTACCATCTGGATTTTCTTCGGGATCATACTGAATTGTAGGCCAGCAGAAATTATCAACTCCTCCTAAGTGATCCGGATCTCCACCCACAGCAAGGACTCTTCTTACCGCCTCATCAATGGTAATGGCTGTCATATGATATGTATCAATCATGGAATAGAATGGATTAAGGGCCTGACTGACCACAATTCCCCTGTCTCTGTCCAGTATGGGTCTTACCACCACTGCATCACTGGGAATATCCCTTGATTTTCCAATAAGAGGTTTTATTACACTGCCTCCCTGAACCTCATGGTCATATTGTCTTGCAATCCAATTTTTTGAACAGATATTTGCTCTGGACAGTATCTCCTTCAGGAGCCTTCCATGATCTTCAGGTTCAGGGATTTCAGGCTCTTTTAACCCACGTATTTGTGGCGGAATCCATTCTGCCTCAAACTCCCACTGGGGGAATTCCGATTTAAGCAATTCCAGTCGTATTAGGGCGCATGGTTTACCTCCATATCTGAGAAGAAGATATCCAGAATTGGTATATCTTCCTATTACTGTACACTCCACCTCGTGTTTTCTGGCAAGTTCCATAAATCTTTCAATATCTCCAGGCTTAACAGCAACTGTCATCCTCTCTTGTGACTCCGATACCCATATCTCCCACTGATCCAATCCCTCATATTTAAGAGGGACTATGTCCAGATCCACCTCACATCCATTACTGAATCTGGCAGATTCTCCAACAGAAGAAGAAAGTCCTCCACCTCCATTATCTGTGATAAAGGCTATTAATCCCTCATCTCTGGCTTCAAGCAAAAAGTCGTGCATCTTCTTTTGTGTATAGGGGTCCCCAATCTGCACATGACCTGCAGGGGTGTGTTCAGAAAAGGTCTCAGATGCAGCTGTAACTCCATGAATCCCATCCTTTCCCACCCTTCCACCACACATAACAATTAGGTCTCCGTCTTCTGTGGTCTTTTTGTGTGTAGACTCCCCCTTTATCTCTGATGGCATAATTCCTATGGCTGTGACAAATACTAAGCATTTACCCATGTAGCTTTCATCAAATACCACATGTCCAAAAGGAGTGGGAACTCCGCTCTTATTACCCCCGTCCCTGACCCCTTCAATTACACCATCCAAAAGTCTGCGTGGATGCAGATATGGCATATATTCGCCACTATAATCTCTGGGGCCAACACAGAACCCATACATTCCAAGTATCAATTTTGACCCCTTTCCTGTACCCAGAGGGTCCCTATAGACCCCCACAATACCTGTAAGCGCCCCCCCATACGGTTCCATATTAGAAGGGCTATTATGAGTTTCACCGGTAATGGTATAATAAGAGTCATCATCAAACCTGGCCACTCCAGCATTATCCCAGAGCACAGAGATTACCCAGTCCTTTTCCTTCATAATCTCCCTTGTGGGTTCTTCAATACAGGTCCTAAAGAGGCTATCCACTGTCTTTTCAATATTGTTGTAAGTATCCCTGTATCTGAAAAATCCCCTAAAGGTATTATGATTGCAGTGATCGCTACGTGCCTGTGAGATATATTCCAATTCCACATCAGTTGGAAGATCCAGGCCGAATTTTCGCCTCTCCTCCCTTATGTCCTCTCTCAAAAAATACCTCCTTATTATGGGGATATCAGCGGGGTGGAGTGCCAAATTTCTCTGCTTAGAGATCTCCATCAATTTCTTATCACTTTCTATGTTAAAGGTATAAACCGTGGGAATATGATCTAAGATCACCTTTGGAACAATAAACCCTATTCCTCTATCCGGGTCCCATTCGGATCTTTTAAATATCTTCCACTGCTGAATAATCTCATTTGCAAGCAGTTCCCTTGCAATCCTTTCCATATCCTCTTCTTTTGCCTCACCCCTTATCTCATAGATCTTTGAGGTATATATTCCTTCACCCTCTTTAAATTTTACCTTTAATAGATCCTCAATTGCCTCTATTGCAGTGCTTCCTGCGGTATCCCTTACTCCTGGCCTAAATCCCACCCATATGATCCAGTCAAAGTCCTTTGCAAGGGGCGAAAAAGAGGAGACTTCTGTAACAGGATTGGTAAATATGAGATCCTTTGCCTTTTGAATTTGTAACTTGCTAAGAGATGAATCAATGGTGAGAACCCTTATGACCCTTATATCATCTAAGGAAATTCCCAGATACTCCTTTGCCTTCCTTTTAATAGAGATCCCTTCCGGATCCTTCAGTTCTTCCTTAAGTCTTATCTCCAGTCTATACAACATAGTGTAGATTTAGGAAATATGAGCAATTTAGTAAAGGGAATTTAATACTACTA
>CAYTXJ010000010.1:0-29912 GCA_964440775.1 uncultured Desulfobacteraceae bacterium | reverse complement strand
ATAATTGGAGATAAATAATTTATAATTAAACAATTTTGGGGTCTAAGAGGTTGCCTGAGAGAGCTTTGAATTTTTCAAAGCTCTCAGAAAGAGCTGTAATTATGGGTTATTTAAAGTTAATTTTTTGGGGTCTGGTCTCCGACCTGGAGCGGTCTCCGACCCGGAGGGGGGTGTAACCCCCAGTGTAAAAAGGAGTTATGCAAAGCTCTCCTGAAGACATATCATCCACTGAAAGACTGCTGAATATCCTGAGGGATAAAGGTGAAGCTATCCCCATGAGGGAAAGGAAGAAGTATAAGGAAAAGAGGTTTGGATTTTTTTCTTCCAAGAGAATGGGAAATGTGGGTGTGGATATCGGGCGAAATTCGGTAAATATCATCCGTTGTGAAGGAATAGATGGAAAAGGTCTGATATTAAAGAAATTAAGGACTTATAATATCCCAGAAGATGTTATTGGAAAGGAGCCCCCATCTATTGAGTTTTTAAGAGAGATATTGAAGGACTTTGGGCTCAGGAAAAGGGACAATATCTGGACCATTGCATCATATGAAGATGTGGAGATTCGTTATGTTAGGATACCAAAGGTTCCTGAAGCTCAAATAAATAAGACATTGTATTTGGTGTCAAAGAAGGAGTTAAATCTTGATGAGAAGGAGGTGATAGTCGATTTTTTTGTGCATGGTCCAGTAATGGATAAAGGAATAGAGAAGATAGGAGCAGTGGTATATTCGGTAAGACGTGATAATGTAGAGAATCTAAAAGCCCTTTTTGAAAGGATAGGCCTTCATCTTAACGGAATTACCCTTTCTCCATTTGCCATTCAAAATCTGTTTTTAAGTAGATGGTTAGAGATTGAACATGAAACCATAGCATACCTGTATGTGGGAAATGATCATTCCAGGATAGATGTATTTAAAGATGGAAGGTTAGTATTTACACGGGGTTTTAAGACAGCTACCAACAGTATTATTGAATCCATAGCTGAAAGCTATAAAGAAAAGGCAAAGGCTATTCAAGGTGCTGAATCAGAAGAGGATATAGAAATATTAGATCTGGGATCCATGCAAGATGATAATATGGAAATGGATGAGGCAAAAAAGATACTGTTTTCTCTGATAGATCCAGAATACAAAAAAATTGCTCTACAGAGAGGATATTCTGAAGATGAGATCTTTGATATCTCTATTGAAAGCTTAGAGAGGATTATTCGTCAGACAGAAAGAACCATTGATCACTGTGTTCTTACCTTTGGAATCCCAAGAGCAGGCCTCATATTTCTAAGCTGGAGGCTCTGTGAGTATCCTCCTTTTATAGAATATATAAGCGATCAGCTGGGCATTGAATGTAAGGTAATGGATCCTCTCAATCCCTCTAATCCCCATATAGGAGATGTTTTAATATCGGATTCATTGGATGAAAGACAGGCCATGAGTATATGTCTTGGAACTTCTATCTCACATAATCGCTATACCCCAAATCTACTTTATACCTTCAGAGAAAAGGAAAAAGACCAACATATTCGTAAGATAAACAAAACAATTTTTGTTGTATTTATCTTAATAATGATTTTCCTGTTTGGTCTCTATAGATATGAGCTATCAGTGGAAAAGCGAAGACAGGAAAGACTAAAAGATCTAAAGGCAGAACTCAATCAGTATGGGCTCCATATCAATAAAAATAGTCTCCTTGTCCAAGGGGTAAATGTATTAAAGATAAAAGATAGAATCCTGTCTGCATCAAAGCGATTGCTTCCCAATGCGATTCTTTATGAAATATCAAGGATTACCCCATCTCATATAAAGCTCTTAGCTATAAGGGCTGAAATGCTTAGAGAGGGTAGATTTGATATAGAGCTTGAAGCCTTATCAATTGGTTCAGAAGAAGATGCAGAATCCAAAATTGGACAATATATCATGGATCTTGAAACCTCTCCCATATTAAGTGATATAAGACTTGATAGAAAGGAATGGAAGGATGATCCATATTATGGAAAGTGTCTCTATTTTATCCTGACCCTTAGAGGATAGGGTATGCATATACCGAAAGAGAGCATCAATTATCTTCTGGTATGTGTTATCGGTATAGCAATGTTTTTAGCAGTAGGATTCTATCCCCTGAGGAGCTCCTTGAATCATATTGAAAAAGAGATAGAAAAGATAGAGAGAAAAATAGAAGAAAAAAAGACTATTATTCCTCTATATAAGGAATTTCAAAGAGAATTTTCCAGATACAAACCCTTTCAGTCCATTGTCTCTATAGAGGATAGAGGAGTAGATACACCCTCTGATTTAAAATCGCATCTAAGGGAGATGGCAAAAGGGGCAAATTTAAAGATCCTCTCATTTATTCCTCAGATTAAAAGAGAAAAAGGGGTTGAAAAGATAAACTTAAAGGTATTACTTGCTGGCAGATTCCCTGACTTTGGCAGATTCCTCCATTCCATATTATTCTATCCCTTTTTAGAGAGGATCTCTTCATTTGAGATACGAAAGAAAGATAGTATAACTCAGTTTAATCTGGTAATGGAGATAGCATTTAAGAATAAGAGATAGCTTATATGTCTAAGAGGGAAAAGATAATAATAGCAGTGGCCTTGGGATTCATAGTATATGGTATATATAGCCTTTTTTTCGGAACAAAACAGAAATTATCTATGCCTCAGAAAGGCAATGATATAGAGTCACTTATCTCAGGTATCAAAGAAGGGATTGAAAAGAAGAAGATTAGAGATAGAGAGATATATATCATTGAAGTCTCAAGACTTGCCTTTCCTAAGGACCCGTTTGAGATGCCAAAAGTCAAAGTGGAAAAGAAAAGAGAAGAGGGAAAGATACAAGAGGTTATTAAACTGCACTATTTTGGTTTCTTAGAGTATAACGGAGAAAGGATAGCTATAATAGATGGCTTAGATTATAAAGAAGGAGAGAGGCTAAAAGATATGCAGGAATATGTTGTTAAATCCATAGATCCCAATAAGGTAATTATTCAAAATATCATCACTCAGAAGAGCTTTGAATTTCCCTATAAGGAACAGTCATCTTATGTTAAAGAGGGAGCTAAGTTATCTAAACCAAGTAAAAAAGATATTGAGATTGAAGAGATAGATTTAGATAAAGAGATCTTAAAAAGGATAAATTTAAAATGAAAAGGCTCTTACCTATTCAATTTATAATATTTTTAATAATCATATTACCTTATTGCACCAATCAAAACCTTAAAGACCAGAAGATAGACATACACCGCATAAGTGATATGTTAAAGAAAGAGCAAAAGAAGGATGCGAAAGGGCCCATTAAAAAGGCTAAAAAGGAAGAGGGAGTATATCTTAAAAAGGGGGTAGATGAGGGAAAAAGAGAGGAAAGACATATCCTGCCCACCCATCCTATTACCCTTAAATTCTACCAGGTTGATGCACCCATAATTATTCGCTCCCTTGCAAGGGCAGCTAATATAAATGTCTTAATTAGTGATAAGGTTAAAGGGAAGCTTACAATAAATATAGATAACACGCCCTGGGATCAGGCATTTAATGCTGTCTTAAAGACATTGGGCCTAAAATATACCTGGGTTGGAAACATCATCAGGGTTATGACATTAGAAGAGATGGAACATGACCTCAAGATCCGACAGATAGATACAAAGAAGAGAGAGCAAATGTTAATTGAAGAGCGGACAGGCCCTCTGATTACAGAGATAGTTCCTGTAAAATTTGCAGATCCCAAAAAGCTAAAAGATAATCTTACAAATCTCTTAACCAAGGATAAACAGGGTAAACCCAGAGGTTCTATTATATATGACGAATATACCAACTCCCTTGTTATTGAGGCTATAAGAGCGGATATGGAAAAGATTATTCCCATGATAAAAAAGTTGGATAGACCCACCCCTCAGATACTTATTGAAGCAAATATTGTGGAAGCAAATAGAGAAACCGCTAAGGAGCTTGGAGTCCAATGGGGTGGGCTGTATCATAATGTAGGTGGAGACATAAACTATTGGATAACACCAGGTGCAAGCACAGGAAACATATCAGATAGACCTCTGGGAGAGGCACTTGATCCTACCACCGGAATTGCCGCTAATTTCCCAATATCTAAGGATATATCCAATCCCTCTGAAAGCTGGTTTACCATAGGTTATCTCTCCCAAAGAATGGGAAGATATATACTGAATTTTCAGCTTCAGGCATTACAGCGAGAGGGAAAATTGAATATACTTTCAAGCCCATCTATAACTACCTTAGACAATCATATGGCACTAATTGAAAGCGGGGCCGAGGTCCCTTTCCAGACAGTGAGTGCGGAGGGAAACATAGAGATAGAGTGGAAAAAGGCCGTTTTAAAATTGGAAGTTACTCCTCATGTAATTGATAAGGAATATATCAAGTTGAAGATAGTAACCTATAAAGACGAATTAGACTTTTCTAATCCAGTAAACAATAATCCAACCATAATTACTAAGAAGGCAGAGACCAATATAATACTTAAAGATGGTCAGACTGCTGTGATAGGTGGGCTGTCAAAGGAGACAAGGACCCATAGCGAAAGTGGGATTCCAGGGCTAAAGGATCTGCCACTTTTAGGTTCCATATTTAAATCCATTGGGAAAAGTAAGACCATGGAAGATATACTAATATTTATAACCCCACATATCATTGAGAGGTAAAAAGTGGACTATTATAAGATCTTAGGATTGCAAAAAGAGCCTTTTTCCAATAGCCCTGATCCTAATATGTTCTATCCGTCCAAGCAGCACATATCAATTCTACAGATGCTTGAAATATCTATACGCCTTAAAAGAGGGTTAAATGTGGTAACAGGAGAAGTAGGGACAGGGAAAAGCACCCTATCCAGGCAACTGATCTTTAGATTAGAAAAGGATCCCGATATGGATCTCCATCTTATCTTAGACCCCAGAGCAAAGATGCCATTGGAATTTTTAAAACTGATAGCCATTGCCTTAGGGATAAAGAAAGTGGAGGGAGATGGAGAATGGGAGATAAAGGAAAAGATCAAAAATTATCTGTTTGATACCGCAGTGGAAAAGGGGAAAACCGTGGTTCTTATAATTGATGAAGCGCAAAATCTTCCCTCTTTTGGTTTTGAAATATTGAGGGAGCTTTTAAATTATGAAACCAATGAAAATAAGCTCCTTCAGATAATCATATTTGCCCAGCAGGAATTTGATGATATATTGCAGAGATATCCCTATTTTAAAGACAGGATAAACTATCAGGCAAGGCTGAATCCCATGAATTTTTCAGATATGAGATCTATGATAAGATTTAGGCTTAGACGTTGCTCTTTGGATGGTAGAGATCCCATTGCCTTTTCTCTTCCAGCTCTTTTAAGAATATACCGTTTTACAAAGGGATATCCCAGAAAGGTAATTAATCTATGCCATAGGATAATGCTAACACTTATTATAAAAGATAAGAGATATGTAAGAAGATCACTTGTAAGTGCCTGTATAGATAAGAATCCTAAGAAGAGGCTTATATACCGCTTAGCAATCATAGTATTGGCCCTTGCACTCTTTTTCTTCTGTATCAGATTATATGCATCCCTTTCCCCTTTAAGATCCTTTGATAATATGTTAATATCATTAAAAGATATTACAGATTGAAAGGATCCCGGTCTTGAAGAGGAAAAAGCGACTTGGTGAGATGCTTATAGAGGAAGGTCTTATCAGTGAAGACCAATTAAAAGAGGCTTTGGTAGAACATAAAAGAGCTGGCCTCAAGCTGGGTGAATATCTTATCCAGAAGGGAGTGGTGCGTGAATCCCAGATTATTGATATGTTAAGCAGACAGCTTAAGATTGAAAAATATGATCCCTCAAAATATCCTGTTGACAATAGCCTTGCAAATATCCTCCCTTACTCAATAGCTCAGAAATATAATGTGGCACCCATCAAGAAAAAGGGATTTCTCTTAAAAGTGGCAACTGTTGATCCCATGGATATTGAGGCCTTAGATACCATTGAAACCCATACCAATCTGGAGGTGGAACCCGTTATATGCTCTCAGAGAGAGCTAACCCAGATAATGACAGCTATCTATGGCCTTACCACAGGGCTTATGAGCGTTATTGGTGGAATGGAAGATCTACAATATAGAGGGGCAGAAGAAGAGACAGAGAAGGAGGATATAAGGGACTTAGAGGTAACATCCTTACAGGATCTGGCAAAGGACCCCCCTGTGGTTAGGCTTGTAAATTCCATAATATCACAGGCAATAAGAGAGGGGGCAAGTGATGTACATATAGGGCCTGAAAAGAGCTATGTCCAGGTAAGATTCAGGATAGATGGAAAGCTGCATGATATGCCTGCACCACCTAAGGCAATGCTCTTACCCCTTATTTCAAGGATAAAGATACTTGCCCAGATGGATATCGCTAATACAAGGGTCCCTCAGGATGGAAGATTTACAGTCAGAATGGATGGAAAGGAGATAAATGTAAGGGCATCCACAATCCCCACGATCTACGGGGAACATCTTGTAATGAGACTTCTGGATATGAGTAGCGGTATTTACAGTCTGGAAGAGCTGGGTATGAGTGAGGAAGATCAAAAGAAATTAAAAGATGCGATTAAAAGACCCTATGGTATGATACTCAGCACAGGGCCCACAGGCTCAGGTAAGAGCACCTCTCTATATGCCATATTACAGAATCTCAATAGTCCGGATATAAACATTATCACTGTGGAAGATCCTGTGGAATATCGTATAGATAAGATAAAGCAGGTGCAGCTTAACAGAAAGGCAGGGATGACATTTGCAAGTGCCCTTAGATCCATCTTAAGACAGGATCCCGATGTTATAATGGTAGGAGAGATAAGGGATGCTGAAACCGCATCTATTGCTGTTCAGGCAGCCCTTACAGGGCACAGGGTGCTGAGCACTATGCACACAAATGATGCAGCGGGAGCTATTACCAGACTTATTAATATGGAAATTGAACCCTTCTTGGTCTCATCAGTCTTACTTGTATCTTTTGCACAGAGATTGGTAAGAAAGATATGCCCCAACTGCATTGAAACCTATATCCCTTCTGAACAGGTCTTAAAGAATTGGGGTATCCCCAATTATGTTGGTATGGAATTTAAAAGGGGAAAGGGCTGCCCCCAGTGTATGAACACAGGATATAGGGGAAGAACCGGCATATTTGAGGTATTAGTCAACGATGAGATGATTCAACAGATGATACTTGAGAGAAGATCTTCACAGGAAATCACCCGTGCGGCAGTGGAGGCGGGGAAATTAAAGACCTTAAAGGAAGATGCCCTATCTAAGGTTCTAAAAGGCATTACCACATTTGAAGAGGTAGCATCTGCTGTTATGGTATGAGGCCTTAAGATATGCCAAGATTTACATATAAGGCAATAGATGAAAGTGGCAATATCGTAAATGGTTTCTTAGAGGCAGATACAAAGGAGATGGCTGAAAATCTCCTTGTTCAAAAGGGGCTCATTCCGAGCATAATAAGAGGAGAAGGGGAATCAAAAGGGATCTCTCTTTCATTAAAGGGACTGAGCTATAGGTTTGGTAAGATAAAAGATACAGATCTTATCCTATTTACTAAACAATTTAGGACCATGCTCCATTCTGGAATCCCAATAATAAATGCATTTAAGATAATGGAATATCAAGCAGAAAATCCCTTATTGAAAAGGGTTTCAGGCCAGATAGTGAGGGATCTTCAAGAGGGGTCATCGCTATATGAGGCATTTAAAAGGCATCCTAAGGTGTTCTCATCGCTTTATTGTGAGATGATAAAGGCAGGGGAGACAAGTGGAAATCTGGTGGATGTCTTAGATAGACTCATATACATAATAGAGCATGAACATAAGGTACGATCTGATATACGTTCTGCCCTTCAATATCCAATCGTGGTAACGGTATTTTTGGCTGTAGCATTTTTCATATTACTTACCTTTGTTGTGCCCAAATTTATTAACATATTTATAAGGGCTGGCCTTGAACTTCCACTTCCTACAAAGATATGCATGGTTCTCTATAACTTTTTAGCCAGTTACTGGTATGCTATCTTGACAGCGATTATAGTCGGAATCCTTCTGACCCTCTCATACTTTAAGACAGAAAAGGGAAGACTCCTTAGAGATACCCAACTTTTGAGGATTCCCGTATTAGGTCCACTCTTTATTAAGGCTGCCATGTCCAGATTTGCGAGCATATTTGCCATACTTCAGGCAAGCGGAATCGGGATACTGGATAGTTTTGAGATACTTTCAGGAATTATTGGAAATTCAGCAATATCAAAGGAATTCATATCACTAAAGGCTAAGGTTCAAGAAGGACAAGGGATATCAGATCCTCTAAAAAGTTCCAGATATTTTACACCCATGGTCATCAATATGATAGCCATAGGAGAAGAGAGTGGAAGATTGGATGATATGTTAAAGGTTATTGCCGCCCATTATGATGAGGAGATGGCATATCAGGTAAATAGACTATCTGAGGCCATAGGTCCTGTGCTTACTGTGGGATTGGCAGGGGTCATAGGATTTTTTGCACTGGCCATATTCCTTCCCATGTGGGATCTAACAAAGATGGTAAGACCTATGTAATTGAGAGCTTTGAAAAATTCAAAGCTCTCAATCATTTCTTAAGCACCACTCTGTCCAATCTTCTTCTAAGATATCTTCTATAATCTTTGGGATGATCCTTAATGATATATTCCAAATAATTAATGTTTTTTTCAATGGTTATCATATATAGATCATCCTTGATCCCCCATCTCTTTTCAAAATGATCTTTCATAAATCTATAGACAGAATCAAATTCCTCTTTAAATCTCTTAAGTATCCATCTATAAAAATCGGGTGTCTTCTTTATCAGATCAAACTCACTTTCATAGCCTGGCACCTTACCCTCTTTAAATTCACTGTATAGATACGGGAGCTTCTCTAAGTAGGTTCTGGATGCCATCTGTCCCATAAGATCAGCGGTTCCAAGCATCTTACCCAAGAGTTCATGCTCTTTTGAGAAGAACTCTACCTCCTCTATTCTTACATTCAACCCCGTGCATCTAAGTATTGATTCCACATATCTGAAATCCCTTTCAGAAAACCCCAGTTTTGGAAGATATCCCATTGAAAACTCAATGCTTCTATCAATATGCACAAGGGTATATTTGGCCCCAGTTCCTTCATCATCACCAAGCTCTTGTATATATCCTGTATCATGAAGAAGGGCAGAGGATATGCCAAGATCCACATCTTTAGTGCTGAATTTTACCCCATTTAATACCGCCCCATGGATAAGTCTTGCCATTGCAAGAAGAGTATCAGTGGTATGAATAAGATCATGATATCTGCAATTGCATGCCTTATAGCCAGGATATCTACCCATGAAGAGATCCAGAGTGTCACTGAATACCTGATCAATTATATTAAAATCATAATCTCCATAAATATCTCTTATAATCGTCTTGACCTCTTCCATTACTCTATAGGGATTGTCCATATCCACAAGCTTAGATAGTTGAACAATCTGCATATAATTCTCCCTTCTCTATAAATTACTCTTGACAAATAACATATATCTCTTTAATAAACAAACTAAATCTTTATAAAGAAGATGTGATTTATTTCACATCTTTTAATTTAATTAAATCTATGGAGGAAGAGATGAAAGCTAGAGATGGAGGTTTTACATTAATTGAAATTATTGCGGTATTAATTATCTTAGGTATTCTGGCAGCGGTTGCAGTTCCAAGATATATGAGTCTTACAACCGAGGCAAAGAACCAGGCAGCAATGGCTGCGGTTGCAGAAGGTAAGGCAAGGGTGAATCAATGGGCGGCCAAATTTATACTTTTAAATGGAAGGGTTCCAAAGGCATCAGATGTAAAGACAAGCGAATTTGGAACCGATGCAGGAGACTTTAAACTCTCATATGGTGCTGGGGACCCGGTTTCAATCACAGCTTCTGGCATTGCTGCAAGTGTAAGTGATGGAACAGCATCTGGAACAGCCTCTCTTCCAACTACCTAAAAATTAATCTGGCTTTTAATATCCTCCCTGAATCCTGTAATGGGATTCAGAGGGGTTTTTTATTCTTTATACTTTCAAAAATTTTGTTGCCAACTGGATGAATATATCAGATATTATCTCAAAAATCTTTTATTAAGGAGTATTGGATATGGCACTCAAGAGTCCTGAAGAATTTGAAAAGAGTTTAAAAGATAGGAAACAGCTTAATATCTTTATGAATGGTAAAAGGGTTGATGATATCTTTGAAAACAGAAATACAAGGACAGTGATTGAAGCAAATAAGGCATCGTATGCATGGGCACTTGACCCCCAATATCGTGATCTGATGACATGTCACTCCCCCTTAATTGACGATGTGGTAAATCGTTACACCCATGTAAGTGGTAGTGTGGAAGATCTTATAAAGAAGGCAGAAGTGGGCACCTTTACTGCCGAGATGCTTGGGACCTGCATATATAGATGTGTTGGATATGACGCATTCCATTCCTTAGCAAGCACCACCTGGGAGATGCAAAGAGATCTTGGAAAGGAATATCATGAGAGGTTTTTAGAATATCTCAAGATGGTTCAGAGAGAAGACCTATCTGTTGCAGGGGCATTAACTGAACCCAGGGGTAAGAGAAGTCAGAAGGTGCTTGACTGGCCCGATCCCTATCTCTCCCTTAAGGTGGTAGATAGGGATAAAAATGGAATATATGTGAGGGGGGCAAAGATTAATATAAGCGGTGCATATGCAGGAAATGAATTTGTGGTATTGCCACAGGCAGCTCACTATGAAGGAGAGGAAGACTATGCCATTGCCTTTGCGATCCCCACTGATACAGAAGGAATAACCTATATATGCCAGTATTCCCCATATTCAGCAGAAAGGGATATTGCAGAGGATCTAAGTGAGCTTGGAAATCCCATATATGGTCAGAGAGAGACCTCTATGATCGTATTTGATAATGTGTTTGTGCCATGGGAAAGGGTCTTTATGTGTGGGGAATATCAGTATGCGGGTAAGATGGTTGCCCGTTTTGCCAGAACCCATCGTATGACCTGTGGTGGAACATGTAAGGTGGGATTTATGAATCAGATAATAGGGGCATGTAAGCTGATACAGGAATACAAAGGGCTTGAGAAGGCCACCCACATAAATGAAGAATTGATGGAGATGGTGGTATTGAGGGAGACATGCAGGGCCTGTGGAATGGCAGCTGCTCAGAAGGGTTCGGAGGTCCCAAAGGGCTCCGGAGTGTATCTGCCAGATGAGCTTATGGGGAATGTATCAAAGCTAAATGTATGTAATTCCTTCTGGAGGGTGATGGCACTTGCAGGAGATATCGGAGGGGGGCTGATTGTAACTATGCCCTCTCTTAAGGATCTAAGAAATCCAGAGACCAAGGACTATATGGAAGAATTCTATAGCTTTGGCTCTGATGTTCCAACAGAAAATATCCTAAAGGTCCACAAACTCTTGCAACACTGGACAGCAGGCATGCACGGGGTGGGTACCTGGCATGGCGCAGGACCTGTAATGACTCAGAAGATAATGCTTCAAAGGGTTATTGACTATGAACACGACAAAGAGATTGTAAAAAAGATTTTGAATATAAAATAGATGTTTAAGTTAAAGAAGTTTGAAGGAGTTAAATATGGACAAAAATCTTATGGAAAGAATAGAGATAAATCCTAATATAATGGTAGGAAAACCTATTATTAAAGGCACAAGACTTACAGTCGAATATATCTTAAAAATTTTAGCTCAAGGGGTGAAGGTAGATGAAATTTTAGAGGAATATAAGGGGCTTACGGAAGATGATATAAAAGCCTGTCTCCTTTTTGCCAGTCGTTCCCTCAGTGAAGTTGATTTTCTCCCCTTAGAGAAAGAGGCCATTTGATGCGATTTATGGTTGATGAGTGTATTGGGCCAAATGTAGCTAACTGGTTGAGAGAAGAAGGATATGAAGTATTTTCTGTTTATGAGCAAGAAAGGGGTTTGGACGATGATAAGATTTTAGAAAAGGCCTATACTGAAGAATGGATTTTAATTACCAGTGATAAAGACTTTGGAACTAAAGTATACAGAGAGGGAAGACCCCATAAGGGTATCATCCTTCTAAGATTAGATGATGAAAGATTTCCTAATAAAATAAAGGTTCTTAGAGAGTTATTAAACAGATATAAAAATAAAATTAAGGATAGATTTATAGTGGTTACGGATCATGGAATCAGATTTTCTCTTATAAAAGAATAGGAGATTCCTTAAAAGATGAATATTCTCTTTGGTGCCATGAATTCTCCTTTAAGGGATCTTTTAGATGAGATCCATACCATTGGCAGGATGGGATTTGACTTTATTGAGATCACTATGGACGCACCTCTTTCGCATTACAAAGAGATAGAGACAAAGATAGATAGGATAAGAGATGTCACAATTCAATACGGACTGAAGGTATTGTGTCATATGCCCACATTTCTAAGTCCTGCGGATCTTACCCCTTCAATCAGGGACGCATCCCAAAAAGAGATAATGGAATCCTTAAGGGTTGCCTCTCTGTTATCTCCTTTAAGGATTACTATCCATCCCCCTTCCATAAGAGGACTGGGCTCATTTTTAAAAGAAGAGATAAAAGAGATGGCAATGGAATTTTTAAAACATATTATTGATTTAGCTGATAGACTCAAGGTGGAGCTCTGTGTGGAAAATATGTTTGAAGGATCTGGACTTATGACAGAAATTGAAGACTTCTTTGAACTCTTAGATCGGTTTCCTTCCATTGGAATCACTTATGATCCTGCCCATGCACATATTGGGGATAAGGGCTCTAAGAGGACACTGGAATTTATAAAGACATTTAAAGATCATATAAGGCATGTGCATCTTAGCGATAACTTTGGAAAGTCAGATGAACATCTACCCCTGGGAGCAGGAAATCTGCCCTTAGAGCAAATAATAACTTCACTAAAGGATATAGACTACAGAGGAACAATTACCTTAGAGGTATTTTCCAGGGACAGGGATTATCTCAGAGTAAGTCATGAAAAGATAAAAGGGCTATTTAAAAGTTGAGGTTATTCCCAAAAGTCTCTCTCTGTCTTTTTTAGATCAATTACCTTTTTTCTCTTTGTTTTCTTAATATATTCAATATTTCCATGTGCTCCGATAAAAAGATTTAGTATCCACCCAATTGTGCTTATAAATAGAGAGCCAAATATGGCAGCCCAAAATCCATGGACCTCAAAACCCATAATTACACTGGATGCCATCTTAAGAAGCATGGCATTTATAATAAATGTAAAGAGCCCCAAAGTTATTATGTTTAAAGGCAGAGTGAGTATTATAAGGACTGGCCTTAGAAAAGCATTCAATACTCCTAAGATGGCTGCTGCAAAGATGGCGCTAAAGAAGCCACTAACCTCTATTCCATCCAATATATAGGATGTAAGAAGTATAGAAAGGGAGAGTATGAACCATCTAAACAACAGGCCCTTCATAAAAACATTATATCAAAGAGATTCCTTTTGGTCTATAGATTAATTATAAAAGATGTTCTGCTTATCTCCCGAGTGCAACTCCTTTAGATTGAGGGGGGATTTATTATTGACATCCCTTTTTCTTTGTTAAAATTTTCTCAATATCTTTTATAATTTTAAGAGGGGATATTCATGGATAGAAAAGGTTCAGTATTAGTTGTAGGTGGTGGAATCGCCGGTATGCAAAGTGCCTTGGATCTTGCAGACTCTGGATTCTATGTCTATCTGATGGAAAGTTCTTCTGCTATTGGTGGTGCAATGGCACAGCTGGATAAGACCTTTCCCACAAATGACTGCTCCATGTGAATACTTGCTCCTAAGCTGGTCGAGGTCGGCCGACACCTTAACATAGAGCTGATCACATGTTCTGAAATCGAAAAAATAGAGGGATCCCCGGGGAATTTTAAGGTAACCATCCAAAAAAATCCAAGATACATAGATCCTGACAGATGCACGGCCTGTGGTGACTGTGCCGAGGTCTGCCCCGTGGTCCTGCCCAGCGAATACGACCAGGGCCTTGTAGCCAGAAAGGCTATCTATAAGAGATATGCCCAGGCCATTCCGAGTGCATTTGCCATACAGAAGGCCGATAAGGCACCGTGTCGACAGGCATGCCCGGCAGGGCTGAATGTCCAGGGCTATGTCCAGATGGTCAAGGTAGGCAAGTACAAAGAGGCCCTTGAAATTATCATGGAAGATCTGCCTCTTCCTGGTGTAATCGGTCGAATCTGTCCCCACCCATGCGAGGATGCATGCAGAAGGGGCCAAATAGATGAACCCGTTGCAATAAGGGCACTGAAACGACTGGCCGCGGATATGTTTGATCCGAGGGAAATCGAGATCCCTTGCTCTGAGGAAAGAGAGGAAAAAGTTGCCATTATCGGATCAGGACCTGCGGGTCTATCAGCCGCTTATCACCTGGCAAGACGAGGAATCAAAGCCACAATCTATGAGGCCCTTCCCGAGGCAGGCGGAATGCTTCGCGTGGGTATTCCGCCTCATCGGCTTCCTCGAGCTATCCTAGATAGAGAGATAGAGATTATTACCAAACTGGGAGTTGAAATAAAAACAGATACTCCTCTCGGACCGAAACTAACCATTGATGATCTGTTTGCCCAAGGATACAAGGCAGTGTATCTCGCCCTGGGGGCCCACAAGGGAATTGAACTGGGTATACCCGGGGAAGAGGCTCAGGGAGTGCGCCAGGGTGTTGATTTTTTAAGGGAAGTTAATCTTACGGGCAAGGCGACTGTAGGATCCAAGGTGGCCATAATAGGTGGAGGTAACGTGGCCATAGACGTGGCACGTTCAGCGGTGCGTCTTGGTGCCAAAGAGGTTACAATTGTCTATCGAAGGACTCGAGCAGAAATGCCTGCGTGGGAAGAAGAGATACAGGCGGCTGAGGCCGAAGGGGTCAAGATAGTTTACCTCTCCGCTCCCCAGGAGATAATTACAGAGGAAGGACGGGTTGTCGGATTGAGGTGCATTCAAATGAGGCTTGGAGAGCCAGATAGTTCAGGCAGAAGGAGGCCCATTCCTGTGCCTGGAAGTGAATATGACATGGGAATAGACCAGCTAATTGTGGCAATAGGCCAAAAACCGGACCTTTCCTCGCTCAAGGATACACTAAAAGTAAAACTTACAAAGTGGGGAACCATCCAGGCCGATCCCGTCACCTATGCCACTGACCGGGAAGGCGTGTTTGCAGGCGGTGATGTGCAGACAGGTCCTGGGATTGCAATTGGAGCAATCGCTGCTGGCCGAGAGGCAGCAGAATCCATGGTTAGATACCTTGACGGCAGGGACATGAAAGAGGGACGTAAGCCCATAATCAATGAAAAACCGACCTATCGTCCTGTGCCAAAAGACGAACCCATAAGGGCCAGGGCAAGGATGATTGAGCTCTCCCCTGAAGAACGAAAAAATGATTTTAGAGAAGTTGAGCTGGGTTTTGAAGAAGAGAAGGGCAAAGAGGAGGCCTCAAGGTGTTTAAACTGTGGGTATTGCTGCGAATGTTTTCAGTGCGTTAAGGCATGTAGTGCCGGTGCCGTCACCCTGAGCACACATGCCCAAAAACCCGAAAGCGTGGTGCTAAATGTGGGATCAATCATACTTGCACCTGGTTTTCAATGTTTTGATCCTTCCCGGTTTGATACCTATAGCTATGCAGAGCACCCCAATGTAATCACATCTATGGAATTTGAAAGGATTCTCTCTGCATCAGGGCCCACAATGGGACATTTGGTGCGACTCTCTGATCATAAAGAACCAAAGAGGATTGCATGGCTTCAGTGTGTAGGATCAAGAGATATAAATAGGTGTGATAATGGCTATTGTTCCTCTGTGTGCTGTATGTATGCAGTCAAGGAGGCCATTATAGCAAAAGAGCACGGAGGAGATGATCTGGACTGTGCCATCTTTTTTATGGATATGCGAACCCATGGAAAGGACTTTGAAAGATATTACAATGACGCAAAAGAAAAGCATGGTATTCGTTTTATTCGTTCAAGGGTCCATAGTGTTGAGCCTGTAAAGGGTAGTGATGATCTCTCTATCAAGTATGTAAGTGAGAATGGAGAGATAAAGGAAGAGATCTTTGATATGGTAGTGCTCTCCGTTGGTCTTGAAACCCCTTCCGAATTCATCAAGCTTGCAAAAAAATTGGGTATTGAGCTTACTGAAGGAAATTTCTGTAAAACGGATTCCTTTAATCCTGTTGCCACTTCAAAGGAAGGCATATTTGTTTCAGGGGTCTTTCAGGGCCCAAAGGATATTCCACAATCCGTGATTGAGGCAAGTTCTGCAGCCGCAGTGGCAGGTGCTCCTCTGAGTGATGCGAGATACACACTTACAAAGAAGAAGGACATACCTGAAGAGAGAAATGTTACAGTAGAAAGGCCCAGGATTGGGGTATTTGTCTGTAGATGCGGGATAAATATTGCTGGTGTTGTGGATGTCCCTTCTGTGGTGGAATACGCTAAGACCCTTCCATATGTAGAATATGTGGCAGAGAATCTGTATTCCTGCTCTCAAGATACTCAGGATGCCATGACACAGGTAATTAAAGAGAACAATCTAAACCGAATCGTTGTGGCTGCCTGCACTCCCAAGACACATGAGCCCTTATTCCAAGAGACCTTGGTTAATGCAGGACTAAATAAATACCTCTTTGAGATGGTAAATATAAGAAATCAGGACTCCTGGGTCCATAGGGATGATCCAGAGGCTGCCACTTTGAAGGCAAAGGATCTGGTCAGAATGGCCGTTGCAAAGGTGGCCCTTATGGAGCCATTAAAGGAGGCAGAGCTTGAGGTAAATCAGCATACGCTGGTAATTGGTGGTGGAATATCAGGAATGGCTGCTGCAAAGACCCTAAGTGAAAATGGATTCACAGTAAGCATTGTAGAGAGGAAATCTGAGCTTGGGGGGCAGGCAAGGAGTTTATACAGGACATGGAAGGGAGAGGATGTGCAACAGAAGCTTTCTGAGCTTATAGATACTGTTCAGAAAGACGAAAAGATTGATATATACCTGAATTCAGAGATAACCAATGTAGAGGGATTTGTAGGTAACTTTAAGACTACCTTAAAGACAGAGGATGGGGAAAAGATCATAGAACATGGAGTTGCAATAATTGCAACAGGTGCCTATGAATATAGACCAGAAGAATACCTTTATGGAAAGGATCCAAAGGTAATTACACATCTTGAATTAGATAAGAGATTCATTGAAAATGATCCATCCTTAAAAGAGATAAAAAAAGCGGTATTTATCCAGTGTGTTGGTTCAAGAGAGCCCAATAGACCCTATTGCTCCAGGGTCTGTTGCGCCCATTCCATTGAGAGTGCCCTATATCTAAAGGAGCTGAATCCTGACATAGATATCTATATCCTTTATAGAGACATAAGGACATATGGAGAAAGGGAGCTTCTATATAGAAAGGCAAGGGAAAAAGGAGTTATCTTTATAAGGTATTCGGTAGATAAAAAACCTGAGGTTCTGTCTGAAGGGGGCTCCTTAAAAATACATACCTATGACCATGTACTTGGAAGGAAGATTAAGATAGATGCAGACCTTCTTGTCCTTGCCACTGCCATTGTCCCTTATAAGGATGAGAAGCTTGCACAGTTTTTCAAAGTCCCCATGAATGGGGATGGGTTCTTTGTGGAGGCACATGCAAAGCTTGCCCCATCTGAGTTTGCAACTGATGGAGTATTCTTATGTGGTATGGCCCACTATCCAAAGCCCATAGATGAATCCATCGCTCAGGCACAGTCATCTGCATCCAGGGCCATAACACTGCTTGCACGCAAAAAGATCGCCATGAGTGGGACAGTGGCCTATGTGAACCCTGTTGTATGTAGTAGCTGTGGGGTATGTGTAAGTATATGTCCTTATAAGGCTCCCAGTTTCATTGAAGAGGGGCCTTTTAAGGGAAAGGCACAGGTAAATCCTGTGCTCTGTAAGGGATGTGGACTCTGTGTCGCATCTTGCCGTTCAGGTGCCATTAATCTTAAAGGATTTGAAGAAGCTCAGATAATGGCAATGATTAATGAGATTTAAATATTAGGAGATAAAATATGAAGGAATGGCAACCAAAGATAACAGCATTTCTCTGTCACTGGTGCAGCTATGGTGCTGCTGACTTGGCAGGGGTTAGCAGGCTTCAATATCCTCCAGATATAAGGATAATCCGGGTTCCATGCTCTGGACGGGTGAGTCCCAAATTCATTCTTGCAGCTCTAAGACATGGCGCTGACGGTGTATGGGTCTCTGGGTGACATCCTGGAGAGTGTCATTACCTGGAAGGTAATTACTATGCAAGAAGGAAATTTATACTCCTTAAGAATCTATTGGAGCATATTGGGATTGAACCTGGAAGGCTTCATTTTTCCTGGATCTCCTCGGCTGAGGCCACAAAATTTGCGGAAGTGGCGCAAGAGGTGGTAGAGGCAGTTAAAGAGTTAGGGCCTGCAAGATACCTTATAAAAAGAAGGGCAGAGGTGGTGTGATGCGGCAATATACTGAAAAGATAAGAGAGATTGCAAAGAGACTGCTTAAAGAGGGGACTGTGGAAATCTTTATTGGCTATAAAAAGGGCACTGTTGCCATGATGAATGAACCGGTGCTTATAGATGATCCTGAAAAGGCGGATATCCTTTTTTGGGATAGCAACTGTGCACTCAATCTATGTAATTATCTAACTGGAAGAAAGGAGAAAAGGATAGGAATCTTGGCAACAGGATGTAATTCTAGAAGCATTGTAAATCATATAATTGAAAATCAGATAAAGAGAGAGCAGCTCTATATCGTGGGAGTCCCATGTACTGGCATGGTTGATCACAGGGCGGTAAAGAGGGCGGTTGGCCAGAGAGAGATACTTGACTTTATTGATAATGGAGAGAGCTTCACCGTTAGAGGAAAAGATTTTGAAGAGCAGTTTGAAAAGAAGAAGTTCCTTCAGCAAAACTGCGCTGTCTGCCTACATAGAAACCCTGTTATATATGATGAGCTTGTGGCAGATAAGGTGGAAGAACAAAAGGATATAGATCCGTATAGAGATGTGGATGCAATTGAAAAGATGGAAAGTGAAAAGAAGTGGGCATTTTTCACCCAGCTCATCTCTTCCTGTATCCGCTGTTATGCATGTAGAAATGCATGCCCCCTCTGTTATTGCCCTACCTGTTTTGTTGATGAATCAAGACCTCAGTGGGTGGGAAAGAGTAATGACCCAACAGATACCATGACATTTCATATTCTGCGTGCATTTCACTGTGCAGGCCGTTGCACAGACTGTGGGGCATGTGAGAGGGTATGCCCTATGGACATACCCATGAGGCAATTTACCAAAAAACTCAATAAAGATGCCTTAGAACTCTTTTCGTGGGAGGCAGGTCTTAGCTTAGATAAGAGGCCTGCATTGGATGTATATAGAGTCGATGACTATAATGATTTCATTAGATAAGAGGGCGAGGTCTACATGGAAGCAAAAGTCTTTAAAAAGGATGATTGGCAAGGGATATTGGATGAATTAAGAGCATCCTATAGGGTATATGTGCCTGTTAAAGAAAAAGGGTATCACATATTTAGAGCCTTAGATAATGGAACACGGGCTGACTTTAACTTTCAAAATACCAGATTATCACCTAAGTCCATAGTGTATCCCCAATCTGAGAGGATGTTTGAATACAGCCTGGATGAAAGCGATCCTGATGCCCATATATTGAAGGAGGCAGAAAAGGAATACCCTCCACAACTGATCATGGGTATCAGGCCATGCGATGCATATGCTTTTCAGCTTGTAAAGCTAAATTTTGACACTCCTGAGTATAAAGATCCCTGGTGGATAAGGAGATTTCAATCCACCACCTTTGTGGGATTGGGGTGTAATGAGCCAGAGAGCACATGTTTTTGCACTTCGGTTGCAGATGGCCCTTTTGGGAAAAAGGGGCTGGATGCCTTAATCTATGACCTTGGGGAGAAGCTTCTTTTTGTGGCAATTACAGAAAAGGGTGAAAAGCTGCTTAAAGGGATAAGAAGAGGAGAGGCCGCAGATGATGCCATACTTAGGGAGGCCCAGGAGTTAGAAAAAAGGGCAGAAAAGGCCATTGTCAGTCATGTGCCTACAGATAAGCTAAAGGATAAAAAAGTTACAGAGCTCTTTGATGCCCCATTTTGGAAGGAGATTTCCTTTGCATGCATCAACTGTGGTACATGTACTTATCTATGTCCTACCTGTTGGTGTTTTGATATACAGGATGAGGTATATGGAAAGCAGGGAGATAGGATCAGGAATTGGGACTCTTGCATGTTTCCACTCTTTACCCTTCATGGTTCAGGTCATAATCCCAGGGCGGAAAAATATCAGAGGGTCAGACAGAGGTTTATGCATAAGCTAAAATACTTTGTGGATAAGTATGAAAATGGGGTTCAGTGTGTGGGTTGTGGCCGGTGTGTCCAGTTCTGTCCTGTTAATATTGATATCAGAGAGATCTTTAAGATCATGAATGAATTTTAAACAGGGGGTGTTGAATTGAATAATCCATATCTTCCTTATCCAGTAAGAATAGTGGATATTGTGGTAGAGACAGAGGATAGAAATCTTAAGACATTTAAGTATGAATTTATAAGTCCAGAAGATGAAAAGCGCTTTTCATATATGCCAGGGCAATTTGCAGAGTTATCCATAGCCGGTAAGGGTGAAATTCCCATAGGGATTGCCTCATCTCCTACAGAAGAGGGATATGTCATATTTACTGTAAACAAGGTTGGATTGGTAACCACCCATCTTCACAATATGAAGGTGGGGGATGTGATGGGCATAAGAGGACCACTGGGGAACTCTTATCCCTGGGACGTGATGGAAGGAAAAAATGTGGTAATTATCGGTGGTGGGTTTGCATTTACCACCTTGAGATCCAGCATAGTGTATATGCTTCATCCTGATAACAGGCCAAAATTTAAAGATATTATAGTGGTATATGGGGCAAGGAGCCCCGGAATGCTCCTTTATAAGCAGGAACTTTGGGAGTGGGAAAAGAGAGATGATATTGAGATGCATATCACAGTGGATGCTACAGATGACCCCAACTGGAAATACAATGTGGGTTTTGTCCCTACCATAACAGAGCAAAAGATTAAAAGCGCAGATAACGCTATAGCCATTGTATGTGGCCCCCCTATTATGATTAAATATACACAGCCTGTGCTTGAAAAGATAGGTTTTCCACCAGATAGGATTATTCTCTCCTTAGAGAACCGCATGAAATGTGCAATTGGTATGTGTGGGAGATGTAATATTGGAAGATTCTTTGTATGTAAAGATGGGCCTGTATTTTCACTTGCCCAGTTAAAAGAGACACCTCCTGATTATTAGGCATATTCATAAAAGGTAAATTGGGTATATCTACTTGATATCCCATTATCTTTTCTTTACAATCCGCTGTATATATCTATAGGATTTAAAGCATATTTATAAGAGAAGGGTTATAAAATGAAGATTATAATAGTTGGCGCAG
Source organism: uncultured Desulfobacteraceae bacterium (assembly GCA_964440775.1). GTDB lineage: Bacteria > Desulfobacterota > DSM-4660 > Desulfatiglandales > JALVMZ01 > CAYTXJ01. The sequence goes on along the minus strand of CAYTXJ010000010.1, from coordinate 8,358 downwards.
GTGAGGTAGGATTCCATATCGCAAAGAGGCTCTCTGAAGAGAGCAATGAAGTGGTACTCATTGATAAAGATGAGGATAAGATAAATAGAATAAATGAAAATCTGGATGTTTATGCCCTGCTTGGCTCGGGCACAAGTCCACAGATGCTTAAAAGCTCAGGAATAGCTCAGGCAGATATGTTAATTGCCGCCACTGATAGTGATGAGGTGAATCTCATCGCGTCTATGCTGGCATGCCATCTAAATCCTTCAATAATAAAGGTTGTAAGACTTAGGAATCAGGAATACATAAGAGAGGAAGGGCTACTTAATAAGGATCTTTTAGGAATTGATCAGATTATAAATCCTGAATCTTTTATGGTAGATACCATCAAAAACCTTATTATGGTTCCAGGAGCTTCAGATGTGATTGATTTTGATGATGGTAGAGTTAAGCTTATAGGGATAACCATAAAACCTGATTCAGAATTTGTGGGAAGAAGGTTTAATACCTTTTCAGAACATCACGAAAAGTTTTTAGTGGGAGCAATTATAAGGGGTGATCAGGTATTTATTCCTCATGGAGAGGATACTATTCAGGCCAATGATCTAATATATGTGGTTGCTCGCTCAGATGATCTCAATGGAATACTGGGAAGATTACATGTGGAACATAGGGAGTGCAAGAGAATATTTATCATAGGTGGAGGACAGGTGGGATTTACCTTGGCACAGTCCTTAGATAATACCAATTTAAATGTAAAGATTATAGAGAAGGACAGCCGCATATGTAACTCATTGGCAGATAGATTGCAAAAGGTTATAGTTATAAACGGAGATGGAACTGATAAGGACCTCCTCCTTGAAGAGAACATTGCTGATGCAGATATTGTATTGGCAATTACAGGTGATGATGAGACAAATGTTCTCATATCTTTGCTGGCAAAGAGATTAGGAGTAAAAAAGACCATAACCAGGATAAATAAGTTAAGCTATATACCCCTTGTATTTGCTATTGGGATTGATACAGTGGTAAGTAGAAGGCTTTCCGCAATAAGGGCTATACTTCAATATGTAAGGAAAGGTAAGATAATCTCTGTTGCTCCCCTTAAAGGAGAGCATGCAGAAGCAATTGAGGCCGAGGCGTTGGCCGGATCAAATATCGTAAATAGGCCTCTATGTAAGGTAAAATTTCCTAAGGGTTCCATTGTAGGAGCAATTGTTAGAGGTGATGATGTGATTATTCCAAATGGTCAAAGCATAATACAGGAAAAGGATAGGCTTATAATATTTGCTCTTCAAAATGTTATTCCAAAACTTGAAAGACTCCTCACCATGCACCTTGATTAAAGCTGATGCATCCGCGATCCATACTTAGATTTATCTCTATAATAATCTTATATTTAGCTATAGCCCTATCTGTTCCCACTATAGTATCTGTAATATACCATGAAAATAGCGTCTTTCCGCTTCTATATTCTATGCTCATAACTTTGGGAGTCGGTCTTATCCTGTATTTTTTAACCCAAACCCACAAGGAGCTTATACTATCCCATAGGGATGGAATCTTGGTCGTGACCTTTGGCTGGATTACTGCCGGACTGATTGGAGCATTACCTTTTATGCTCTCAGGCTATATTCCTGATTTTACTAATGCCTATTTTGAGTCCCTTTCCGGGTTTACCACTACTGGAGCATCAATTCTAAATAATATTGAGAGCCTTCCCAAAGGGATCCTACTTTGGAGAAGTATTATCCAGTGGTTGGGTGGAATGGGAATCATTGTCTTATCCATTGCCATACTCCCCTACTTAGGTGTAGGTGGAATGCAGTTATATAAAGCGGAGATCCCCTCTCCTGTAATTGAAAAGCTCAAACCTCGGATTTCAGACACAGCAAAGACCCTCTGGAAGGTATATCTTCTAATTACTGTAATTGAAGTGATACTCCTCTTTGTAGGAGGTATGCCACTATTTGATTCCATATGCCATGCATTCTGCACCATGCCAACAGGGGGATTTTCTCCCAAGAACCTAAGCATTGCTCACTATGGGAACCCCTATCTGGAATGTGTGATTATGGTATTCATGCTCCTTGCAGGAATAAACTTCTCCCTGCATTACCGCTTTTTAAAAGGTGAATCTAAGATCTATGTTATTGATCCAGAATGCCGCATCTTTCTTTTAATAGTGATTTCATTTATATTGATAATAGTTATTAATCTCTATAAAGAGGTATATGGATCTTTATTAGAGTCTATTAGATTTGGCTCTTTTCAGGTATGCTCCATCATTACCACCACAGGCTTTGTAACAGCTGATTTTGACAAATGGCCCTCACTTTCAAGGAAGATATTGTTAATATGCATGATATTGGGTGCCATGGCAGGCTCTACTGGCGGAGGAATCAAGACAATACGTCTTATTCTCATAGCCAAACATAGTTATAAAGAGATATTTCAGCTTATTCATCCAAGGGCCATACTAAGAGTAAAGTTGGGAGGGAAGAGCATACCACCTGAGGTATTAAGCAGTATCTGGGGATTTGTATTTCTGTATCTGGGGATATTGGTCTTGGCATCTTTAATCATGGCGCATCTCGGTATGGATATGATTTCGGCATTTTCTTCTGTATGTGCCTGCATATTTAATATTGGACCTGGTCTTGGCACAGTTGGACCAACTCAGAACTATCTATCCATTCCCCTGATAGGAAAATGGGTTCTGATATTCTGTATGTTATTAGGACGTCTTGAGATATATACCGTTTTGGTTTTACTGGTTCCAGAGTTTTGGAAAAAATAGTTCTCTTTATAAAAACAGGGATTTTACCTTATCATTTAGAACCTTTCCCATGGTATTGCGGGGAAGCTCTTTTACAAATTTGATCTCCTTAGGGCACTTCCAATCATGAAGGTGATGTTTGCAATATCTCTTAATCGTATCCTCATCTATCTCCATATCACCCTCTTTAACCACAGCTGTAACCACCTTTTCTCCCCATCTCTCATCTGGAATTCCCACCACAGAACACTCCTTTACACCATCTATCTGATTGATCACATTCTCTATCTCTTTGGGAGAGATATTTTCTCCTCCTGAAATAATGATATGTTTTAGCCTGTCTGTCAAAAAGTAATATCCTTCTGGGTCAACCCTTCCAAGATCACCGGTTCTAAACCACCCATTATGGAATGCCTTCCTGGTTTCCTGCTCTTTTTTCCAATAGCCAGGGGAGATACCAGGTCCTTTGAGCCAAAATTCTCCTATCTTGCCCTCCTTTACATCTTCTAATGTATCGGGATCCACAATTCTTACTTCAAGTCCAGGTAAGGCCTTACCTATGGAGCCAGGTTTCTTTTTCCCATAAAGGGGGTTTGAAAAATTCATACCTGTCTCTGTCATTCCCTCCCTCTCTACCACCTCCATTCCAAAGGCCTCTTTAATGGCAAAGAAGTCCTTGGGTAAGAGCGGGGCAGATCCAGAGGTTATAAGTCTGAGGTGTGAAAAATCATAATCTTTTCCCTTCATTCCCTTAAGAAGTCTTTGATACATTGCAGGAACGGCCATAAATATGGTGCACCTGTATAGAGGCTCTTTAGAAGCCAGCACCTTAAGAGTGATATCTACATCAAATCTATCAAGCATCACAATTCTTCCTCCTTCAGCAAGCAGGGTGTGCAATGCAAAACAGAGGCCATGCACATGGAAAAGGGGTAAGGCATGACATAGGGTATCCTCTTCAGTTATCTCCCAGACATCAATCACCTTTTTTAGATCATGGATGAGATTTTTATGAGTAAGGATAGCTCCCTTAGGTTGGCCTGTGGTTCCAGAGGTATATATAATTAAAGAGGGGTCATCTTCAGATATAAAAGAATTCAAAGATAGATCCTCACTCTCCTTGAATCTATCCATATATCCATAAGGAGCAAGGGAATCCACAAATAATGTCTCTCTCTTTCCAGATATCTCCTTTATCATTTGCTCTTTTCTGATATCTGCAATTATTAATGAGGGATCAGAATCTTCTATGAAGTATCGCATCTCTTGAGTCTTAAATCCTGGATTTAAAGGCACAGCTATTGTGCCGAGTCTTTGAAGTGCAAGATGAAAGATCACAAAATAGAGAGATTTTTCTAAGAAGAGAATGACCCTATCTCCCTTTCCTATTCCCTTAGCATTTAGATAAGTGGAAAATATCTCTGACTCCCTTTTAAGCTCATTATAACTCAATTGGGTCTCCAATCTTCCATCCCTTAAAAATAGGATGGCACTCTTTTCTCCCTGTCTTTTGAAGCTCTTATCAAATATCTCAAAGAGTGTTGGCATATAAGACTCCTTTTACTATCCTATCATCTTACTGGGAAGCCAAAGGGCAAGCCCTGGCCATATACATACACATGCAATCACAATAAATTCAATAATTACAAAGGGAATAACCCCCAAAAGCACCTCTGACATAGGAACATCCGGTGCGATGCTTTTAACAATATAGAGATTCAGGCCCACAGGAGGAGTAACCAGGCCTATTTCTAAATTTACTGTCATTATCACTGCAAACCATATGGGATCAAAACCAAGACCATTTATGACCGGAAGAAGCAAGGGAGCTACCATTAAAATCACCGCAGCAGGAGGGATAAATAGCCCTAAAATTAAGAGAAAAATATTTATAAGCACAATTATGCCCCACTTCCCAAAAGGAATCTTCAGGATGAGCTCTGCAAGTGCCTGAGTGGCATATAGATCTGAAGATATATATGCAAAGAGCAGCGCAGAGGCCATAATCATCAGTATCATGCTGCTTTCGTTTAGAGCCTTTATAAATATCTTCCAGAGCTCCCTTGGCCTGTATATCTTATATATGGTCATTACAAAGAAGAGGGACAAAATAGCCCCTACTCCCCCAGCCTCACTGGGAGTTGCCCATCCCCCATATAGAGATCCCATAATGCCAATTATTATTAGCACAAAAGGTATTATCTTAAATAGAGATCTGAACCTCTCTGACCAGCTATATCTTTCAACAACTGCCCTGTCTTCTATATAGTAGATTGCCCCCTTTTTGGCCGGAAAGAATTTTCTATAATAAAACACTCCTCCCACCCAGAAACAGCTAAGCAATATCTCCAGGATTCCAGGAAGCACCCCTGCAATAAAACACTTACCAATGGATGTCTCAGTAGCCACACCATAGAGGATCATGGTGACACTGGGTGGTATCAGGATTCCAAAGGTACCAGCATGGGCAATCAGCCCTGTGCTTAAGGCAGGAGAATAGCCTTTTTTTCTCATTTCAGGTATCCCTATGCCTCCAATTGCAGCTGCAGTGGCAGGGCTTGAACCACAAAGAGCTGCAAATATTCCACACCCAATCATGTTTGCTATGCCCAACCCACCCGGTATCTTATATAACCATTTATGGAGCGTGTCATAAAGATCACGGCTTGCATTGGACTCTGCAATGGGGGCGCTTAAGAATATAAAAAGTGGTATGGCAAGCAGGGCAAAGTTATCCATGCTTCCATGGAGCACATAAGGAAGGGTAGTGAGGAGATGGGGGGAAAATATCAACATAAATATAAGGGAGACCGAAGCAAGGCCAGCCCATATAGGAATACCAGATATAAGGACTAAAAAGGCACTGCCAAAGAGAAGACCTGCAATAGTATATTCACTCACCTCTCCCTCCTCTTTTTATCTCAATGTCCTTAATCTCTATCCTCTTTATCCCTCCCACTTCACCTTTTTTGAGTCTGACTATCTTCTTGTGGATATATGATACATACTGTAAGAATAGAATGCTCATTCCCAGAGGTAAAAACAGGTATGGTATCCAAAGAGGTGGCCCCCAGAGGGATTCGGAATGTTCATTTCTTATTACCGCCTCCCACCACATAGGCCAGGAAAAGAAGGCTATTATACCTGAAAGCATACAGGAGGTGATAGAAACCACTATTACTGTAATCTCTCTCACTTTTACAGGAAGGTGAATTATAACCAGATCCACATTTAGATGTTTTTCATTTTTCTGGACAAATCCTGCCCCCACAAACACTACAAATATGAGCATAAAGATAGATGTCTCTGTCTGCCAGATGGTTGATACCCCAAAGAGCTTTCTTGCAACAACGGCCTCAGTTACAACCATTGCAGAAACCACAAGACAAAGCGCTGCTATCCAACCACTAACACCTGTTATGGCCTCAATAAATCTCAAAACTATTCTAAATACTCCCCTCATCCCCTAAAATTCCTCCATCTAAAAGAAAGATCCTTATTTCATGGCTTCAAAGGCCAGATCCAACAGTCTCTGCCCCCCTTCAACGGTCTCGGCAAAGTTTTTCCATGCCGTCTTCTGGGCAAATTTAAGCCATACATTAAACTCTTCCTCTGTCATATAGTGGATCTTAACCCCTGCCTTCTGATATGCATTAATGAAATTATCCACAAGACCTTTGAAATTTTCTGGTATCCATTTCTGATGCATCCATTCTGCCACCTCCATAAAGACCTTCTTTTGGGAATCGGTGAGTCTGTTCCAGCTCTTCAAACTGATTACGAGATCTTCTGCCATATTCCATATGGAATAGTACTTGGGAATATTTATATATTTGAGAACCTCATAGAGCCTATATGAGACAAAAGATGCAGATGAGGTGAGCATGGTATCTATTACACCTGTAGAGAGTGCATGATATGTTTCAGATGAGGGCATGCTGATAATTGAGGCACCTGCCATCTTGAGCATATATTCAAACTTTTTGCCTGCAGCCCTAAGCTTAGTCCCTTTAACATCTTCTGGAAGCCTTATCTGTCTGACCCTGCTTCCGATTCCTCCATCAAACCATGCCCAAATAAGATTTTTTACCCCATTTTGCTCCAAGATCTTTTCCACTTCATGCCCTATTGCCTTATGCCGCCACTCTAAGCCCTGACTAAGAGAGCGAATAGTGCAGGGCATTAGAGTAATGGATAATTGTGGGACCTTTCCGCTTGCATAGTCCAATGGAAATACTGAAAGATCCAATGCCCCTCGCCTCAAGGCATCCCACTGCTCCTTTGGTTTGTAGAGGGATTTTGCAGGATAGTATCTAAATTGAACCTCACCATTGGTCCTTTTACTTACCATATCTCCAAATACTCTTGCCATCTCATCTCTCACATCACCTTTTGCAAACTGATGGGATACCTTAAATCTGATACTCTTTGAAAGAGTGATAGAGGGGAATAAAAAGATAAGGGAAATAATAACTGTAAAGATAAGATAATGGACTCTTTTCATGATGCACCTCCAATATTTAGAGGTTTATAAGAGCTAAACAGCCTAACAGATACACTTTATAGAATTCTTATATCACCTCCCTTCCTGTGCAGATGTGAATTGATCTTGGAGCCTTTCAAGGGCATAGAGCTGATTTTGAAGATGTAATCTCATAATGGTCTCTGCCTTATATGAATCCCTGTCTTTAAAGGCATCTAAAAGCCTTCTGTGTTCTTCTATAGATTCATCAAATCTACCAGGCAGATTAAGAGATTGAAATCTATAGAGCAGTATCTTCTGCCTTAGTCCATTTAAAAGAGAATTTAGGGTCTCATTACCTGCTATCCTTTGAACCTCTGAATGATATCTATTGTTTATCTTTATATATTCTCGCTGATCCTGTCTCCTGTATGCATCTTCAAGCCTTTCATGTAATCTTTTGAGGATAGAAAGATCCCTCTTTTTCATGTTTTCTACAGCCTTTTTTGCACAATATGCCTCAAGAAGGGTCATCACTTCAAACATCTCTCTGATCTGAGTAAAGGTAGGTCTCGTTACATATGCCCCTTTATTGGGAACAAGTTCAATTAGGCCTTCTCCACTCAGCACTCTCAATGACTCCCTTAAGGGGGTCTTACTTATCCCCAAAGCCTCACATAACTGGTCTTCTTTAATCTTCTCTCCCACCCTTAATTTTCCATCCATAATCATATCGCGAAGATAGGCCGCTATCTCTTCATGGAGAGTCTTTTTCTGGAAAGGTTTCATTTGAAAGAGATGATCCTTTATAAATAATAATTGATAAATTATTATTTATAAAAATAGATTAAAGATGTCAAGACATAGATTTAATTTTGAGAGCTTAGCATAACTCTTTTTACACTGGGGGTTAAACCCCCCTCTGGGGCGGAGACCAGACCCCTGTCATTGCGAGCGAAGCGAAGCAATCTCATACCTTTTATAGATTGCTTCGGGTCTTTTAAGACCCTCGCAATGACAGATTCCCTTTACAGCTTTTTTCTGAGAGCTTTGAAAAATTCAAAGCTCTCAATTTAATAAAAGTGAATTTTATCTTTTAGCTTTGGCCTTTTCTATTAACTCTAAGAGGGAGGCC
>CAYTXJ010000009.1:0-30750 GCA_964440775.1 uncultured Desulfobacteraceae bacterium | reverse complement strand
TGAGAGCTTTGAAAAATTCAAAGCTCTCACCCGGTCTGTAAAGGCTCTTTATTGTCATACTTTTCTCAATTGTATATCATATCGCTATCCAGATTCTCAAGTCGATAAAAAAAGAGGGTTAGCTTCTCAACTAACCCCCTTTTATCTTCCTTTGGAGGCGGCAACCGGATTCGAACCGGTGAATAGCGGTTTTGCAGACCGCTGCCTTACCACTTGGCTATGCCGCCTATGGAGCGGGAAACGGGACTCGAACCCGCGACCACCACGTTGGCAACGTGGTGCTCTACCATCTGAGCTATTCCCGCCTCTTTACATATCATATAATTGATTTTAAACCCAAAACTCTATTTGTCAATAAAAAAACGATTAATTGCTTTCAAAAAACAGAGATCTTACCTTAAATATGTATATTATGCCAGATCCCAATGTAAATATAAGTGCTATCCATAAGGTAACTATCCCTATCCGATGAAAATCCATTCCCAAGAATTCATAGTGGAGGCAGAGAGCAGTAATGGATATGGCCTGAATAGTGGTCTTATATTTCCCAAATCTATTTGCCTGTATTATAATTCCTTCCTTTGCGGCAATACCCCTTAGACCAGTCATGATAAGTTCCCTTATTACCATCAATATCACGATCCATCCTGGAACCCTCTGAAGTTCCAAAAGCTTAATAAGAGTTACTATCACAAGCACCTTATCTGCAAGGGGATCTAAAAATTTTCCCAGCGCTGTTACACTCTGATACCTTCTTGCAATAAATCCGTCCAGAATATCTGTTAGGAATGCCAGAGAAAAGAAAAATGCGGCAAAAAAGCTCCCTACCCTTCCTTCAATTGATAAAAACAGGAGCACCAAAGGGATACTTGTCAATCTGAGAACAGTTAGTCTATTTGGAAGGCTAATTGGCCTCTTCTTTTGATCTATAAAGATCCTCTCTATCATCCTAAGAAGAGGGCTTATAAAGAGCTGTGGATAGATCCTCTTATATGACAATTTAAGATCCCCTCTCCTTAAAGAGTCTATAGTATCTCAGCACCCTTAATATAAACTGCCTTGTCTCTGGATAGGGGGGAATTCCATTATACATCTTTACCTTTTCAATACCCGCATTATATGCTGCAAGTGCAAGGAGCTCATCTTTAAATATCTCTAAGAGTATCTTCAGATATCTGGCCCCTCCATATATATTCTCTTCTGGATCAAATGGATCTCTAATATTCATCTCTTCAATGGTCTCTGGCATTAGCTGCATCAAACCCCGTGCACCTTTTGAGGATATGGCATAGGGTCTAAAACCAGATTCTGCCTTAATAACGGCCAGAAGTAGAAAAGGATCCAGATCATATCTCTCTGAGGTCCTCCGTATAATATCCTCATAGGGAAATCTTGGGAGATCTTCATGAGAAGGCCTTGTCTTTATAAACAATTCATATCTTTCATCTGTCTTTATATTGGTATAATGCCAGATACCATTTTCATCCCTATAGCGGTATATATCTCCACTGACTGTATTGGTATATAGCAGTAACAAAATGGCAGGTATAAGTAAGAGACCTCTATTTCTCCTTCCCAGATACATCTTTCATCTTTTCCCAATCTTTTAAGAACTTCTTAAGACCTATTTCAGTAAGTGGATGTCTGATCAATTGCACCATTACCTTATAGGGTATAGTTGCAATATGAGCTCTCATAAGGGCTGCCTGTAGGACATGAAGAGGGTTTCTGATACTGGCAACTATAACCTCTGTCTCAAATCCATAGTTTTCATAGATGGTAATTATCTGCTCCACCAGTTCCATACCTCTGTGGCTTATATCGTCAAGCCTTCCCACAAAGGGGCTAATATATGTAGCCCCTGCCTTTGCTGCCATAAGGGCCTGAATAGGAGAAAAACACAGTGTCACATTTGTCTTAATACCTTCACCTGAAAGTATCTTAACTGCCCTGATACCATCTTCAATAAGTGGTATCTTTATTACAATATTTGTCGATAGGCTTGCAAGCTCTCTGGCCTCCTCCACCATTCCCTCTGTATCAGTAGCAACCACCTCTGCACTCACAGGGCCTTTAACTATATCACATATCTCTTTTAGAAGCTCCTTAAAATTGCGGCCCTCTCTTGAGATCAATGTGGGGTTGGTGGTGACACCGTCTAATAGGCCCAAGGCATTTGCCTTTCTTATCTCATCCAAGTTGGCAGTATCAATAAAGAATTTCATCTCCGCCTCCTTACTATTGATTCTTTTCTCTTATATATCTCTGCGCACATTCTCTACTGCAGAAAAACAGTTCTTTACCATCTATATTCATGGATATGGCCTTGTGCTTAGGTATATAGACCTTACAGTATGGATCCTGAACCATCTCATCCGCCGCACCTTCAGAATCTGCAATCCTCTCACTCTTATCAGTAGGTGAAAATAGCCTCTTTATGTATCTATATATGAGATACGATATTACAAAAATTACTATAAGTCTAATCAAAGCTCTAACTCCTTTGTAAGTAAGAAAACTGCCTGACCTTCTATTTTGATATTCTCCAACATCTCTTTAATTGTAAGTCCTTCCACAGGGTGTATAAGCATGGGAGAAATATCAGATAGGGGCTTTAACACAAATCTTCTCCTCTTTATCTCAGGATGAGGTATCTTAAGCTCTGGCTCATTTACAATATCCATTCCATAAAAGAGTATATCCAGATCTATTGTTCTGGATTGGTATCTGTTCCCTTTATCCCTTCTTCGCCCCATATTGCTCTCAATACGTGATAGAATCTTCAAGAGTTCTAAAGCAGATATATAGCTCTTAATAGATAATACCCCATTTACAAACCACCTATCAGATATCATACCAACTGGCTCTGTAAGATACCATGGAGATAAGCTCTTAAATTCTACATAAGGATATGCCAATATCTCCTTTACCGCCCTATTACAATTTCTTAATCTATCTCCCAAATTAGAACCTATTCCGATATATATATCCTTCATTAAATCAAAGAGCTATCCTCTCTATTCTCTCAACTGCCTCTTTAAGACGATCAATTCCCTGAGTAAGTGCCATACGCACATATCCATCCCCTTCCTTTCCAAAACCTATTCCCGGAGTCACTACCACACCCACATCTAAAAATCTCTTGGTCATCTCCTGGGAATCCAATCCTTTGGGGGTGCCTATCCATAGATAAAATGTGGCCTTTGGGATGATTAGATCAAACCCAATCTCTTTAAGGGCATTTACCATCAGATCCCTTCTCTCCTTATAGATACTGCATATCTCACTGACACAGCTCTGATCTCCATCAAGGGCTGCAATTGCTGCTATCTGTATGGCCTGAAATAGACCAGAGTCAATATTGCTCTTCACTCTTCCCAGTGCATCTATGGCATTACTGTTTCCCACTGCAAATCCTATTCTCCATCCTGTCATATTATATGTCTTAGAAAGTGAGTGGAATTCAATACCCACCTCCTTTGCCCCCTCTGCCTGAAGAAAGCTGGGAGCAGAATATCCATCAAATGAAATTTCAGTATATGCGGCATCATGGCATACTAAGATCCTATTTTTAGAGGCAAAGTCAACTATCTCTTTAAAAAAATCCAGATCCACACATGTGGATGTGGGGTTATTGGGATAGTTTAAAAATATTATCTTTGCTTTCTTTAAGATATCCTGAGGTATATCACTCAGAGTGGGTCTAAAATCGTTTTCTTTAAGAAGAGGCATCACCACTGGCTCAGCCCCCGCAAATATGGTGGAAATGCCATATACGGGATATGCAGGAGAGGGAACCAATGTCATATCACCAGGATTTAGAAAGGCCAGAGGAAGATGGGCAATTCCTTCCTTGCTACCAATGAGTGCCAGGACCTCTGTTTCAGGATCCAGCTCCACACCGAATCTTCTCTTATACCATCTTGCCACAGCCTCTCTAAACTCTTTCATACCCTCATAGGATGGATATCTATGATTTTTTACATCTCTTATTGCCTCAGACATGGCATCAACTATATGGGATGGGGTGGGGATATCAGGATCCCCCACTCCCAGATCGATTATATCCACACCCTTTGCCCTTAGCCCTTCCTTTTTCCTGTCTATCTCTTTAAATAGATATGGAGGCAATCTTTTAAGCCTTTCAGATACCTCAATCATCACTCATAAACCCTACACACTCGAGAGCTTTGCACATAACCCCGTCTTACACTGGGGGTTACACCCCCAGACCCCTGTCATTGCGAGCGAAGCGAAGCAATGACAGATTCCATTTACAGCTTCTTTCTGAGAGCTTTGAAAAATTCAAAGCTCTACCTAAGACCCAATACATCCCACATATCATAGAGCCCGGGTGATCTTTGAACCACCCACTTGGCTGCCATCAAAGCACCTTTTGCAAAGTTTTCCCTTCCATGTGAGCGATGGATAAGCTCTATTCTCTCTCCTGTCCCTCCAAAGAGAACCATATGGTCACCTGTGATATCTCCTGCCCTCAATGACTGAATCCCTATCTCTTCATGACTCCTCTTTCCTGTAAATCCCTTTCTCTCAAATACAGCTACCTTATCAAAGTCTCTATCCAATGCCTCTGCAATTATCTTTCCGATCTTAAGGGCCGTTCCACTTGGGGCATCCTTTTTGAGATTGTGGTGTATCTCTAAGATCTCTATATCAAAGTCCTTTCCAAGGATTAGCGCCATCTCTCTTACAATCTTAAATACCACATTCACCCCCACACTCATATTAGGAGCCATGACACATGCAATATCCTTGGAGTATTCTTTAATCTTTCTGATCCCCTCATCTCCTATACCCGTTGTTCCAATTACTATGGGTCTTCTTCGCTGAGCGCATAGCTCAATGTTTCTGAGTGTTGCATCTGGGGTGGTAAAATCTATAATAACTTCAACACCTTCAATAATCTCCGAAAGATCACCACTTATTATCACCCCCCTCTTTCCAACTCCTGCAACTTCACCTACATCCTTTCCCACAGAGGGATGGTCTGGTCTTTCAAAGGCACCAGCGAGTTCCACATCCTGACTTGCATCAATCATCTGGATTATCTTCCCTCCCATCTTGCCTGCTGCACCTGCAACTAAAGCCTTTAACATAACCGTCCCCTTCCTATTCCTTAATAAGACCAAAGTCTTTTAATACCTTCCTTAATCTCTCTCTATTGGAATCAGACATCTTATAGAGGGGAAGTCTAATCTCTTCAGAGATCTTACCCATCATGGCCAGTGCCGTCTTTACCGGAATGGGATTTGTCTCATAAAACATGGCCTTGCAAAGTGGAAGTAACCGGTAATAGAGCTCTTTTGCCTTTCCATAGTCTCCCCTATCCCAGGCATCAATCATCTCTGCATTCTCCTTTGGCACAATATTGGCTACCACAGATACCACCCCTTGGCCACCAATAGCAAGCACAGGTAGTGTGAGATTATCATCTCCTGAAAGGAGGGTTATCTTATCTCCTGAAAGCTCCACAATCTCTGCCATCTGACCCAGATTTCCCGATGCCTCCTTAATGGCAACCACCTCTGGAAGCTCTGCAAGCCTTGCCACTGTCTCAGGTAGCATATTCAGACCGGTTCTGCCCGGTATATTGTAGAGGACCTGAGGAAGAGGTGCTTCCTTTGCTATTGTCTTAAAATGCTGGTATAGCCCCTCTTGAGTGGGTTTATTATAGTATGGAACCACCTGCAGGGTGGCATCAGCACCTACCCTCTTTGCATGGTGAGTAAGCTCTATTGCCTCCTGAGTGCTATTTCCACCTGTGCCAGCAATAACCGGCACCCTGCCCTTTACCACATCTACCGTGATCTCTATTACCTTTTCATGCTCTTCAACGCTCAAGGTGGCAGACTCTCCAGTAGTTCCACAGGGCACTATGGCAGATGTGCCATTCTCTATATGAAATTCTATGAGCTCTCTGAAGCTTTCCTCATCTACTTTGCCATCCTTAAATGGTGTAACAATTGCTACAATAGATCCTTTAAACATATCCCCTCTCCTTTCTAAGGGCTAAAAGATGCCCTTATTATAAGATTGCTTCATTGTTTAATCTGCCAATATATACAAGAGTTGTATCCCCTTCAAGCCATACCTTTCTAAATTCATCACCTTCCTTTAAAAAGTGTATCTTAAGATCCTCCCCGCTTCGGGTCCTTACACTTATTGGAGAGTTAAGGCCTCTTCTTATATTACAGATCAGGGCAACTGCAATTGCACCTGTCCCACAGGCCAAGGTCTCATCCTCCACTCCCCTTTCATATGTCCTAAGATACACAATGTTTTTGCCCTCATCTAAATGGAAAAGATCCACATTTGTGCCATCTGGTTCAAAGCTTGGATGATACCTTACTGCCTTACCCCTTTCATAGACAGGATATTCATCCAATTGATCCACCTCCACTACAAAGTGGGGAACACCGGTATTTATAAAATCACCTGTTATCTTTCTGTCGTTTACCCTCAATTCCATACCCAATCTTAATCCCTTTGGCCTTGGCATCAGCACCTTTACCCTCTTTCCATACACTTCAGCAGATATGGGGCCTGCAAGGGTCTCAAATGTCATTTTATTTGACGCAATCCCATTTAGATATGCAAAACGTGCCACACATCTGCTCCCATTACCACACATTTCCACCTCCCCTCCATCAGAGTTAAAGAAACGCCAAGAAAAATCTAAAATCTCTGATCTCTCTACAAATATAAGGCCGTCTGCACCCACAGACATCCTTCTTCTGCAAAGTCTTTCAACTAAGAGTCTTTTCTCATTCTCTCCTATTATGCCCTTACGATTGTCAATAATGATAAAGTCATTTCCACTTCCGCTCATCTTCCAAAATTCAAGGCCATCTATATCCATATCACTCTCCTAAAAGATATGGGGGTATCTCTTCACCCCTTATAAGATCTTCAAATGTCTCCCTCTTTCTTATAATGAAGAAACTATTGCCCTTAACCATGATCTCTGGAATCCTGCACCTGGAATTGTAATTGGATGACATGGTAAATCCATAGGCACCTGCACTCATAATTGCAAGGTATTGACCCACCTCAATGTCTTCAATCTCCCTGTCTTTTGCAAGAAAGTCACTGGACTCACATATAGGACCTACCACATCTGCCCTTATCATCCTCTTTTGAGGCCTTCTCTTTATAGGCTGTATCGCGTGATAGGATCCATATAAGGCAGGTCTTATAAGATCGTTCATAGCGGCATCAACTATTATAAAATTTTTTCCCTCAGGTGTCCTCTTTCTGTATAGCACCTTGCTTAAAAGGATCCCTGCATTTCCCACTATAACCCTGCCTGGCTCCAAAATGAGCACAAGCCTCTCTCTTTCAATCTTCTCCTTAATGGCATCTGCATATTCCTTTGGATGGGGAGGATCCTCATCTTGATATCTTATGCCAAGCCCACCACCGATGTCTAAGTATCTTATATGGAGCCCACGAGTTTTCAGATATCTTATAAGCTCTAACAGTCTTTCCAATGCCTCCAAAAAAGGGGTAAGCTCTGTAAGTTGACTTCCTATATGACATGAGACACCTACTGGTATAAGATTATTTAGATCATATGCCTTCATATAGAGGTCAGGAGCATCGGCTATGGGAATACCAAACTTGTTTTCCCTCAGGCCAGTGGAGATATAGGGATGGGTCTTGGGATCTATGTCAGGATTTACCCTTAAGGAAATCATCACCTTTTTCCCCATCCCTTCAGCAACCATATTTAAATTGAAGAGTTCCTGTTCCGATTCCACATTAAACATCAGTATTCCATGTCCTATTGCATATTCCATATCTTTTCTGCTCTTTCCCACCCCTGAATATACTATCCTTTCCATTGGAACCCCTGCCTTGATACACCTAAAGAGTTCACCAGCAGATACAATATCTGCCCCTCCTCCCTCATTTGCAAATAGTCTCAGTATGGCAATATTGGAGTTGGATTTGACAGAAAAACAGGTAAGATGATCCATATCTGAAAATGCCCCATCAAATGCCCTAAAATGCCTACACAGGGTCTCATGGGAGTAGATATAGAGGGGGGTTCCCACCTCTCTTACAATATCTTCTATCCTTACATCCTCACAATATAGATCTTGCCCTCTGTAGATAAAATGATGCATCTCTCTATTAGTCCTTTATAAAAGATAGGGAAGTGATCTTTTTTATATGTGGGGGTGCCTTTTTCCCGCACCCAGAAAGACAGAATGCTAAAAAGATAGTGATGCATACAGAAAATAGAAGCCATCTTTTCAAGATGATATCTCCTTCTCTGCCTCTAAAAGATTCCTCTTTACAGTCTCCATAGATGTTCCACCAGGAAGCCTCTTTCTCTCAATGGACTTATGTATATCAAGCCAATCATAGATATCATCCTCTATCTTTCTTGAAAACTTTAAGAACTCTTCCAATGTCAGCTCATCCAATTCCTTTCCCTTATCCATGGCATATAAGACAATCCTTCCTGTAATCTCATGGGCAGATCTAAATGTCACTCCTTTGTAAACTAGGTAATCCGCCAGGTCTGTAGCCAGAAGATATCCCTCAGCAGATACCTCTTTAAGCCTATCTTCCTTGAATCTGATCTTGGAAATCAGAATTGTCATCATCTCAAGACATCCCTTTACCGTATCCAAGCTGTCAAAGACACATTCTTTGTCTTCCTGCATATCTTTATTGTATGTAAGAGGAAGGGCCTTCATGGTGGTAAGTAAGGATATGAGATTCCCATACACCCTTCCGGTCTTTGCCCTGATAAGTTCCACAATATCCGGATTCTTTTTCTGAGGCATGATGCTACTTCCAGTGCTCAGGCTATCAGGCAGTTCCACAAATCCAAACTCCTGGGTTGACCATAGAATTAGCTCTTCAGAAAATCTACTTAGGTGCATCATAAGGACTGCGCAACTGTAGAGAAAGTCAAGTGCAAAATCCCTATCACTTACTGCATCCATACTGTTTGAGGATATGGCATCCATCCTGAGTTCCCTTGCCACCAAATCCCTACTTATAGGAAATGGGGTTCCAGCAAGGGCAGCGCTACCTAAAGGAAGCACATTACATGCCTTTAGGGTATATAAAAATCGCTCCCTATCCCTTTTGAGCATCTCATAATAGGCATGAAGATGATGAGAAAGAAGCACAGGTTGCGCCCTCTGAAGATGGGTATAGCCTGGAAGGATTAATCCCATATTTTCCTTTGCAAGCTCAATAATCCTCTTTTGAAGTCTCTTTATACGTTCAATAGTCTCTTGAATCTCCTCTTTCAAAAATAGCCTGAGATCCAGGGCAACCTGATCATTTCTGCTCCTTGCGGTATGGAGCTTTTCACCTAAGGCACCTACCTTATCAATAAGAGCGGCCTCAATAAAGGAATGTATATCTTCGTAAGAGTCGCTTAGTTCCAGATCTCCCCTTTCTATCTCCCGCCTTATCTCAGAAAGTGCCTCAATTATCCTTTCATGCTCTTCTTCACTAAGAATACCTGCCTCTTTAAGTGCCCTGCAATGGGCAATACTTCCTTCTATATCGTGTCTTAGGAGTCTTCTGTCAAAAGAAAAGGATGAGTTAAAACTTCTAAAACTCTCGTCCATCTCTTCCCTAAATCTTCCGCCCCAGAGCTTTTCAGCCATCTCTATCCGATTTTTGCCTTAAGGGTATGAATCTTTAATCTCAGTGCATTAAGCCTAATAAATCCCTCTGCATCCTTCTGATTATATACTGTCTCTTCCTCAAATGTGGCAAATTCAGGATCATATATGGAGTTGGGAGATTCCCTTCCTTCAATTGTGCAATTCCCTTTATACAGCTTCAATCTTATCTTTCCATTTACACCCCTCTGTGCCTCATCCATAAGGGACTGAAGCACTCTCCTCTCTGGCGAAAACCAGTACCCATAATATATCATCTCCGCATATCTGGGTATCAGACTGTCCCTTAGATGCATGACCTCTCTGTCCATACTTATTGCCTCTAATGCCTTATGTGCAATCCTCAATATGGTTCCACCTGGGGTCTCATATACCCCCCTGGATTTTATCCCCACATATCTGTTTTCCACGATATCTGCCCTTCCAACCCCATTTTGACCTCCGATTCTGTTTAGATAGCTCAAAAGTGTTACAGGATCCATCTCCTTTCCATCTATGGATATAGGATTCCCATCTTTAAAGGCGATCTCTATTATTGTGGGATTATCTGGTGCCCTTTCAGGAGATACGGTCAAGATAAACATATCCTCTGGTGGAGCCTTAGATATGTCTTCAAGTATTCCTCCTTCATAGCTTATATGTAAGAGATTTCTGTCAATGGAATAGGGTCTCTCTTTTGTAACAGAGATAGGAATTCCGTTTTCTTTTGCATATTTCATCAGGTCCTCTCTGCCTCTAAAATCCCATATCCTCCAGGGAGATACTATGTTTAACTCAGGTGCAAGTGCAGTATAGGAGATCTCAAACCTCACCTGATCATTTCCCTTTCCCGTGGCTCCATGACTTAGGGTATCAGCACCTACCCTCTTTGCAACCTCCACCTGTCCTTTTGCTATAACTGGCCTTGCAATGGAAGTCCCAAGCATATAACCCGTCTCATATATGGCATTGGCCCTGAGTAAAGGCCATACATAATCTCTTACAAATTCATCCCTTAGATCCTCTACCACCACATCATCTGCCCCTGTCTTTAAGGCCTTATCCCTTATCTCATCCAAGTCATCACCTTGACCCACATCAGCACAGTATGCAATGACTTCACATCCATAATTCTCTTTAAGCCAATGTAAAATAACGGAGGTATCAAGCCCTCCACTATATGCCAGAACCACCCTCTTAATTTCTCCTCTCAAGATTACTCCTCCTTCCCACATTTATCTATCCAGTATGAGCACCTCTAAAAGCGCCTGATGAAGATAGAGCTTATTTTCTGCCTGATCAAATACAACCGATCTCTTTCCATCCATCACATCATCTGTTATCTCCTCTCCTCTGTGTGCTGGAAGACAATGCATTACGATGGAATCAGGCTTAGAAACCCTAAGCACCTCTTCATCAATTCTGTATTGCCTAAATATCTTTAATCTTTCCTCCCTCTCCCCTTCATCACCCATACTGACCCATACATCAGTATTTAATACATCCGCGTCTTCTGCTGCCTCTTTAACATCCTCTGTGATGCTTATATTAGCAGTTGCATCCCTTATCTCTTCAGGCTCATATCCTCTTGGACATGCCAAGATAAGCTGAAATCCCAAGGTGCATGCGGCATTTATCCATGAATTTGCCACATTATTACCATCTCCTATCCATGCTATCTTTAAGGACTCAATGTTCCCTTTCTTTTCTATCACTGTCATAATATCACTCAATACCTGACATGGATGATACTTATCACTCAGGGCATTTATAACCGGTATGGATGAGTTTTGAGAAAATATCTCCAATCTTTCCTGGGAATAGGTCCTAATGGCTATGACATCCAGATATCTGGATAACACCCTTGCCGTATCTTCCAGGGTCTCATCCCTGGATAGCTGCGTATCTGCCGGGTTAAGATAGATCGTCTGCCCCCCGGATCTAAACATGGCAACCTCAAAGGAGACCCTGGTTCTGGTTGATGCCTTTTCAAAGAGAAGCCCAAGAGTGTATCCTTTAAGTCTCTGGGAATTAGCCCTCCCCTCTGCCTTTATCTTCATTGCCCTCTCTATTATCCTATAAATATCCTCTTTGCTCAAATCCTTAATACTTAAAAGATCCCTTTTCATCACACATATTCCTTAAATATGGAGTTAAGGGTATTGAGGAGCTGGTCTATCTCCCTTTGAGTTATAATAAGGGGAGGGACGAGCCTGATCACATTCTCTTTTGGAGAATTTATAAGAATTCCATTCTGCATACATCTCTGAACCACCTCATCTGCCTTAATATCCAGCTCTACACCCACAATCAGACCCATACCCCTTATATCCCTTATTATAGGATACTTGGTTTTCATCTCTTTCAGACCCTCAATCAGATACTTTCCCATTGAGGCGCAATTATCAAGCACTCCTTCATTGAGTATATATTCTAAAACCGCCTTTGAAACCGCACAGACCAGTGGTGTGCCACCAAATGTGGAGGCATGGGCACCCGGGCCAAAGGCAGATGCAACGCTTTCAACTGATAGCATGGCACCGATGGGAAGCCCATTTGCCATGGCTTTTGCCAGAGTCATGACATCTGGCTCAATACCATAGTGTTCATAAGCAAATAGTCTGCCGGTTCTACCCATTCCCACCTGAACCTCATCCAGCACAAGCAAGATATCCTTTTCCTTACAGATCTCTTCCACACCCCTCAGATAATCCCTATCTGCGCATATCACCCCTCCTTCTCCCTGAATGGGCTCTAAGAGAATGGCACAGACCGTCTCATCAATTGCATCTTTTAAGGCATTTATATCATTGAAAGGCACATGCCTGAAGCCATTTAGAAGGGGATCAAAGCCCTTCTGTATCTTTTTTTGCCCAGTGGCAGTAAGGGTTGCCATTGTCCTTCCATGAAAGGAATTTTCCATGGCAATAATGACATATCTTTGGGGGTCATAGTTTTCCGCAGAGTATCTGCGGACCAGCTTTATGGCCGCCTCATTTGCCTCAGCACCGCTATTGCAAAAAAATACCTTATCTGCAAAGGAGTGTTTAACCAATAGCTCTGCAAGCTCTGCCTGAGGACGTGTATAGAAGAGGTTTGATACATGAACCAGTATCTCAGACTGACTCTTAAGTGCATTGCTAACCACTTCAGAGCTATGACCCAGAGCACAAACAGCTATACCTCCAATGAAATCCAGATATTCCCTTCCCTCTTCATCCCATACCCTGCATCCCCTGCCCTTTACAAGGGTTATGGGAAATCTCTTATATGTATTAAAGATATATCTATCTGCCAATACCTTGGTATCCATCCTTCCCCCTTCTACAAAATAATCTCTGTTCCTATCCCACTTTCAGTAAAGATTTCAAGTAAAAGGGCATGTTCCACCCTTCCATCTACTATATGGGACTTCTCAACTCCTCCCCTTAGGGCATCTATACAGCACCTTACCTTTGGAATCATACCCCCTCTGATAATTCCACTGTCTATTAGCTCTGTGGCGGTATTTACGTCAATGGATGAAATGAGACTTCCATCCCTATCTTTTACACCTTCTGTATCTGTAAGGAGTATCAGCTTCTTTGCATTCAGACTGGAGGCAATTTGCCCTGCAACAGTATCTGCATTAATATTGTAAGTCATGCCATCTTTGCCGACCCCTACCGGTGCAATTACAGGGATAAATTGCCTTTCCAAGAGTGTCCATAAGATGGCATTATTGATCTTCCTTATCTCTCCAACTAAGCCCATATCTATAAGTTCAGGTGGTTCATCCTTGCCCTGTGGCCTATAATATCTCATCTTTTCAGCTAAGATAAGGCTTCCATCCTTACCAGATAGCCCTGTTGCCTTACCCCCACTCCTTTCAATAAGATGCACAATCTCCTTATTTACCTTTCCACATAACACCATCTCCACCACATCCATGGATCTTTCATCTGTAATCCTTATGCCATCCACAAAACGGCTTTCAATACCAAGCTCCCTTAGATACTTACCTATCTGGGGGCCTCCTCCATGAACCACAATAGGCCTCAAGCCCACATATCTCATAAGGACAATATCCTTTGCAAAGTTCTCCTTAAGGTTGTGATCAACCATGGCATTTCCACCATACTTTACCACTATTATCGCATCTCTAAATCGCTGGATATATGGCAATGCCTCAATTAATATCTTGGCCCTTGCTTTTGGATCAATATTCATCTTTTGGCCTTTCTCTATGAAGCACTTAGAGGATATATCTTCTGAGATCCTTATCCTCAAGTATTCCTTCTAACTTCTTTCTTACATATTCCTTATCTATTATTACCTTATCGGTGGACATATCCGATGCCTCAAATGATATGTCATCTAAGAGGGTCTCCATAACAGTATGGAGCCTGCGTGCTCCAATATCTTCCATACCTTCATTTACAATACCTGCAATATGTGCTATCTCCTCAATGGCATCCTCTTCAAATACCAATTCAATACCCTCTGTTGCAAGTAAGGCCTTATATTGAGTTATTAGCGCATTCTTTGGCTCTTTTAAGATCCTTACAAAGTCATCCTTAGTAAGAGGATTTAGCTCCACCCTTATTGGGAATCTTCCCTGAAGCTCTGGAAGCAGATCAGAGGGCTTGCTCACATTAAATGCACCTGCCGCCATAAAGAGGATATGATCTGTTTTTACCATACCATATTTGGTAAGCACAGTGCATCCCTCCACTATGGGAAGGAGATCTCTCTGCACTCCCTCACGGGATACATCAGGGCCATAGCGGTTACCTGAATTTGCTATCTTATCCAACTCATCCAAGAATATGATACCGTTTTGCTCTGTAAGTCTTATTGCCTCTTCGATTACCTTGTCCATATCAATCAGCTTTTGGGATTCCTCTTGATACAGTATCTCCAATGCCTCTGAAATCTTTACCTTTCTTCTTTTGGATCTCTGAGGAAAGATATTTCCAAATATCTCCTTTATATTTAACTCCATCTCTTCAAGGCCTGTGCCTGCAAATATCTCTATCATGGGAACAGATCTATTCTTTATCTCCAGCTCCACATATCTGTTATTGAGTCTACCGCTTCTGAGTAATGCCCTCAGCTTTTCTCTTGTGGGATTGATCTGTCTGTCATGCTGTGATATATCCTCTAAAGCCTGGGGCTCCCTTTTATCAGAGGCTGAGCTTCCACTGCTTTTGGGAAGCAACAGATCCAGCAATCTTTCCTCTGCAAGCTCCCTTGCCTTTCCTTCCACCTTCTTTTGTTCCATCTTCTTTGTCATATTCACAGCAAGCTCGGTCAAGTCCCTTATCATGGATTCCACATCCCTTCCCACATATCCGACCTCAGTAAACTTTGTGGCCTCAACCTTCAGGAAAGGTGAATTGGCAAGCTTTGCAAGTCTTCTGGCAATCTCTGTCTTCCCCACCCCAGTTGGTCCTATCATAATGATATTCTTAGGGGCTATCTCATCCCTTAGCTCCTTTGGCACCTGTTGCCTTCTCCATCGGTTTCTAAGTGCAATGGCAACAGAGCGCTTTGCCTTTTCTTGCCCGATTATGTATTTGTCAAGCTCCTGAACTATCTGCTTTGGGGTCAGCTCTTTTCTTGGAATTATCCCCTCATCCTTAACCTTAACAATACTCATATCTCGGCTCTCTATTTCCAATCTCCCAGACCTCTATATGTGTATTTGTATAGACGCATATGGAGGCAGCTATCTTCATGGCCTCCAATGCAATCTCTGCTGCGTCCATCTCTGTATATCTTAGCAATGCCTTTGCGGCTGAAAGTGCGTATGGGCCACCAGATCCTATGGCAGCCACATCCTCATCGGGTTCAATCACATCCCCTGTTCCTGATATGATAAATGTATGCTCCCTGTCCATTGCAATCAACATGGCCTCTAATCTTCTTAGTATCTTATCTGTTCGCCAGTCTTTTGCAAGCTCAACTGCAGAGCGAGTAAGATTTCCTTTAAATTTTTCAAGCTTCCCTTCCAGTCTCTCAAACAGACTGATACTGTCAGCAGCACCTCCGGCAAAGCCCACAAGCACCTTTTCATGATACAAAAACCTGACCTTGGATGCCCCGTGTTTCATAATAGTATCCCCCACAGTGACCTGACCATCTCCGGCCATAACCGCACGTCCTGCTCTTCTTACAGAGAGCACTGTGGTAGATCTAATAGCAGACCAGGACCTTCCCATAACCCCTTTTAACACTGGGGGTTATACCTCCCTCTGGGTCGGATGACCCTCCAGGTCGGAGACCAGACCCCCAAAAATTAACCTAAAATAACCCATAATTACAGCTTCTTTCTGAGAGCTTTGAAAAATTCAAAGCTCTCGACCAGGACCTTTCAGCTTCTTGGATGAGCCTTATCATATACCTCCATAAGTCTGTCAATGGATATGTGTGTATATCTTTGGGTAGTGCTCAGGCTAACGTGCCCAAGCATCTCCTGAACTGATCTTAGATCAGCTCCAGCATCCAGCAGATGGGTTGCAAATGTATGCCTCAGGGAATGACATGAGATATCTTTCAATATCCCCTTTTCCCTTACATGCCTCTTTACAATCCTTAAAATGGACCTTGGAGTAATCCTTCCGCCCCTCTGATTTATAAAGAGGGCAAGATCCCCCTGATCCCCCTTTCTTAGCGGAAAAATGGCCTCTAAGTATCTGTCAATGGCAGATAGGGCAGTATCTCCAATGGGAACAATCCTTTCCTTTTTGCCTTTTCCCATTACCCGAATTGTAGAATTTGATCTATCAATATCTTTCACATTTAAAGAGGCCAGTTCAGAGACCCTCAGCCCACATGAATAGAACACCTCCAATATGGCAAGGTCTCTTAATAAAAAGGGATCATCCCTTTTAGGATCATTTAAGAGCCTGAAGATCTCATCCACTGTCAGATACGAAGGAATATATCTGGGAAGCTTGGGAGATGATACCTCGGAAGCAGGATTCATATCTATCTTCTGTCTCTTTTCCAGATATCTAAACAGGGATCTTATGGCAGAAAGTTTACGTGATATGGAGCTTCTGCTATAGGAGTTAAAGAGGTGGGATACATATTCCCTTACCATCAGTGCATCTATCTTTCTGATATCTATCTTCCTCTTTCCGTTCCTGTTCTTTAAAAAGAGATAGAAGTCATTTAGATCCCTTCCATATCCCCTTATGGTATGCTCTGAATATCCCTTCTCAGAAGAGAGATATTCAAGATATTTCACTATGGAATCTTTCAGATCCATTATCCTCCAGCAAGTAGAAGGGTTATAAAGCGGGGATTTCTATTTAATCTAAACTCTTTCATCTCCATATTCAACCCATCATATACAAGATATCTCTTTACCATTGCATCCCCTATTCCCAGCAATATTTCCGAGAGCTTTGCATAACCCCCTTTTACACTGCGACCCCTGTCATTGCGAGCGAAGCGAAGCAATGACAGATTCCATTTACAGCTTTTTTCTGAGAGCTTTGAAAGATTCAAAGCTCTCATTTCCCTACTCAACCCGAGATGATCTATCTACCGAACCTTTATTAGATTAAACAATTTTCCCCATTTATTCCACTTAATTTTAGATCCTTTTCCTTGAAATAAAGCTAATATTGATTTAAGTTTATTAAACTGAAAATTTCAGAAGGGGTAGGGATATGAAAGACCTAAGAAATATGTGTTGGGCTTTCGCTGTCTTATCTCTTTTTATTATACTGAATGGAATTGCTTATGCTTCTAATACCATAAAGATAGGAGACATTAATTCATACAGTAAACTCGTCAGCTTTACTATTCCATACAGGAATGGATGGATGCTCGCACAAAATGAGATCAATTCTTCAGGAGGAGTGCTTGGAAAGAGGCTGGAGGTGATATCCAGAGATGATGCAGGAAAGCCCGGAAATGCAGTAAAGATCGCCGAAGAGCTTATAAGAAGGGAAAGAGTGGCACTCCTTATAGGCTCCTATTTTTCCCATGTAGGGCTTGCGCTTACAGACTTTGCAAAGAGATACAGGGTATTTTATCTTGCAGCAGAGCCTCTCTCTGATGCAATTGTATGGTCAAAGGGTAATAGATATACCTTTAGATTGAGACCCTCTACCTATATGCAGGCAGCAATGCTTGCAGAGGAGGCAGCCAAGCATCCTGTAAAGAGATGGGCAACCATTGCCCCAAACTATGCCTATGGTAAGGATGCAGTTAGTGCCTTTAAGAAAATACTTAAAAGGAAAAGGCCTGATGTGGAGTTTGTGGCAGAGCAGTGGCCTGCGCTATTTAAGATAAATGCAGGTGCAGAGATTCAAGCACTCATCAAGGCCAATCCTGAAGCAGTATACAATGTCACCTTTGGAAGTGATCTTGCAAAGTTTGTAAGGGAAGGAAGACTAAGGGGATTCTTTAAAGGAAGATTCATGGTAAGTCAACTTACCGGAGAGCCCGAATATCTTGACCCACTAAAAGATGAGGCTCCTGTTGGATGGCTTGTTACAGGATATCCCTGGTATGATATTGATACTGATGAACATAAGAGGTTCTTAGATGCATACAGAAGGAGATATCATGACTATCCTCGAATGGGCTCAGTGGTTGGATATAATACCATGTGGGCGGTGGCATATATGTTGAGAAAGGCAAAATCAACGGATACGGATAAGATGATAGAGGCAATGGAAGGGCTCACATTCACCTCTCCTTTTGGGCCTATAACCTTTAGAAAGATAGATCATCAATCCACAATGGGCACATTTGTAGGTTATACTTCCTTAAAGGGAAATAAGGGAATTATGGTAAAATGGAAATATATGGATGGTAGATACTACCTTCCAACAGATGAAGAGGTCAGAAGACTCAGGCCATATCCATAGGGATGACTGGCACCTATCTAATTCAATTTCTAAATGGGCTCTCTGATGCTGCATCTCTCTTTTTAGTCTCTGCAGGGCTTTCCCTTATATTTGGAGTCAGCAGAGTGGTTAACATGGCTCATGGCTCCTTCTATATGATCGGAGCCTACCTGGCCTATTATATCATCTCTTTACTCCCTAAGAATGGCCTGCTTTTTTGCTTAGGGATCTTTCTATCTTCCATCTCAGTTGGGCTTGTAGGGGTAATTTTAGAGACCGTGATCCTGAGGAGATTATATAAGGCACCAGAGCTGTTCATATTAATGGCCACCTTCTCAGTGGTTCTTATCATACAGGATCTATCTTTATGGATCTTTGGGGCAGAAGATCTCTTAGGGCCAAAGATGCCAGGGATGGATGGAAGCATAAAGATATTAGGATCATATATACCCCAATATAACCTCTTTTTGATAGCTGTTGCATTTATGATACTATTTCTCCTCTGGTTTTTGCTAAATAAGACCCGATGGGGCCTATTTATAAGGGCTGCTACAGAAGACAGGGAGATGCTCTCTGGGCTTGGAGTGAATGAAAAGTGGCTCTTTACAGGGGCATTTTTTTTAGGGTCTACGCTTGCAGGGCTTGGAGGCGCTGTGCAGCTTCCTGTTGGGGGAGCAGATCTAATGATGGACCTAAACGTGATCGCAGAAGCCTTTGTAGTGGTGGTGGTAGGTGGAATGGGTAGTATTGGTGGTGCATTTCTTGCCTCACTACTTATCGGCGAACTTACCTCATTTGGCATCTTAATAATTCCACAGAGCACATTGGTTATGACATTTTTTATAATGGCGGTTGTATTGATCCTAAGACCATATGGCCTTTTTGGAAGAGCCCAAATCCATAGGCGATTGATGGAAGAGATTGAAGACCCCCCGCTAATTCCCCCTTCTAAAAGGGTAAAGGCAACTACGTGCATCGTACTGCTTCTTATCTTCATAATTCCCATCTTTTTTAGAGGATTTCAACTTGTTCTTCTAAGTGAAATAGCCATATTTTCCCTTGCATGTATGAGTCTATATTTCATGATGGGGCCGGGTGGTATGATATCCTTTGGTCACGCCGCCTTTTTTGGAGGGGGTGCATATTCAGCTGCCCTTCTGGTTCACTATCTTCATCTTCCAATGGAACTTACTCTACTTCTTTCACCCATCTTTATATTTTTACTTGCATCAATTATTGGATGGTTCTGCGTAAGGCTCTCTGGAGTCTATCTTGCAATGTTAACCCTTGCCTTTTCCCAGATCCTATGGGCAGCAGTAAAGCAGTGGAAATTTTTAGGCGGTGATGATGGGATATTAGGCATATGGCCTTCTAAATGGGCATCCAATGAGGTGACATTTTATTATCTGACTATGATAGTATCCATCAGTGGTATATTGTGTCTAAGATATCTTCTTTTTACTCCCTTTGGATATGGTATGAGAGGGTGCAGAGATTCTCCTTTGATGGCAGAGGCAATTGGTATTAATATAAAGATGCACCAGTGGCTTTCATTTTCCATTTCAGGCATGTTTGCAGGACTGGCCGGAGCACTCTATGCATTTTCAAAGGGCTCTGTTTTTCCATATGAGATATCTATTTTCAGGTCCTTTGATATACTCTTGAGTGTCCTCTTAGGAGGGATGCATTCCATATCAGGCCCTATTGTGGGAGCAGGGACATTTATCTGGCTGGAAGATATGATCTCAAGATTTCATTTTTGGAGACTTATCCTGGGTCTTATATTCTTACTCTTAGTAATCGGCTTTCCAAAGGGAATATCTGGGGTTATAAACAAAAAGTTATTTAGATTTTTTCATCCCCAAACAGAGATAAACTGATATGAAAAGGCTTCTTGAGGTAAAGGATCTTTGTAAGTCTTTTGGGACATTCAAGGCATTAGATCATGTAAGCTTTAGATTAATTAAAGGGGAACTCCTTGCCATGATAGGCCCAAATGGTGCCGGAAAGAGCACCTGTTTTAATCTTATAAACGGCCAGCTTAAACCTGATAAAGGAAAGATATACATCCTTGGAAGTGATACCACAGGCAAGAGCCCGAGGGAGATATGGAAAATGGGAGTAGGAAGAACCTTTCAGATCGCATCACCTTTCTATTCAATGAGTGTCCTTGAAAATGTCCAGATGGTGCTTATATCTCATGGAGGAAGAATAAGAAGCATCCATAGGCATTTTAAAGGTCAATTTTACAATGAGGCGATGGAGTTGCTAAGAGCTGTAGGCCTTGAAGACAAATTCCACAAGAGATGTGGGATACTTACATATGGAGATCTTAAACGTGTTGAATTTGCAATGGCACTTGCGAGTAATCCAAGATTGCTCTTAATGGATGAGCCCACTGCTGGCATGGAGATGGATGAAAAGATGAAATTAATGGAACTCATAGAAAGGACTGTGAAAGATCGGTCCATTGGTCTTCTCTTTACTGAACACGATATGGATGTGGTGTTTTCCCATGCAGACAGAGTCATTATGCTAAATAACGGAAGAGTCATCTCTGAAGGAGATCCACAGGAGGTAAAGAGAGACGAGGAGGTAAAGAGGATCTATCTTGGCTCTTACAATTAGACAAAAAAGATTGACAATAATAGCCAGAATCCCTATTGCTCTTTTGATAAAAAAATTGGGTGGTTGAGATGACGGAAGGAGCATATGAACAGGAAGGCATGCACTATGAGGGAATAATTATAAGACCTCCCAGTGAGGCAAATAGCATCCTACTTCAGGTAACTGTGGGATGTTCCCATAATAGATGTACATTTTGTGGCACCTATAAGGTAAAGAGGTTCAGAATAAAGGAAGATGATATTATCCATCATGATATCCTCTTTGCATCCCGCTATATGCAACGGCAGAACAGGGTCTTTTTGATGGATGGAGATCCCTTAATAATACCTCAAAAGAGACTTATCTGGATCATGGATGAGATAAACGAGCACCTTCCCTGGGTAAGAAGGGTGGGTATCTATGCCAATGCCAAAAGTATTAAGAGAAAGAGTCTGGATGACCTGAGTCAGTTAAAGGAAAGAAAACTGGGAATAGTCTATCTTGGAGTTGAAAGTGGAGATGACAAGGTTTTAAAGGATGTGAGAAAGGGGACAAGTTCAAGAACCCTTATTGAGATGGGAAGAAGGGTAAAGGAGGCCGGAATTAAACTCTCTGTTACAGTGCTCCTTGGAATAGCAGGGAGGGATGGAAGTTTGAGGCATGCAAGACTTACTGGCGAGCTTTTGAGTGAGATGGATCCGGACTATGTAGGTGCATTAACTGTTATGCTTATCCCTGGAACCCCTCTCTATTCTGACTGGAAGGAAGGTAGATTTGAGCTACCTACTCAGGATGAACTCTTACTGGAACTAAGAGAGATGATAGCACACACAGATCTAAGCAGAGGGCTCTTCTTTTCAAACCATGCATCCAACTATCTACCCATCAAGGCAAGACTGCCTGAAGGGAAACAGGAGGCCTTAGCTCTAATTGACGCAGCCCTTAGGGGAGATGTCCCACTTAGACCAGAGTGGATGAGGGCACTTTAGCAGGCCTCAGTTAAGACATCTCTGAGGTCAGGTGGTATATCTATCGCTTTAGGTCTTGATATATCAGATACATCAAGACAGATCCTATTTTCAAATCCTTCAACTATTATCTCTCCACTATCTCTGTATTTAATATCGTGTGAAAGTCTTACGGTTTTTCCCTCAAACTCTTTTATGTATGTATCTATCTCAAGGATATCATAATACCTTGCAGGCCTAAGATACCTACAACCTGTCTCCACTAAACCAAATATAAGGCCTCTGTCCTTCCAGAGTCTTCCTAAGTTTATCCCTATATATTCAAAAAAGAGATGACCACATCCATCCATCCACTCATAATATCGTGGGTAAAACACTATCTGAAGAGAGTCCAGATCTCCCCACATAACCTTCTTTATGGTCCTCAATACCTTCAAAACATCCTCATTCAAAGATGGCATCCACAAATTGTCTTGGGTTAAATGGCCTTAGATCCTCAATCCCCTCCCCAATTCCAAGGAATCTTACCGGAATCTTTGTCCTGTATGCAATGGGAACCACAACCCCTCCCTTGGCAGTTCCATCCAGCTTAGTAAGGATTATTCCACTGACTCCTAAAGCGCTATTAAACATCTCTGCCTGGGAAAGGGCATTCTGGCCGGTAGTGGCATCCAATACCATCCATATATCATGAGGAGCTCCAGAAAGCCTTTTATCTGCAACCCTACATATCTTTTTTAGCTCTTCCATTAGATCTTTTCTGGTATGGAGTCTTCCTGCAGTATCTATTAAGACCACATCTATATTCCTTGATATTGCAGAACTAAGCCCATCATAGACCACTGAAGAAGGATCCGAACCCTCTCTCTGGCTTACCACTTCCACCCCCACCCTATCCGCCCAAATACGGAGTTGCTCTATTGCAGCGGCCCTGAAGGTATCTGCTGCAACCAAGAGCACAGATCTTCCCTCCTGCTTAAACATATGTGCAAGCTTTGATATGGTGGTTGTCTTACCTGTCCCATTTACACCTATTATCAATATCACATATGGAACTGGTAGATCCCCTATTTCAGCCCTTTCTGGGGTCTTGAGAAAGCCATATACAATGTCTTTAATTTTTACCTTTATCTCATTAATATCCTGAATCTTCTTAGATGAAACATCCCTTTTAAGATAATCTATAATCTTTTCAGTTGCATCCAGCCCAAAATCAGCGGTAATTAACATCTCTTCAAGCTCATCCAGTAGCTCATCATCTATCTTTTCCCTGCCTCTCAAGAGTAATTCAAGCCTGCTTGATATATTCTTTCTGGTCTTGGAAAGTCTGTCTTTAAGCCGCTGAAATAGACCTCTGCTCTCTTCTTCAGTCTCTCTCTTTTTAAACAGCTTCCACATCTGATACCCCTGTATCCTTCCTAAATCTTTGAAGGTTTACAGATACTATCTTAGATACCCCCTTCTTTTCCATGGCAACTCCATAGAGCCTATCTACAAACTCCATGGATCTCCTGTTATGGGTCACCAAGAGCACCTGAGAGTGTCTCTTAATCTCTTTAAGCAGCCTGTTAAATCTTTCAATATTGGCTTCATCAAGCGATGCATCCACCTCATCCAGTATACAGAAAGGGGTGGGTTTTATCAGATATAGAGAAAAGAGAAGTGCGAGGGCAACCAATGTCTTCTCACCTCCTGAAAGAAGTCCCATATGACTCAGCCTTTTCCCAGGAGGTCTTACCTCCACAATCACACCACTGTGAAGGGGATCATCCTCAAGGGTGAGTCTTAGTCCAGCGTGTCCTCCATCAAACAGAATTGGGAATATCTCCTTCATCTTTAAATCCACCCTTTTAAAGGTATCCATAAATCTTTCAAGTGAAATCCTGTTTGTCTTTCTGATGGCCTGTTTAAGCTTTTCAATGGAATCTATCAGATCTTCTCTCTGGGACCGGATAAAATCATATCTTTTCTTAGCCTCTTCATAATCCTTTATGGCAGAGAGATTTACCTCACCAAGCCTATCCCTTTCTTGCCGCTTCAATCGGATTGCATCTCTAAGTGTTGTCTCTGAAAATTTGCTATCCAGATATCCCTCATAAACAGTTCTGAGATCTATACCATAGAGCTCTTGCACATTAGAGCACAGATTTTCCATCTTAAGGGATAGTTCCGACTCCTCAAGCTCTGATTTATGCAATCTTTCTCTTATCTCCTCTATCTTAGCTCTCA
Source organism: uncultured Desulfobacteraceae bacterium (assembly GCA_964440775.1). Classification (GTDB taxonomy): domain Bacteria; phylum Desulfobacterota; class DSM-4660; order Desulfatiglandales; family JALVMZ01; genus CAYTXJ01. The sequence continues at coordinate 6,441 of CAYTXJ010000009.1, read as the reverse complement.
ATTCCCTAAGCCTATTTTCTCTATCCTTTATCTGAGAGAAGATCTCATTCCTTTTAGCTTCAAGCTCCCTTAATTTTGACTCCTTCTTTCTAACTCTAAAAGAAGATAGCTCTATCTCTGTTTCCAACTCGTCCTTTCTCTGAGCCGCTTCTTTAATCCTTTCCTCTGTATCAATAATCTCTGAATCAATCTCATCTACCCTTCCCAGTGAATCCTCTAAGAATCTGAGGACCCTATCCCTTTCTCTCCTCAGCCCCCTTTCCTTTTCCATCCTGAGCTTAAGCTCCATCTGAGCCCTATCCATCTCCTTCTTTACCCTCTTATACTCCTCTTCGGCCATATCAAGCATTGATCTCTTCTCATCCAGCACCTTATATTCCTCATCCTTATGGACCATGCATCTCTTTAACTCCTCATCCTTTTCAGAAAGCCTGGTTCTGAGTCTATCTGCCTCTGACCCTTTTCTGGATATCCCTGAAGATATATGCTCTTGTAAATCGTGTATCTTTTCCATCTCATTGGACATTGAAAAGAGTATTCTATCAATCCTTCTCATCTCCTCTCTTATATGATCCCTACGACTTTCATATCCTTCAATATCGTCCCTATTCTTCTTTATCTCTCCATCTAATTTTATCTGATTCTGCTCAAGCCTTTCCCTTTTTTTTGTTAACTCCTTAACTCTATCTTCCAGATTCATCATCTTCTTTCTTCTAAGGAGGATACCTTGAGAACTCTTTGGCATCCTTCCCCCACTTATCACCCCATCTTTGGTGATCAGGTCTCCATCAATTGTAACAAAATTTTTATCTCTTCCATTCCTCTCCCAAAGGCTTAGTGCTTCGTCAATGTCCTTAACGATAACGGTTTCACCTAAAAGCATATCTACCACCTTATTAAAATGAGAAGGGGCCTTCACATGCTCTTTTAAAGGTCTGAGCCCACTCTGTATAGGATCCTTTCGCTCTTCAGGTATATCACCCTCATCTAAGAGTATAAAACTCCCCCTTCCCATACTTCGCTTTCTTAAAAATTCAAGGGCCTCTTTTGCGGTGTCTCTGCTGTCCACGATAATATACTGAAGCTTCTCACCCAAGAAGCTTTCAACTGCCTGTTCATATCCCTCCTCTACCTGTATAATCTCTGCCACAACCCCCTTTATATGACCATCCCTTAAGGATTTAAGCTCTTCTGATCTCATCACATTTCTTACACCCTTATGAAATCCCTCAAAATTATCTATGATACTCTTTAAAGTCATTATCCTGGCCCTACATACATTCATATCCGCATCTATCATCTTAATCTCTTTTTCAATCTCATCCCTTTCCTTAAAGAGTCTTTCCTTCTCCACGGCCTTGGCACGAAGGATCTTTTCAACTTCGTCCAATCTCTCTTTGAGCTCTTCATAAGCTCTTCTCTGGCTTATAAGATGACCTTTTAAGATATCCATCTTTTTAGAAAGACCCTCTTCCTCTCTCTTAAATTCCTCAAGGGAGGCATATATCTCCTTTAATCTCAAAGACAGATATTCCCTGTCTTTATTAATAGACAATATAAGGCCTTCTCTATCCCTTATATCTTTTGATGCCTTTTCATGCATCTCCTTTATCTTCTTTAGATTTATATTTTGCTCTTCAAATTCCTTCTTAATACCATCAATCTTAACCCTTATAGACTGTATATCTCTCTTTATGGATCTAAGCTCCTCCTCTATCTTTTGCTTCTCTCCATTAAACTTCCCTATCCTATCCTTCAAAGCCGCCTTTTCCTGTCTGAGCCTGCATATAACTTCCCTGTATCTTTCCATATTCCCTTCAATTTGTTCCAATTCCCTCTCCTTTTGCCTTATCCTTTCTTTTCCATAGGCAAATTCCCTTCTTAGGGATTGAAGCACCTTTTCATGTTCCTCCCTTTGGAATTGCAAGGACTGAAGCTCTGCCTCTAAGGTTGAATATCTTGATGAGACCAGTGTCTCCTGCTCCTTTAAAGAGCTTTTCCGGGCAGATCTCTCCTTTAATAGGATTTTAAGTTCATGATACAGGTTGCTATTTAACTGTATCTCCAGATCCCTTATCTCTTCTGTTATCTTTTTAAATCTTATGGCCTTATTGGCCTGCCTCTTTAAAGAGAGCTTCTGCCTCTTAACCTCCCTTAAAAGATCCCCTATCCTTTCAAGATTGTTTTTGGTTAGTTGGAGTTTTCGTTGGGCCTCCTCCACCTGCTTTCTATAACGGGTGATACCTGCTGCCTCCTCAAGCATCTTACGGGTGTCCTCAGGTCTCTGCTCTAAGATCGAGCTTATCTCGCCCTGCGCAATTATAGAATAGGCCCTGTTTCCAAGACCGGTATCCATAAATATATTTTGTATATCCTTAAGCCTGCAGCGAATATTGTTTATCAGATATTCACTCTCTCCTGAGCGATAAATCCTCCTTGTGATAGATAGCTCCGAATAATCCTTGAAGGGTTCTGGTAAATCACTATCACCTTCAATCAGAATGGATGCCTCTGCCATTCCCAGAGGCTTAAACTCATTCGTCCCATTAAATATCACATCTTCCATACTCTTTGCTCTCAATTGCTTAGTGCTCTGCTCTCCAAGCACCCAACGTATGGCATCCACTATATTACTCTTTCCAGATCCATTGGGACCCACTACCGCACTTATCCCCGGAGTAAAATCCAGTTCCACCCTCTCCATGAACGACTTAAAGCCCATTATTGTAAGCTTTTTTATCTTCATGGAATCGCTTTTAACAGATTTTTAAAAAGTTGTAAAGCAAAATACAATATAATGTGTTTTAAAAATAAAAATTTCAATATATAGTAAAATTAAAATTTTATTGAAATTTTTTTTAACATACAGACTATAAAGATTCATATGAGATTCAATCAGCTATATAGAAAAGGTGGGAATATATTCTTATATTTGATTTTCATATCTCTATTTATCAATCCTAAGGATTCATCTTCATTTAAGATATCTAAGCTTCCTTCTTATCATATCTATTTAAGGAAAGAAGGGGAAGCTCAGAATCTCAGGTATAGATGGGGGCAGAAGATTATAGATGCCTTCTCATACAGTGTAAAAAAGGGTGATTATCTATGGAAGATCATAAAGAGAAGTGGTTCATTGAAGAATATGGGATATAGAGAATTCATAGAGGCATTTAAGGTCCTGAATCCCCAGATAGAGAATCCCTCTCTGATATATCCAAATCAGACCCTCTTTATCCCCATAAATATCTCAAAGATTAAACAACAGATGGGAAAGGGGGCTGAGCAGGAGCGGGATCAATATAGGCTATATAGGGTAAAGAGGGGGGATAGCATCTATAAGATATTGAGAGATCAGTGTGGGATAGATAATAGAGAGATCTATAGATATTTTGCGGAAATTAAGAGATTAAATCCACAGATTGTGGATCTAAACAGAATAAGAATCGGGCAGCTAATAAAGATACCCGTTTCTGGTATCTATAAGCGACTTAGAGAGAAGAGAATTAATAGGAAGCTTTTAAAGAAACTAACAGATATCTTTTCAGGCACAGATATAGAGATTATTAGTGATGGAGAATGCTTTATCTCTACAGGGAAGGGGCAAAATATAAGGATAAAGGCAAGACGCTATCCCATGTTAATTTCAGGGAAAAAGAGGATTCTATTGGATCTAAGTGGGGATTTCCCAAAGAATCTGAAGGAATTCATTGAATCAAGGTGGGAAAATTATTCGGTAGTTAATATGCCTTCAAAAGATATATCAGATGCACTTATTGTCATATTTAGAGCCATGGGTTATGAAAAGATATACAGAAAATCACATACCATTGCCCTTTCAGATGGAATTGAAGCCCTCTTTAAGGCAGATCTGATAATATGTCCAAGATATGAGAGGAAGATCAATTATATTATCATGACAAAGGGAACCCCTTTGAAAGTTCCCGCATATCTTAGGGAATACCTGAAAGGCGAAGGCATTGAGATTCTTCCACTTCAAAGAGGGGGAAGTGGAAAATCTCAGGTATTTGAGCTAAGAGAAGAAAATATATCCATAGAAAGGGATATTAAAAGATACCTTAAGCTTATCTTTAATTTGGCAGGTGTTAAATACCAGGAAGGAAGAGATGTAGATTTTCATGTTTCACACTCTGATATGCAATTTGAGATAAGGACCTCATTCCTTATAGAGATAGATGGAAAGCAAATTGTCATTGTAAGAGACAGGATACCTTCTCCCATAATGGAGTTGATCGATAAAAAAGATTTCCATATCCTCTCATTTAAAGAGATGGAAGGAGACTATTTTCATATTGATTCCCTATTTGAGAGCTTGGGTATAAGATACTCAAAGGGAAGACATATCTTCTGGCTTAAGGATGGAAAGGAAAAATACGATCTGGGATTCATTGTAAAAGGTATCTCTTTTAGAGGAAGAAAGGGTAGATGGAATCTTATAACTTCTTTAAGAATCCCCATGGAGATAGTCTCGGTCATAAATAAGGCAGGATACAGACTGATACAGATCAATTAGATTCAAATGGAAAAGATATTCAATATTTCGCTTATATCCATGCCATGGCCCCTTTTTAATAGACCCTCCATTCAGCTTGCCACTTTAAGATCCTATATTCAAAACAATCTAAATAATATCAGAGTATATTCTTTCCATCTCTATTTAGACATAGCATATAGACTTGGCTACAGGATATATCATGCCATTTCAGAGAGGATGTGGTTATCAGAGCTTATATATGCTTCGCTGCTCTTTCCGGAAAGAAAGGAGTCCTTAAAAAGCCTTTATAAGAGACTTACAAAGAGGGAACCAGAGCTTAAGAACCTCAATTTTGAAATCTTAGTGGACAGAATAAAGTGGATTAATGAGCAGATATTCTCTGGGATTGATTGGAAGAGATTTAATCTTATAGGCCTTTCTATGTGCTTTTCTCAGCTTACAAGCTCATTATTTGCTATAAGATTAATAAAGGAGAAAAACCCTTTGATAAAGGTGGTTATAGGGGGGTCGCAGTGTGCCAGAGATATGGGAAGATCACTCCTTAGTGCATTTCCTGAAATTGATTATTGTATAAGCGGAGAAGGAGAACTTCCTCTATCTTACCTTATAGAGGCCTTGATAGATGGAAAAAGGCCCTGTGATATACCAGGACTCTTTTTTAGAGAAGATGGAAAGATATATGGAAATGGGATAGGTTTTCAGATAGATAACCTTGATAAACTACCGATTCCTGATTTTTCACCATACATGGATTTCCTAAAAAACCCTAAAGTTGCATCTAAGAGATTTATCCCCAGATTCCCCATTGAAATTTCAAGGGGGTGTTGGTGGAATAGAGACGGTAGAGGATGCAGGTTCTGTAATTTAAATCTTCAATGGCATGGATATAGGCATAAATCTTCCAGAAGGATTCAAAAGGAGATTAAAGGGATAATAGAAAAGTATCATACCCTCTCCATCTCATTTATGGATAATGTAATACCTATTCCCATATTAAAGGAGGCATTAAAGGAGATATCTACCTTAAGCAGAGATCTCAATCTGTTTGGTGAACTAAGGGCACCAATTAAACTTGAAGATCTTATGGAGCTATGGATGTGGGGGCTTAAGAAGATCCAGGTGGGAATTGAGGCACTCAGCTCATCACTCCTTAAAAAGATCAATAAGGGGGTTAAACTCATAGAAAATATCCAGGTTATGAAATACTGTGAAGGTTATGGAACACCTCAGCTTGAGGCCAATCTCATAATGGAATTTCCCTTAAGTGACAGGAAGGATGTGGATGAGACACTTAAGACAATAGAATCTATATTCATCTTTAAGCCAATTAGGGCTATCCCCTTTTGGCTTGGATATGATAGCCCTATTCATAGGGACTATAAGAGATCTGGATTAAAAAGCACATATAACCATCCATACTATAGCTACATATTTCCGAAAGATATACTTAAAAAGCTCCAACTCATTGTCCAGAGCTATAGAGGGAACTTGCGATATCAGAGAGAGATATGGAAGCCTGTAAGAGAAAAGGTAAGATGGTGGGAAGAGACATACTGGAAGTTAAAGAAGAGATCAGGAGCAGAGCCCATCTTATCATATATGGACGGAGGAGAATTTTTGATTATTAAACAGCAGGACCCCCAAGGGAATGATATGAGCCATAGACTGAGAGGGGATTCCAGAAAGATCTATCTATTTTGTAAAGAGATAAGAGATTTGTGTGAGATATCAAAAAGATTTTCACATATACCCAGAGAGCAGATCTTAAGATTTCTAAACATGATGGTTCAAAAGAGGCTCATGTTTAAAGAAGAAGATATGTTTTTGAGCCTTGCCATCCCAAGAGACGGCTGGAAACCGAAATATGTCTCTTATTAAACGGGCATATATGCCTCTTTGGTATGGCATAAGGATTTGACTTTCCA